>NZ_JBFRFI010000009.1:0-112203 GCF_052114745.1 Brevundimonas sp. 2YAF1 | reverse complement strand
GCCGGGGTCGGCGCGGGGGTCGCGGCTGACGCCGGAGCCGCCGCCGGAACGACGGCCGGAGGCGCAGCCGGCGCGCCCGCCGTCGCGGCGGCGGCGCGGGCCGCGTACTGCTGCGCCTGGAAGCGCTTGGCCAGCTTCTCGGTCAGTTCGCGGGCGCCCGCGGGGGGCATCTGGGCCATGATGGCGGCCAGGGTCCGGGGCCGCATGGCGGCGGCGACCGGCAGGCGAACCGAGTCGTCCAGGGTGTTGAACACCGCCGCAGCCTCCTTGGGCCGCATGGCGGAATAGACGGCGACCAGACGGTCGTTCTCGGCCTTTTCCTTCTCGTCGACCTGACCGACCAGGGTCGCGATCTCGCCCTTGAGGGCTTCCAGCGCCTGCAGCTTGGCGTCCAGCTTCTGCTCGGCGGCGACCATCAGCGGCAGGGTGGTGGCGAAGTCGGCGTCGCGGGCGTCCAGGGCGTCGCGGCGCTTGGACAGGGACTGGATGATGCGCAGTTCAGCCGGGGAAATGCCCGCCTGCTGGGCCAGTTGTTCCGGCGTCAGGGCGCAGACGGCGGGCGCGGGCTTGGCCGCCGCCGTCCCGCCGCCCTCGCCGGGCGCCTCGGCGGTCACCGCGTCCTGGGCCCAGGCGGTCGCGCCCTGGAACAGTTCCGGCGCCACGCCCGCCGCGCGCACGGCCACGACCCCGCCGATGGCGATGGCGATCAGGGGCAGAAGGCGGGGCAGCTTGCTCATGGGTGGCACTCGAAAAGCGGTTCAGACGCCGCACAGGCATAGGGACTGCAAAGATGCTTCGCCCCTCAAGTCGTCCGACGCCGCGCGTCGGACATAGAGGCTCTTAGAATCATGCGGCGAAAAGATCTTCGTCCAGACTACGACGGGCGCGGTTTAGGCTCTGTTGCGCAGCGTGGTTAGCGGCGAGGGCCTGCATCACCGGAGCGAAGCGATCGGCGGCGGCCGGCGCCGGCGGCGCAGGGCGGGCGGCGGGGGCCTTCATGACAGCGCGAGCGCCCTCGATCCGTTCCATCAGCGACGCCATGCGACGGGCGCGGGACTCGTCGTCCAGCAGAGGGGCGACCGCCGAAGCCGGGACCTTCAGCTCCAGGGGCGGCTCCGGGTGGACCTCCGGTTGCGGCGGCGCGGCTGACCGCGAAGGCAGACCGGCAGGGGCGCGGGCGATTAGCACTTCCAGCTCCTGCTTCACCGCGCGGGCCTTGATGATCCGGTCGTGCAGCAGGTCGGTCTCCTGACCCGAGGCGCGCAGGGTGGCCAGGGCCTGTTCGGCGCGACCGGCGGCCGAGTTCAGCTCGCTCACGGCGCCGGCGAAAGCCAGCTGTCCCTCGCGCAGGGCCTTGAGCTTCTTCTCCAGCTTGATGCCGTAGCCGATGGCCGCGACCAGCAGCAGCATGAGGATGGAATCGAGAATGATGCCGGTCATGTCAGCGTTTCCCTCTGCCCAGGTTGGAAGCGATATCGGGGTTGATCGGGCCTTCGACCCGCACGGCGATATGCTGGCCTCTGCGGCCCATCTTGCCGGTCGTCAGCGGAATGGTGCCGGCCCGGATCGACACTTCGCAGTCCGGTGAAACGTTCAGCATCAGGGTGTCGCCGACCTTGAAATCCAGCACCTTGGACAGGGGGATCTGCTGCTCGTCCAGCACGCAGCGGACCTCGGTCTCCGTGGTCCACAGCTCGGTGGCCAAGTGGCCTTCCCAGATGTTGTCGCGGCCGAACTTCTCGCCCATGAACTGCTGCAGCAGCATCTTGCGAATGGGCTCCAGCGTCGAATAGGGCAGCAGCAGTTCGACCCGCCCGCCCCGGTCTTCCATGTCGATGCGCAGCTTGACCAGGATGGCGGCGTTGGCCGGGCGCGCGATGGCGGCGAAGCGCGGATTGGTCTCCAGCCGGTCCAGGTTGAAGTGAACCGGCGTCAGCGGTTCGAAGGCCTGGCGCGCGTCGTTCAGGATGACCTCGACCATCCGCTGCACCAGCACCCGCTCGATGGTGGTGTAGGGCCGTCCCTCGATGCGCAGCGCCGCCGTGCCGCGACGCCCGCCCAGCAGGACGTCCACAATCGAATAAATGAGATTGGAATCGACCGTCAGCAGGCCGTAGTTGTCCAGTTCCTCGGCGCGGAACACCGCCAGAATGGCCGGCAGCGGGATCGAGTTCAGATAGTCGCCGAAGCGGATCGACGAGATGGTGTCGAGGCTGACCTCGACGTTGTCCGAGGTGAAATTCCGCAGGCTGGTCGTCATCAGCCGCACCAGGCGGTCGAAGACGATCTCGAGCATCGGCAGACGCTCGTAGGACACCAGCGCCGAGTTGATGATGGCGCGAATGCCGCTGCGCTCGCCATCGTCGCCGTCGCCCATGTCGAAGCCCAGCAGGCTGTCGATCTCGTCCTGGTTCAGCACGCGCTCGGACAGGGCCGCGCCCGCGTCGGGCTCGCCGCCGAAGGGATCCAGTTCGTTCTCGGCCGCCAGGGTGTCGGTCATGCCTACTGCACCAGCATTTCTTCGATCAGCACGGCGTCCACCTTGCCTGGGGCGGCGATCAGGTTAACGCGGCGTAGGATCTCGGCGCGCAGCTGATAGGAGCCGGCCGATCCGGCCAGATCCTCAGGCCGCAGTTCGCGCAGAAAGCCCTGGAACATGTCCTGCATCCGCGGGGCCTCGCTCTGCAGATGGGTCGCCAGCTCGGCGTCCTTCATCTCCAGCGTCAGCTTCAGCTTCAGATAGGTCGGACGTCCGTCCGTCGACTGAATGTTCACGATCATGTCGGGCAGGGTGTAGAAGGTGACGCCGTCAGGTCCGGGCGCGATCTTGCCCAGCGACGGGTCGGCCGCACCGCCCTCGCCGCCGCCGTGATCGCCGCCCTTCTTCGCAGCCTTCTCGTCCTTCTTCGCAGGCCCGCCATGGTCGGCGCCCGCTTCGGCCTCGGCCGGCTTGGGCTTCATCAGAAGGAAGGCCGCCGCCCCGCCGCCGCCCAGCACGACCAGCGCCGCCGGGATGATGATGAACAGCAGGGGCAGCTTCTTCTTGGCGGCCGAGCCTTCGCCGCCCTCGCCGTCCGACACGGCGGGCAGGTTGGCGTCGTCGCCGCCCGGCGTCGCATCTTTCTTCTTGCCCAGCTTGAGCTTCAGCATCCGCACGTCGCCCCGATCCTCACAGCCTTCCTGATGAGGCGTTTTTGGTTAACGAGGCGTTTACAATCGGCAAATCCTGCCGGGCGCCGCAGGGGGTGAAACCGCTCAAACCCCCATTCCGCCTGGATTAACCCTGTTGGCACGGTCGTTGCGACGAGAGGGGCGAAGGAGCCGCACTCGTGGAAAACGCCGCCTATATCGGATTGTCACGCCAGATGACGCTGCGCCGCGAGCTGGACATCGTGGCCAACAACGTCGCCAACGCCGACACCACCGGATTCAAGGTCGAACAGCTGATGGTCGGGACCGAGATCGGTCAGCGCGCCCGCAACGACAACATCCGCCCCTCGGCCAGCTTCGTCCTGGACAAGGGCGTGGGCCGCGACTTCGGCCAGGGCTCGATGAAGCAGACGGGCCGCACCCTGGACTTCGCCATCGAGGGCGAAGGCGCCTTCTTCACCGTGCAGACGCCGACGGGCCCGGCCTATACCCGCGACGGCGGCTTCACTACGGACGCCGAAGGCAGGCTGACGACCAAACAGGGCCTGCCGGTGCTGGGCGACGGCGGCGAGATCGTTCTCGACCCGCAACGCGGTCCGGTCAGCGTGGGCCAGGACGGCACCATTAGCCAGCAGGGCCTGCCGGTCGGTCGCCTGAACGCCGTGCGCTTCGACGCCCTGTCGGTGCTGCAAAAGAGCGGCGACGGTCTGTACCGCAACGCCTCCAACGCCCAGCCGCAGGCCGCGCCCGACGTGCAGATTCGCCAGGGGATGCTGGAAGGGTCGAACGTCAACACCCTGCTGGAAATCACCAATCTGATCGAGATCAGCCGCGCCTACGAGCGCATCTCGAAGATGATCGAGAACACCAACGACCTGTCGCGCCGCTCGGTCGAGCGGCTGGGCCGGGTCGGCTAGAAGGAACGCTGAACGATGCGCGCTCTCAGAACCGCCGCCTCCGGCATGCTGGCCCAACAGCTGAACGTCGAGGTCATCTCCAACAACATCGCCAACATGAACACGGTCGGCTTCAAGCGTCAGCGAGCCGAGTTCCAGGACCTGCTGTACCAGAACGTCGAGCGCATGGGGGCCCAGTCGTCGACCCAGGGCACCGTCGTTCCGACCGGCATCCAGATCGGCGCGGGCGTCAAGGCCGGCAGCGTCTATCGCATCACCGAGCAGGGCAGCCCCAGCCACACCGGCAACACCTATGACGTGGCCATCGACGGCAAGGGCTATTTCCAGATCACCCTGCCCTCGGGCGAGATGGCCTACACCCGCGCCGGCAATTTCTCGGTCAACGGCGAGGGGCAACTGGTCACCGACGACGGCTATGCGGTCGAGCCGGCCATCACCATCCCTCAGGACGCCATCGACGTCTCCATCTCCAAGTCGGGCCAGGTCCAGGTCACGACCCAGGGCCAGAGCACGCCGCAGGTGGTGGGTCAGCTGGAGCTGGCGACCTTCTTCAACGAGGCCGGTCTGGAAGCCATCGGCGACAACCTGCTGCTGGAGACCGCCGCCTCGGGCGCGGCGACCGTGGGGGCGCCGAACGAACCGGGCTTCGGTTCGCTGATGCAGGGCTATACCGAAGCGTCCAACGTGGATGCGGTCAGCGAGATCACCGCCCTGATCGTGGCCCAGCGCGCCTATGAGATGAACTCCAAGGTCATCAAGACCGCCGACGAAATGCTGTCCGTCTCGGCCCAGGTGAAGAACTAGGTCATGGGCATGATCCGTCTCCTCGGCCTGACCCTTCTCGCCGCCGCCCTCGCCGGTCCAACCCTGGCCGGCCCCGTCAGCCTGCTGCCCGATCCGACGGACGACGACGGTCGCGTCACCCTGGGCGAGTTGTTCGACGACGCGGGCGCCGCCTCGGGCGTCGTGGTCGGTCAGCGCACCGGCGCGACCGCCGTCTTCGATGCCGCCCAGATTCAGGCGGCCGCCCGCCGCGCCGGTCTGGAATGGAGCAATCCGCAGGGCCTGCGCCGCATCGTCGTGCGCGCCGGAACGGGCGGGGCCCTGCCCGCCGAAGCCTCCGCCCGCCCCGCGGTCGCCAGTGTTGGGGCCAGCGCGGCTTCGCGACCCGGCGCCACGGTCGAGGTCCTGACCTACGCCCGCAGCCTGGCCGCCGGCGACATCGTGCAGCCGTCCGACGTCGTCTGGTCCGTGGTTCAGGCGCATCAGGCCCCGGCCGGCGGTCCCCAGGACGCCGATCAGGTTGTCGGCCTGTCGGCCAAACGGCCCTTGCGCGCTGGCGCCGCCGTCGCCAGCCGCGACCTGGCCTCGCCCCAGGTCATCGCCCGCAACGACATGGTCGAAGTCGCCTACATCGCCGGCGGCGTCGAACTGACTGTCACCGGCAAGGCCGTCCGCAACGCCTCGGCCGGCGAGGCGGTGCCGGTGCTCAACGTCCAGTCCGGCCGCACCATCGACGCCGTCGCCGTCGCCCCTGGTCGGGCCGTGGCCGGCCCCGCCGCCGCCGCCGCCCGCGCCAACCCGCAACAGTTCGCCGCCCGCTGAGAGCGCAGAAAGATCCTGTCATGCGTAAAGCCCTGATCCTCGCCGCCGCCGTCTCTGCCCTGTCCCTGGGCGCCTGCTCCACCGCCATCGAGGCGGTGAAAGGTCCCCAGTTGGCCCCCATCGGCTATCCCGCCGCCCTGGTCCCGGTCGAGCAGGCCTACCTGCCCGAACCGACCCCGGCCTCCGCCAACAGCCTGTGGCGCACGGGCGCGCGCAGCTTCTTCGGCGACCAGCGCGCGCGCCGCGTCGGCGACATCCTGACGGTCAACATCGACATCAACGACCGCGCCCAGACCCAGAACACGACCCAGCGCTCGCGTTCCAACAGCGCCTCGGGCGGCGTCACCAACTTCTTCGGCCTGGAGAACAGCCTGGGCCGCGCCTTCCCCGGCGGCTTCGACCCGGCCAAGATGGTCGGCACCGAGGGCGAGGCCAACGCCGCCGGTTCGGGCAGCGTCAACCGCTCGGAACGCGTCAACCTGACCGTCGCCGCCGTGGTCACCGCCGTCATGCCCAACGGCAACATGGTCATCCAGGGTCGGCAGGAAGTGCGCACCAACCGTGAGGTCCGCGAACTGACCGTCGCCGGCATCGTGCGGCCCGAGGACATCTCTTCGGCCAACACCATCGCCCACACCCAGATCGCCGAGGCGCGCATCAGCTACGGCGGTCGCGGCGACATCAGCCGGATGCAGGCCACCCCGGCGGCTCAGTCCCTGGTGGAGCGTTTCAGCCCCTTCTGACCCGCGTTCGATGAGGCGTGTGATTCCGGCGACAGGCGGTCACGGAATCGCGCGCGGCCAAGCGGGGCGGTGAACCCTTAACAAGCGACCCGCGTTTGCCCTGTCGAACGCGAGTGATTTGTAATGTTGAAGTCCCTGCTTCCCGCCGCCGCCGCCCTGGGTCTCGCCGCCCTGGCCGGGCAAGGCCTGACCAGTGCCCCCGCCGCCCCGGAAGAAGGCGCGGTCGGATGGCATCTGTTGCGTGAAGGAACGATGGCCAAGCTGGCTTACGGCCTGGCGGATTCAGACGAGGTGGCGCTGATGCTGACCTGCTCGCCCGGCGACCGGACGGCGGTGGTCTATGGCGATTCCCAGCCGCGCAGCCCCGCCCTGACGCCCGTCTCCCTGGGGCCGCAGCCGATCGATCCCCTGTCCGACGGCGAAGCCTTCGAGGCCCGTCTGCCCCTGACCGACGCGGCCCTGACCGGTCTGGCGCGCGGCGGGCGCATGGCGGTGCAGACCGAGGCCGGCGACCGGGAATTGCGGGCGACGCGCGCGGAGCGCCGCATGGTTCAAAGCTTTCTCGGCTATTGCGCTTCCAGCCACGCCTGATCAAAGTCCGCCCGAACCATTCAGCGGGGGCTGAACCATGACCGCCTTGCTGGGGCTTGCGCTCGCCCTGACCTTGCAGACCACGCCGCCGTCTGCGGCCCCGGGCTGGACCTGGACGCTTTATTCCGGCGACGGCCCTCTGGTGCTGGCCAACGAGATTCCCGACACCCCGCGCCTGCGCACCACGCTGGAATGCGCCCCGGGCTCCAGCATCGTGCGGCTGACCCTCTATGACGTCCCTTCGACCGACGGCTACGCCACCGTCACCGCCGGGGCCGCCGTCACCAATACCGAGATCCGCGCCCGCCGCGGCCAGCTTCAAACCATGCTGCGCGCCGACCACCCGGTCTTCACCGCCTTCATGGCCAGCGGCAAGCTGGAGATCACAGTCGGCGAACAGTCATCGGCGGTGGAGATCGATCGGGCGAATCTGTCCAAGCTGCGTCGGTTCGCCGAACTTTGCACTGGCTAGGATTCCCCATGCGTCCCGTTGTCTGGATCGCCCCCGCTCTCGCGGCGCTCGCCCTTTCGGCCTGCGCGCCGACGGTGAAGTCCAACCTGATCGCCGCCTCCAGCGGGGCGCCCGTCGCCACGCCCGGCTACGACTGGCACCTGAACGAGGACGCCGACGAAGCCAGCCTGTCCTACGGCGTGGCCGACACCGACGACGTGCCGCTGGACCTGTCCTGCCGTCCCGGCTCGGGCGCCCTGCAGATTTTGCAGACCGTGGCGGCGGGCCATCCCCGCGTGATCGGGCTGGAGTCGGGCGGCGACACGGAATCCTATCCCGCCAAGGCCGAACCCTCGGCCCTGCAGGACGGGCTGGACCTGACCGCCGCCGCCCGCGCCTCGGACCCGGTCTTCCTGCGCTTCCGCCAGTTGGGCTGGCTGGCGGCCTATGGCCCCGACTACCGCACCCCCTTCGTGGCCCAGCGCGGATCGACCAAACGGATCGACCGCTTCTTCGCCCTCTGCGGCTGAGGCCCGCCGAACAGCTTGACCGTCGCGCGCCGCCCCTGTCTGCTCCTCCTCGCTTGAGGGAGGACAGCATGGACAAGCAATTTCTGGCTGGGCGATTTCTGATCGGGGCGGCGCTGGCTGCCTTCATGGCGGCGACGCCCGCTCTGGCCGAGGGCGCCCAGACGGGTCCCGCCGCCGCCGCGACGACCGCCGAGGCCGGGGCGCTGGCCGGGGTTCTGGCCGGGGTTCTGGCCGACTATGAAGCCTATCTGCGTCGCGTCGATCCGATCAGTTCGGGCATGGACGGCGATCGCGACGCCCTGTCGCGCCTGCCCGACCCCAGCCGCGCCGGCGATCTGGCGCGTCAGGCCCCGCTCAAGGCCCTGCTGACCCGGCTGGACGCCATCAACCCGGCCGCGCTCGACGCCGACGCGCGGCTGAACCACGCCTTCTCCCGCTATCTGATCGCCCGCGAGTTGGAGCGCATCGCGCTGGACCCGTCGCGCCTGGCCTTCGATTCCGAAGGCGGCCCGGCCCAGACCCTGTCCTACCTCGCCGGTTCGACCCGCATCGCCACCCGCGCCGACGCCGACGCCTGGCTGGCCCGGCTGGAAGCCGCGCCCGCCTTCTACGACGCCGACATCTCCAACGCCCGGCGCGGCCTGTCTTCGGGTCTGATCCAGGCCAGGTCCGTGGTCGAAAGCGCCCTGGGTCAGGCCCAACGCGACGTCGCGGTCAATCCCGACGGCGACGTGCTGATGAAGCCCTTCGCCGCCCTGCCCGCCAATATTCCGGCGGCGGATCAGGAGGCCTTGCGCGCCCGCGCCCGCGCCCTGATCGACGGCCCCATCGCCGCCCGCCGTCAGGCCTGGCTGGCCATGCTGCGCGACGACTACCTGCCCAAGGCCCCGGTCGAGCCGGGCCTGGTCCACCGTCCCGGCGGCCGCGACCTCTACGCCTTCTTCGTGCGCAGCGACACGACCACCGATTTGACCCCGGATCAGGTGCATCAGATCGGCCAGGAAGAGGTCGCCCGCATCCGCGCCCGGATGCAGGACGAAATGCGCGCCGCCGGCTGGACCGGCGACTTCGCCGGCTTCCTCAACTTCCTGCGCACCGACCCGCAATTCTATGCGACCAGCCGCGAACAACTGCTGGAAAAGGCCTCCGAGATCGCCAAGCGCGCCGACGACGGTCTGCCGGCCCTGTTCGGAACCCTGCCCCGCCTCCCCTACGGCGTTAGGCCGGTCCCGCGCGAGATCGAAGAGACCTACACCACCGGCCGCTACAACTCCGGCTCGCTGCAGAACGGCGTGGCTGGCGGCTATATCGTCAACACGTCCAAGCTGGACCAGCGCCCGCTCTATGAACTGCCGGCGCTGACGGTGCACGAGGCGGTGCCCGGCCACCACCTGCAGATCGCCCTGCAACAGGAAGCGGCGGATCAGCCCTATTATCGCCGCGGCGCCGACGTGACCGCCTTCATCGAGGGCTGGGGCCTGTATTCCGAGTTCCTGGGCGAGGAGATGGGCGTCTATCGCACGCCCTACGAGCGCTTCGGCCGCCTCAGCTACGAGATGTGGCGCGCCTGCCGCCTGGTGGCCGACACCGGCCTGCACTGGCTGGGCTGGACCACCGAACAGGCCCGCGCCTGCTTCCGCGACAATTCGGCCCTGGCGCCGCACAACATCGAGACAGAGCTGCAACGCTACATCGGCTGGCCCGGTCAGGCCACGGCCTACAAGATCGGCGAGATTCGCCTGCGTCAGATCCGCCAGAAGGCCGAGCGCGAACTGGGCGACCGCTTCGACGTCCGCACCTTCCACGACGCCCTTCTGGTCGACGGCCCCCTGCCGCTCGACCTGCTCGACGCCCGCATGGACCGCTGGATTGCCGAACAGAAGGCCAAGTAGCGACCGCAGCCCCCTCCGCCGTCATCCTCGGGCTTGACCCGAGGATCCAGCACCACTGGCCGCGAAGCCATCAGCCGCCCCTCGGGTCAAGCCCGAGGGGAACGCCGCGCGCCATCCCCGCCCAGCCATCCTATCCGCCGCACCCAAGCCGTTGAAATCTCGTCACTCCCATCGACGCTCGCCCCCTTTTGCTCGCCTTGGTTCAACACCGGTTTAGGCTGCGCGCGTTCTTTGACATCGCCGCCCGCCTCCTCCGCTCAGGAACCCAGGCCCGCTCCCCGGCCCGACCGACCTCGGATCGCCGCGCCCGCCGTCATTGCACCAATTGCACTGTTTTTTTTCGCCGCACCGTGCAATGCGCCCCTCCTCTTTCCTCCCCATTCCATGGGGAGGGGGACCGCGTAGCGGTGGAGGGGGCGGCACAGAGATCGGACGTGGAGTCGCCCCCTCCGCCTCATCGCCTTTTCGGCGACGATCCACCTCCCCAATCGCTCCGCGATAGGGAGGAAAGGGATTCTAAAGCCCCAGTTCCGCCCGCGCCTTCTTCGTCAGCTTCCCAACGATAATCGCGTGCGCCGACCCGATATGGTCCGCCAATTCGTCGTCCGCCCAGTCGTCGATCTGAGGCAGGTTCACCCACTTGGCGCGCGCCATATAGGGCGCCGGCCGCGCACGGCCGCTCTCGGTCAGCACCTCATAGGCGATGTCCGAAACCTTGAACGACACGCCGCCGGTCGCCCCCACCATGACGAACATCTTGCCGCCGACCTTATAGGCGTCGTGGTCGTCGCCGAACGGATGCTCCAGCGTCGTCCCCGGCAGCGCCAGACAGACCTTGCCGACCCCCGCCCGGTCCATCAGGCCCCCACGCCCATATCGACGCCCACGCCGATGGGGCAGACCACGCCGGTCCCGCCGATGCCGCAGTACCCGGCCGGGTTCTTGGCCAGATAGCCCTGATGATAGTCCTCGGCGAAATAGTAAGGCCCCGCCGGTTGGATCTCGGTCGTGATCATCCCCTTGCCCGCCGCCGTCAGCGCCGCCTGATAGGCGTCACGCGAGGCCTCGGCCTCGGCCTGCTGCGCGTCGTTCAGCGTATAGACGGCCGAGCGGTACTGCGTGCCCTGGTCATTGCCCTGACGCATGCCCTGCGTCGGATCGTGGTTCTCCCAGAAGGCCTTCAGCAGGTCGCCGTAAGAAATGACCTTCGGATCAAACACCACCTGCACCACCTCGGTATGCCCGGTCCGGCCCGAGCAGACCTCCTCATAGGTCGGGTTCGGCGTGATCCCGCCGGCATAGCCCGCCGACGTCACCCAGACGCCCGGCAGCGACCAGAACACCCGCTCCACGCCCCAGAAACAGCCCATGGCGAAGATCGCCGTCTCGACCCCCTCGGGGTGCGGCCCCTTCAGCGCATGACCGAGGACAAAGTGAGTCGCATCGGTCGCCAAAGGCATCTCTCGACCAGGCAAAGCGGTCTCGACGGTCGGCAGTTCGGCGGTCTTGTGCAGCAACATGAGAAAAATCTCGCAGAATCGGGGGCAAAATCGACTTCCCCCCATATGGGACGTCACAGGGCGCTTGCCGAGGGGGTCATGCTGTTCTATCAGCCTCGCCTCCGCTGGAACGACCGTCCGGCGGCTACACGGCGACGTCGTGGAAACGGACAGGTGGCGGAGTGGTCGATCGCGCACGCTTGGAAAGCGTGTGTAGGTGAAAGCCTACCGAGGGTTCGAATCCCTCTCTGTCCGCCACCCCGTGAAAATAGTCGTGTAAAATCATAATTTTAAACCTCCGTTTGTCTAACATGTTCGATTTGGTTAGACAGATTTGTTCCGTCTTCGTGCCTCAGCCCACGCGCTTCATCGCGCCGTCGGCTAACCCCCGTCGATTGGCTTCACGCGTGTAGCGTTCCACCTCCTTGAGGCTTTGGTGGCCTGTGATCGCCATGATTTCGTGGACGGAGCAGCCCGCTTCAGCCAAACGGCGTGCTGCCGCTTTCCGCAGCCCATGCGCCGAGCAATGCGGAAGGCCAGCGCTTACCGCCGCCTTCTTGATCCAGTTCCCAAAGCCCTTCTCGCTGTACGGTTGTCCGTTTGGCGTGGTCAGAAGCACCAGATGCCCAAGCTTGCTGGCGGCCAGTGATGCTTGCAGGCAGGGGTGCTGCGGAATGTCGATCG
Organism: Brevundimonas sp. 2YAF1; assembly: GCF_052114745.1. Lineage (NCBI taxonomy): Bacteria > Pseudomonadati > Pseudomonadota > Alphaproteobacteria > Caulobacterales > Caulobacteraceae > Brevundimonas > Brevundimonas sp. 2YAF1. The sequence continues at coordinate 100,141 of NZ_JBFRFI010000009.1, read as the reverse complement.
GCTGACCAGTCTTCTCCTGGCGCACGATGACTCTGTCACCTGCAATCTGATGAATGGTCATCTGCCTCACGTCACCCGAGCGTTGGGCTGTGTGGAGCAGCAGATCGAAGCCCAGACGCTGTTTGGAACCAACGGGCCAATGGGCCTCGAACTGGGCGATTTCGTCATCGGTCCAAGTGTGAAATCCCTTGGCTCTGTACTTCAGCATTCTCACTCCTGTTGTAGGGTCCGATCGCGTGAAACCACGGTCCACCGCGAACCGCATGACTGCGCGTAATACCTTGAGCATGTTGTTGGCGGCGGTTGGATGAGCCGCCAGCTTATCCATCTGATTCCGGATATGCCTGGGTTCGAGCAGCGCCACCGGATTGTCGCCGTACTTGTCGCGGTAGCGGTCGAAGATGCCCTTGTAGGTCCGCTGGGTGCTCGGTCGCAGCCCCAAGAAATCGGCTGATTCATAGTACGCAACACCGAGCGCATGGATGGAGCCAGCCTTCGTTCGACTGGACGCCACCGGCTTCGGCTGCGCCACCGACGCGCCATGATACCAGGCCCACCAATCCTCAGATCCAAACAGGGCTGTTGTCTGAGACTCGGGCAAGCCGACGCGGCGATATCGCCACCTGAGCTTTCCTCTGACATCCCTGTAGGAGGAGGCGTGGGGCGGCTTTCTCTTCACGCCGCCGCGTCCCACGGGTTGTCTTGAGGGTCGGGGCCATCCTCGGGCAAAGCCCAGAACGCCGTGTCCAGGGCATCACGGTCCCACAGCTTACGACTGTCTATTCTTTTGGCAGCCGGCATCCTTCCTTCGTCAACGAGCTGATCGAACTTGGAGACGCTGATGCCGATGTATCGGCTCGCCAAGTCGCGGCTCAGGCCGCGAGGGGGAAGGCTGTTTGGAAAATCGGGCTGCTTGCGGGACATAATCTGCCATGCGTTGAGGACTACATTCCAATAGGAAATATTCAGAATGGACGATTGTCAATGTTCATTCCGATTTTTTCCGTTATAGGAGCGGCATGGCTACAGCTGGCGAAATGATCAAGGTGATCGCTGGAGCGATCGCTCGTCCGCAGGCGACGGTGACGTCCTATTATGCTGTGCTCCGCAAAGGCGGGATGATCTCGACGACAGGGCGAGGAAGAAGCGCTCAGCACCTCTCATCATTGGACGCCGCCCGGATCCTCATCGTCATGCTGTCGGCCGACTCCTTGCAGGAAGGCGAGGCTATCACCGAGCTTGTTGGTGAGCTGCGGCATGAGCGTTTTAATCGGAACATGGAGCTCATCGGCGACATCAAGTTCGAAGACGCTTTGGCTCATATGATCGAGTTCCATGCGGCCTTGCTACATGGGCGTGCACCCCCGGAATGCAGCCTTCTGGGAGACCTTCAGTCGGACGAAGTTCAGATCAGGGTCACTGCAACCCACATGCGGGCGGAGATCGTCGTCGAAGAGGAGGAGATCCAGTTCATCGACACGATGATGGAGAACCCAGGCATGACTTATCCCGACGATTGGGAAGGGATCTCCATGAAGGACCGTCTGATCAATAGGGCCATCATGGATGGGATGTCCGTCACCCGCGCGATCGATCAGCTGGCGATCAAGCGGATCGCGGCGGCGATGCCGTAGCGGTCACTATGTCTCGATCACCCATCTCTCGGTTCGGTTCGATTTGGCTTAGGCCGCCGACCGGCTGCCGCCGCCCGGTCCCCTCGCGTCCTGGGCCCTCATGAGATGCGAAAGGATGCGAATAGATGCGAATAGATGCGAATAGATGCGATTCCTTGCCTTCACGGCCGTCGGCGTTTCGTGGCGTCGGAAGGCAAAACAAGGCAAATCAAGGCAATAGCTGCGACGCGCGGTTGGAAGTGTGCCCCACTTGCCTTGAATCGCGTCCTTTTGCCTGCCGTTAGAGGGCAGGATATGCATTCCGATATCAGTTCGCGGTGCTCCCTCCATCGCAATGCGGCTTACTCGCCTTCGGCTCGACGCTCCGCTGGCGCGGGGTTTTGGAGGGCGGCAGCATGAGCGGCGCTCGGGAGCGCGGGCTTCGTATAGTGCTGAGTGACGACGAGCACGCGCGCATTAAGGCCACTGCCGCCTCGGTCGGGATGTCGATGGCGGAGCTGGTCCGTCGGCTCACGCTGGGGTACGAGCCTAAGTCCCGATTGGACGGCGAGCGGGTCGAGGAGATCATCCGCACCAGGGGCGACCTCAACCGCCTAGGCAACCTTCTGAAGCTTTGGCTCGATCAGCGGCCCGGCGAGGGCGCGAGCCCTGAGGAGGTCGCGGCCCTTGTCGATCAGATCGCCGCTACATCGGAGGAGATCCGTCACAAGGTGCGCGCCCTTTGATCGCGCATCACATCGCCCGCAAAGCGGGAGCCGGCGCCTATACCCGGCTCGGCTGCTACATCCTCGACATCAAACATCCCACCGACAAACAGGCCTTCGACCGGCTCGCCGGCTATGTCGTCGATCGCGTCGGCGGTGGGCATCGGGTGGTCGCTGCGCGGGTGACCAACTGCGCCGACGACGATCTCGAGATGGCCATCACTGAGATTGAACTGGTGCAGGCCCGGAACACGCGGTCGCAGTCCGACAAGTCCTATCACCTGGTCATCAGCTATCCCGAAGGCGAACGGCCGACCCTGGAGCAGCTCCGCGACATCGAGGATCATCTCGTTGCGGCCATAGGCTTCTCGGAGCACCAACGGATTTCCGCCGTCCACGACGACACGGACAATCTTCACGTCCATGTGGCGATCAACAAGGTGCACCCGAAGACCCTGAGGAATGTCGCCCCCCATAACGACTACCCCAAGCTGATGGCGGCGTGTCGCGAGCTTGAGCTGCGGCATGATCTCCTCCTGGATAACCATGGACTGGTCAGCGATCAGATCCGCAATCTTGGCCAAGAGGCTGAGCCGACGCGCACGCCGGAGCGGGCCAAGACGATGGAGGCGCATTCCGGGCGCCAATCTCTTTCAGGCTGGATCGCCACCCATGCGCGCGATGACATTCTGACGGCCGCCGCCACGGCTTCCTCGTGGGAGGTCGTTCACGAGGTCTTTGCCCGATACGGCCTGGAGCTTCGGCCAAAGGGGGCAGGGCTTGTTGCCGGCGTGCCGGGCTCAAAAACCTGGGTGAAGGCCAGCAGCATCGACCGGAGCCTGTCCGCCAAGGCGCTGACCGACCGTCTGGGCGCTTACAAGGCGCAGTCCTACGACTATGGGCGACCGCAACAGACCTATGACGGCGCCGTCCAGCGCAGCGCCCAGGCCCGCCGTCTCCACGCCGACTATCGGGCGGCCCGCACGGCGGCCGAGCGAGGGCGAGCCGCCGCCATGGCCGAGGTCAATACGCGGCACGGCGACTACGCCCAGCGTCTCCGCGAGCACTATCGCAAGGAGAAGGCGGGCATCCGCATAAGACACGACTTGCGAGGGCCGCTGCGCCGCGAAGCTCTCGGTCGCGTCGAAGCGTCCAGAAAGTCGGCCTATGTCGAGCGAGACCGGCTCCTGGCCGAGGACCGGGCGGCGGTGAAGGCCGCGCATCCTCTTCCGACCTGGCAGGGTTTTCTCGAGGAGCAAGCATCGCGTGGGGATGAGGCGGCGCTGTTTGCTCTCAGGTCGCGCACGGTTCGCCGAAGTGGCGCCTTTGGCGACATCATTACGGCCGAGGATCTCCGAGCGGTGCAGGACGTCCTGTATCAGCCGCGCATGCCGACGGTCATGCGGAACGGCGATGTGGTCTATCAGACCCCGGACGGGGGCCGCGTCACAGATCGAGCCGCCGAGGTGCGGACCGACACCCTGTCACGCGAAGCCGCGTTTTTGGCCTTGGCCCTGGCGTCGGATCGCTTCCCCGGCCAGCCGCTTGTTGTGGAAGGCAGCCCCGCCTTCCGGGCTGCGGTCCTCGAAGCGGCGGTTCTCGAAGTGTCGCTTCGCCCCATCTTCAAGGTGACGTTCGCAGACCCTGACTTGGAGAAGGCGCGGAGAAGCGTCGCGCACGAGGAAGAGCGGAAACATCCGGCGCCGGAGCCAGTCCGAAGGGCGACCACGCCTATTGCTGAACTGCGAGGTGATGACCGGTTGATCCCGACCGAGTGGGAGCGCGATCACTCAAGGGGTCGAAGCGGCCCAGAGCTCAGCCTTTAGGAACCCGAATGGCAAAGTCACGCCGCGCGAAGAAGGCCGCACAGTTCACACTCGAACGGGTGCTGTCCCACCTCGACAACAAACATCCTGCGCTCCCGCCCGAACTGCTTAATCGTTTCGGCAGCGAGATCGCCGACCGGCTTTGGCAGCCGCCGGTCAGCCTTGGACAGGCCGTGGGCATCGTGATGTCCACCTATGCCCGGCACGAGCGGACCGACTACGACGCCCTCCTGCACCGCCATAAGCTCACGCGGGACGAAGCCCGACAGGTGGTGAAGGCGGAGCACGACGAGATGCTGCGCTCGTGGTTGAAGCTCGCGGACAGCGAATGAATGCAAACCGAGGCTGTGTACTCGCTCGTCGAATCTCGCGCAAATGTTAAACTTAGACGGATCAGTTCAACCCAAGTAGTGCCCCGTATTTAACTCGGTGAGAACTAAGAAAATGTCTGTTCTGTTCGGACAGGTTAGGGATCCTGATCTTCGGATGTAAAGCGAACGCCTCTCTCGTATGGGGCGCTATCGCGTTGGATAGGATCGCGCTCCCATCATCGCCGAACGACAGAAAGCCCCTGTCGAACAGGCCGTCGAGGTGCACGGCGAGCAGGAGGCCGTTGTGGGGATTGATCCGCTCGTGAGCGGTGCTGTCCCGCCATGCTTTTATGTGGGAGGCCCGTAGAATTTCTGGCATGGCGATCTGCGTGACGGCGCAACGGCCGCTCCAACGTTTGAGCAGATCCGACCGAAATTTGGCCTGTCCCAAACGCTGCGCGCGCAGGTATTCGCCTTCCGTCACAGGATCGATGTCGGCACTCAAATCTGGTGCACTGAGAAGCGCTGGAGGCTTGGCCAAAGGCAGCTCGAATACCCACGTTACGCACACGGGACGCGTATCGCGAACAGTTTCCGCGATCGCGATGCCTTGGTATTCGAACGGCTCGCGATCGCGTGTTCGCGTAAAAATGTGAACGGGCAGGGCTCTCCCGACCATCGCCTGGACCTGGGGTTGGCCAATGTGACTGCGGCCGTTTGCTTCCCAGACGAGACGGGTTCGATCGTCTTCCCAGTAGTTTGAGTAGTCGTGCCCGGTGCGGCCTGGGACGCCCACCGTGGCAAAGACATAGAAGGCGTCGTTGAAACGGGTGTAGCCCGTCAGCCAATCTCCTTTCCGCTTGTCCTCGGGCACGCCGAGAATCGTGTAAAGGGCCAACCGACTGTATTTCAGACCCGGTATCAGCTGGGCTGGCGCCATCGCGCATGCTCCGGGCAATCGATCGACTGGTGACCATGCCAGGTTCGATTAAGGCGCACCAGGCTGCGTTTCGGCCAGGCAGCGAGAGCACCTGCGGTAGCCGCCTATGCGGTGGCGTCGGTCAATAGGGTCTTCAGCACTTCGTCATCCTTGAGATCGCATTCCCAAAGGACCAACACACGCCATCCTGCGGCCTGGAGAGCTCGAATTTGTTGCGCATCCCGCTGCACGGTCGCAGCGAACTTCGCTTTCCAAAATTCTTGGCGGGTGCTCGGCGTCGTCGCACGCCGACACCCTTCGTGGCGATGCCAGAAACAACCATGTACGAAGACGACGAGCCGGTGCTTCGCGAACACGAGATCGGGCGTCCCGGGAAGATCCTTCCGGTGAAGTCGAAACCTCAATCCCATGCCATGCGCAACGCGTCGCACGCGCAGCTCCGGGGCAGTGTTTTTGCCTCGAACTTTCGCCATCATCGCGCTGCGACGGACCGGATCGACGGTGTCGATCAAGGCGCAGTTCGCCCATAGGGGGCCGGACCCACGCCGCGCTCAGGATTCAACCGCGTCGGGCGCAATGAGTTTGCCCGCGTGGACCTGGTCGTGATGGACGTTGCACAGGGTGACGAGGTTATCGGGTGTGTTGGCACCCCCATCCTTGTGATGCTGGACGTGATGCAGCTCCAGGAATTTCCGTGGATCTTCCGGCCTCAGCTGTTCCCGCTTCCAGCCGCAATGTCGACAAGCGAACCCATCTCGCTCGAGAACCTGCACGCGCACGTCATCGGGAATCTGACGGTCGTGCTCTGGCGCTTGCTTGTCTTCGTCAAGGACATAGCTGCCGACAGGCAGGTCTGGGCGTCCTTGCATCCGGGTGAAGATGGGCCAGCCGTCCTCTGTCCGGAGTTCCCGCACGCGCCTAGCCCATTCACTTCGGTCGCCGGCCAGGTAGCGCAGCTCTTCCAAAGTAACCGGCATTCCGACGTTGGCCCGCAGATAAGCCAGAATCTTGGCTTTTACGCCCATCTCCTGTTTGCGAATGCCGTTCAGCAAGTTCCAGCGATGTGCCGCGTCCCGATCCTGCTCGCTGCTGACTAGGAGATAGTGGTCCGGGCGGATCCGGTTGATCGGCACCCCCAGACGTTCGCTGAGATCGGCGGCGGCTTCCGGATTCTCTTCCGCGAGTTCTCGGAGCGTGACGCCAGTGTAGATCCACCAGCCGAACTGAACACGCAACTCCCGGACTCGCCGTGCCCATTCGCCAATACCGGATATGACGAGCAGCTCATCGCCGTCGATCAGCGTCATTGGGTACCGGCGCAGATAGGCGATGATCCGATCCCTAGCTGATCCGGGGTTCTCTGGAAGAAGTCCGCAGCCCAAGCTTCGCAGTTCGTGGAACACCGGAATGAGACTGCGGACCTGGTCCCTGAGATCTGCATGGGCCAAGCGTTCGGCGAAGGCGTCCAACAACGCCTTCAGCCGCAGTATTTCCGCCGACCGATCGACGGGTCCGGGCGACGACAGGTCCGTCAATGTTCTAGGCGCTCATCGCTAGGGGATTGAGCATCCGCACCACCATTCGCCCCAGTGCTGCCGCCAAGGCAGGCGGAACGGCATTTCCGATCTGGCGGGCGATCTGGGTCTTGTTGCCCACGAACGCGAAGTCGTCGGGGAAACCCATGATGCGAGCGGCTTCGCGGTGGGTGATAGGCCGGTGTTGTTCCGGGTGCAGATAGCGGCCCTTTTCCGGCTTGAAGAACTCTGTCCGGATTGTCACCGACGGCCGGTCCCACCACAGGCGGCCGAACAAGTCGGTGCCGCCCGATGTCTTGCGTATCCAGCAGTCGGGCGTCAGCTCCGGCGCGTTGCGCTGAAGATCGAAACGATTGCCGCCGAGCGGGACGGATTTGTAGCGCGCGATGCTGCGGTCGGTCGGGGTGCGTCCGAAATGGAGGTCCAACGGTGCCACCGTACCGATCTCCGTGCCCACGGGTGCGGGCAGGTCGCCGATGACCTGGCGGACGGTTCGCCATGGCGGCAAATTCAGCTTCTTTCCGGGGTCGGCGTGGGTAGGGCGCGGTGGAAAGTCGGGTTCGGCGATCGAGCGCCAGCCGACGACGATCGTGCGTTTGCGCGTTTGGGCCGCGCCGTAGTCGGCTGCGTTCACGATCGAAGCCTTGGTCTCGAACCCGAACTCGCCCGCCTTGGCACGGATCGCCTCCAGTTCCGGCGATCGGAACAACTCGGCGACGTTCTCCATGATGAAAACGCGAGCGCCTGAACGGTTCGCGATCTCGAGATAAGGCTCCCACAGGGCCCGTCGGCTGTCACCGTCCCGCTTCTTATTGAGAAGACTGAAGCCTTGGCATGGCGGGCCGCCGATCACGACATCCGCCTGAGGGATACTGGCTGTTTGAAGCCATTCTTCGATATTGGCGCAATAGGCCTCGCCGTCGAAATTGAGTTTGTGAGTCTCAACTGCGTGGGCGTCGTTGTCCAATGCGAGAATGGGTTCGATGCCTTCGTTGCGGAAGCCCAGCGACATGCCTCCGGCGCCAGCGAACAGATCGATGAGCTTGTACGTCATTGGCGTTCGATCTCACGATTCGAAAAGTTCAGGAAAAGACCTGTTCATACCGCTTCGTCAAGAACATTTGGGGAACGGCGCGTGTTGGCGGCCTCGACGGCAGGGATCGGGTCGGCAGCGGTGGCGGGGATGCCATCCTGTGCATCATCGCGCCCCAAGAAATCCAGGCCGACGCGCGTCATGGACGAGCCCAGACGATTCATAAAGTTCAGCGCGTACTCGTACCGCAACTGTCCAACTATCTCCGCCCGGAACGGCTTCGCCCGCAGCGTTCCTCGACTGTCAAGCTCGACACGCCTGAAGCTGAAGCCGCCGCCTTTGAAGCGGCCTTCATTTGCCGCGTACAGGTTGAACCAGTGAGGATTAGCTCCCTCTTTCTCAACTAGACTAAAGGCTTTCACATCTCCGTCGATGCGCAGGAAAATATAGCGATTGGACGAAACGTCCTTCGCAGTCGTGACCTTCACGCTGTGTAGCCGGACCGCCACGAACGGCATCGTGCCAGCCATCTTGCCGTACCGGGTCGATTTGGTCTTCTGGCCCGGAACCAGGTCACACATCGGCGTCAGGCAAACCCAAGTCGCATTATCGGCATAAAAGACGTGCCCGGTAGCCAGGTGGTGGCCCTCCGGCTTTTTGCTGCAGACGAAGACATTGTGCTCTGTGTTGGCATTGTCGATGGCCGAATCTTTGGCGAAGTCCACTTCGAAGTAGCGCTTGCAAAGTTCGGTTACTGCGCCATCTGCCGCATCAGCCCGGATCATTTCGTCTGCGAACTTGGATACGGCAGGTAGGATCTCGGCCATTAGTAGGTCCGAGTGACGACCGACGCTCTCTTGAATGAGGTACTCCCGCGACGATTCATCCGCCTCGAGCAGTGTCTTGTACCATCGCGCCAGTACCGCCTTGTTTCCCAGGGCCGTCGATTCTGCAGTGACGCCGGACCTGTCTATCTGTGCGCGCATCTTCGCCAGAAACAGCCGAGAGGGGGGTGGCCGCCACGCCATCAGAGATTCCACGAGCTCGTCAAGGAGGTTGGCCTTATCCTGCTTGGCCGTGAAGGCAATGAACCCAGCATCCGAGCGGATCCAAGGGCGCTCGCCGATTGACCAAGAAAGATTGGGGATCGGCTTCTGCAGCATACGTGTGGCCATGACGGCCTCCCGGCGACTGAACAGGAAATGCGCAAGGCGTTTTTGGTCGGGGAAGCGAGTATATCCGAGCTGCGCCGCCGCTGCCGCAAATGCCGCTATCGGAGGCGCATTTTCCGGTGGCCGCAGGGGCCAGCCATTACCTTGATAGCGGAAGGCGAGGTAGTGTTCCTCGCTCAGGGTGGCATCGAGACGTGAGAGAATGTCGGGCTCGGCGTCTTCAAACTGGCCGATGTGAGCGAGCATTGCCTCGCGTTCGTCGTTTGTCAGGAGCGCGCCGTTCGGAGCAAGAAGCCCAACGAGCATTTCTCGAAAGACTTTTTCGAGGTTCTCACTGGTGTGCAGAACTACCAGGTTAAAATGGTCGTTGGCCAGTATACGCCGAACAATCTCGATGGCCTTGGTGCCGTCACCTTGGTTCCGTTTGTCTAGGGAATAGTCCAGGACCAGCAGGTCGGATTGATGTAGATGTTCGGCGACTGCGGACTCGCGGCCGGACGTGATATTAAATCCATCGTGAATGTCCACGAGCAGCGGAGGTGAAGACTTCCTGAAACTGTTCATAATAGACTGAACGCGCTCGGGATCCTTGCGCCAAGTTTTGGCGCGAGACGCTCGCGCGAGCGCACTCCGAGACTTTGGCTTCAGCAACATTTCTTCGAACGTCGGATAGTCGTCGTCTACGATAAGCACAGAGCGAAGAGGTGCAACAAAGGCATCCTCGAGAAATCGCTTATAGGTTTCATCGTTCACAGAAATTCGCCCCCGCGAAACTCGATGACAAAATTGGCGCCGTCGAGCACATGTGTAGGGCCGCCCGTCGCGTAGCTGATCCTGTGCCCACCCGCTGCGAGGTTGGCACGACTGAGATAAAGACCCACGCCCCGCCCCCCCCTAGCTCGACGGGTGAAGAACAGGCCGAACAGATTCTCGACGTCTTCGGCCGCCACACCGGGACCGCTGTCCGACACCACGACAAGACCATCGACAACGCTGAGCCGTATCTCGCGGTCCTTGTTCGAGCCGGTGGCGACCCAATACAGGCTATTGTTGACGAGGTTGATGAACACCGGAAACAGGCGCGACTGCTGATCAAACACGCGGAAGCGAAGGAAGTCGTCGTCGGCCGTCAGCCGAACTTTGTTCCGCTTCAGGGTAAGGTCAAAAAATTCATGGAGATAGCTGGCGATGTCCGCCCCGGTGATCCATTTTTCTATCCGCTGGCCCGCTAGCCGAAGCGGTGACAGGAAGCGAAGTTGGTCGGTGATGCCCTCGTAACCGAACTCAATATCCTTTGCCGCTTTGGACTCTCGCACAGCGGCTGGGAGCGCGCGCAGACCTGCGGCGATGATGTCGTCGAAAGACTGCAGTTCATGACCGACGATTTCCACGGCGATCCCAAGCTGGGCCAAGCTGTTCAGCCTATCCAGCTCCACGCGCAGTTCGGACAGTTCCTCGATCCCAGCGGTCGCTAGATTCTGTAAGTCGATGCTGTCTCGCAGACTCTCGAGAGCGCCGATGTAGGGAATTAGGGTCTCAGCATTCTCGCGGTCCACCCGAATGCGGATTTCCTCAACGAGGCGAGAAGCCTCGGCGAAATCGATCTCGCCCGACTTCAGGTGATCGAGAATGGGATCGGCGAAAGAGGAAAACGCCGTCTGCCGGGTGACGATGATCGCATCGATCCGCTCCCTTTCCTCGACCTGGAGTGCCCTGATCTCGTCGCGCCAACCATCAACCCGCGCTTTGACCTGCAGTCGATTGCGGACGATCTGCTGGGCCAGGATTTCGGTCGGATTGTCGAACGTGAAGGAAGAAACATGCAGGCGTAGACGCCCCACAGACTCTTGCAGTTCGCGCTGGACCCCCCCCATCTCGCGTCGATAACGACCGTAACCCTCCTCCAGCGTTCCGAGAGGTTTTGGCGGTTCGCCAAGTTGCAGCCGGAGAAATCGGTCTTGAAAAGACTCGATCGCGGTTTGGGCATTGATGATGCTCTGTTCGCGGTCGAGTTTCAGTTCGGCCGCGAAACGATGAACGTCATTGGAGAGGTTCGTCGCCTCCTTCAGGTACTGGGGGAGCCGGGTTCTAAATTCGTTCCGATGCCGGGTTTTTAGCTTTTCGCGCGCCGCTGCTGCCTTTTCCCGAGCATTGGCGTTGCGGATTTCCGGCAGGAGCTCCGCCCGGATAGCGGACGCCGAACCAAAGAAGGATCGTGCCGACTCCTTGAGGATATTTTCGACCAAGCTCTTGAGCGTTTTCGCTGCGGTGTTGTCGACCAGGCCCTCGCGCCCGGCCTTGTCCTTCAAGTTGGGATTTCGGGCCCGGCTGATCGCCAGCCTGCCGAACATCTGTCGCTGGTTCCAGAATTCCCGGCCCGCGCTTCTTGTGCGCCGGGATTCGATTTCGAAGAAGTCGTTGTCGGGCCGCCCATAGGGCATGACTCGCAGACCGTCACGGAACATCAGGAACCCAGAGAACTGTTCTGCCAGCTCCTTGAACCGGACGAACTCCTGCTGGGTATGGGTCGTGTTGGCTCCGGAAAATTCCATCGATGCGATGTAGAGGTCGATCGGCCCCACAAGCGTGTCCGCTCGCCCGCTGCCGCTAATGTCCGCAGGGGGATTGATGACGCACTCGCCGTCCCGCCACTCGCCGAAGGCCTTAACGCGTCCACGAAACACGCCGTCAGCTCCGATCCGGCCTTCTAGCTGGTGTTCCATCGGTTCGACTGTGTGCCGGTCGAACTGCTTGTCCGAACCGACTACCAGCTGGGCGCGATCGCCTCGCCAAGTCCGGACGGCGTATCGGAAGTCAGTTTTGACGGCATTCAGCTCGGGGTGCGCCGGATCGACGAAGGGATCGACGAAGCTGGAGAGCGTCTCAACCAGCTTCCGACTGGCCTTGTCGGCGATCGAGTTACGGGTCGTCTCCTGAACCTGGACCGACAGATCATAGGTAAGGCCACTCATCAGCAAGGCCGTGCCGTGATCGGAAGCGCCGGTCCACGCGCTCCATTGCGCGAAATGCCGATCTTTGAACTGAAGCTTCGTGATGTCGTCCCGCACGGCCGCCGATGGCGCACGGTTGCGAACGGCAGTCCCGAGGCGCACCTCCTCCGTGTGCAGCGCGTCGAAGGATGACCAGGCTGCCTTTACCCGGTCGGCATGAGCCTTGTCGGAGCCACCGTCGAGATTCTGGAGGAGCTGAGCCGAGAGCGCCGGCAGTTGGGGCAACAGTTCGGAAGGCTGCTGAAACTCAATGACGGGCAGCCGGATGTCGCCAAGCGTGAGGAAGGGGTTCTCAAACAGGCGCCAGTCTACGAGCGCGGCGACGAACGATTGGCCGCGACGCTTCGAAACGAAGAGTAGGATAGGGGCAAGATTGGCGCACGACAGGCGCCCAATTCCCTTCTGGCCTTGCCGCGGCCGGATCGGCAACCCATTGCGCTCGGCCGGAGAGGTCGTATCGGCCAAAATCTTCGACTGGGTGCCGACAACGAGCCATCGGCTTACGAAATCGTCGCGGTTCATGCCGTGCCCGTCGTCCAGAAGGGCGGCGACGGGCACATCCCCATCATAGAGGTTCAGCTCAACCGACCGAGCATACGCGTCGTACGCGTTCTTCCACAGTTCAGAGATCGCTGTCGGAGTGTCGGCAATCTGTTCTCGGCCCAGATGATCGACCGTGCGCGCCGCTGTCTGAAAGGAAATCTGGTCGATCATCAGGTCGGGGCGCCTTATCCTGTTTTGCGGGTCAGCTTGCGCCTCTTAGCCAGTCTGGAATAACAAGTTTCGGTAAACAACTACCTTCGCTGTACACGCTCTGAGGTTGTCGCGTCGATTCGCCGATCCTTGGATCCTTAACGTGCGGAATCTCGGCCGTTGATCCGCAGAACAGTTGGGTCTTCAGTTGCCTTCAAGTCGTGACTGCAGCTTCCTTGACCGCACAGCGTAGACTAGCCGGTTTGTGGAGAGGTTTTTCTCAAGGCTGCTTCAAGCGCGTCAAGCGCTCTCGTCAGGGGGGTCAGATCGTTGCTGCAACCCTTATCTTTCTTGGAATATGTTTGAGGACGTTGACGCTTTGCGCGCTGCGGATGCTTGGGCAACATCAGATCACGGGCAAGCTCGTGGACAGCCCTTTCATCCTCTTCGGATTGGACGCGCCATCCGCGCCTGGCAGGCGAAAAATGCTGACCATGCCTCTGGGCGACACGGGCTATCCGATTAAGATCGGCCAACTGTACAAACTCGTGCTTCCGATCTGCAACCTCGTCCAGAACGCTCCTCTCATCGTCGTCGAGATCCCATCGAATGGCGCTTAAGCACGCCACTGCGGAGGATATTGCCACCCCGTCAGACTCCGTTCGTCGCCGGCGCTCTATCCACATGTGATAAAGCGTAGAAGCTTGGCGGGGCGACAGCGGCACCTGATTGAGCATTATGATAAGCGGCCTGACGAACTTATCCTCCCATTCATTCAACAAACCAGCCTGACTTAGCTCCATGACGTCCTGAGCCATTTCAGTTGCCGCGTTTCGATCAGCAACCAATTCAGCAATCTTGTAAATCGACATGAACCAAGCTCCGAGGCGCCAAGTTCGTCGAACGATGTTTTGATTCCCAAGGGACGTAAACCTCGCCGGGGGCAAGATGCACTGCCCCAACTCAAGCAGTTTGTTCGCGTAGTGAATAGCTGGTGCTGCGCCCGCCCCCAGCATCTCGCACAAGATGTCCTCGGCTGACTAAATCGTTGATATCGCGCAACGCCGTGTCCGAAGATGTCTTCGCCAGCGCAGCCCATTTGGCGTTGGTGAGCTTGCCCTCGAAGCCGTCGAGCAGGCGGTTGAGAACCTTCCTTTGGCGTTGGTTCAGCGGTTGGCCAGCCAGAGCCTCCCAGAAGCGCGCCTTGCGGATGACGCCCGCAAGGATGGTTTCCGCGCCGTCGAAGGCGCGGTCCAAGCAAGCAATGAACCACAACAGCCAAGGCGTGATGTCGAGGTCGGCCTTTTGAGTGGCCTCCAGCCTGTCGTAGTAGGCGTTCCGTTCGGCACTGATCTGGGTGGACATGCTGTAGAACCGCTGCGAGGTTGCTTCTGCACGGGCCAAAGCGAGGTCGGCGATGGCGCGGGCGATGCGGCCGTTGCCGTCATCGAGCGGGTGGATGGTGACGAACCAAAGGTGGGAGAGGGCGGCCTTGAGCACAGGATCGGGCGTGGCGGTCTCAAACCAGTCGAGAAACGACGTCATTTCCCCGTCCAGCCGTTCGGCCGCCGGCGCCTCGTAGTGGATGCGTTCACGGCCAACAGGGCCTGAGACGACCTGCATCGGGTCGCCCTCTGGCGTGCGCCAAGCCCCAACGGTGATCCGGTTCATACCGCTACGTCCGGTCCGGAAGAGAGCTGCGTGCCATCCGAACAGGCGTTCGGCAGTGAGGGGTTGGGCGTAGTTCTGGGTGGCGTCGAGCATCATTGAAACAACGCCCTCTACGTTGCGATCCGCAGGGACTAGGCCAGCGACGTCCATGCCTAATCGCCGGGCAATAGAGGAGCGGACTTGATCGCGGTCCAAAACCTCGCCCTCGATCTCGCTAGATTTTAGCACGTCTTCCGTCAGGGTCCGAAGGACGGCTTCCTCGCGCAGTGGGAAGCCGAGAGCTTCCATCCGCCCAATCAACCTACCCTGGCGGTGGCGGACGGCGGCCAGTGGTTGGGCGAGGGCCTTGTCATCCCAGCGGAAGCCGGTCCAATCGTTCCGTTCATGGATGTAGGTCATATTCAACGCTCGATGTGCGGTGAATGTGAGGGGTGTTCACCGCAAGAGCAAATGTATTTGCCGCATATCTTGCGGGTAATAGGCGGGTTATTTGCCGCGCACGCCATCGCTCAAGCCGCCATGTGCCCGGCCTCGCGGGGCCGAAATGCGATGGATACGCCCTTCGCGGCTAAGGCGGTGCCGACCAGCTCCTGGAGCCGGGTGAAGCCGATGGAACTCCTGCAGATGATCCGGTGGCCGTCGGCATCCCAAGCGGCAGGGTCCAGGTAGCTGATTGTCCGGCCCTCACCAAGGAGCCGGCTCACCGTCTCCCGAATGTCGGCCTGCGAGAATGGATCGACCGACGCGAGTTTGCCTTCGCCGCTGGACGGTCGCCGGCGTTCGGGCGGCGGAAATCTATTAATGGGTTCATAAAGGAATTGTCGGACGCCCATGTCCGGTTTTCGTGACGTGGATGTCCGGTTTTTTGGCGTTTGAGCGGTCACCTGTGTCCGGTTTTCAGCGATTTGACCGGTCGTGGATGTCCGCTTTTGAGGGGCTTCAGCCTGATCAGCAGGAAGGGTGGCGCGGTAGATGTTGGTCCGACCGCGACCTTTTTGAACTTCGATCTGCAAATAGGCGGCGGTTTCGAGTTGCTTGAGCAGACGCCTCAGTTGCCTGTCGCTGAGGTCGAGACTGGCTGCCATGCTGCCCTGGCCCCGCCAGGCGCCGCCCTCGCTGGGATTGAGGTCATGGAGGAGAAGGCTGGCGACGGATTTGGCGGACCGACAAACAGCGGGGTCATGCATGATCCGCTGATGCCAAGCCAGCTTCTCGGCGACGAAGTTCTCAGGATCGAGGCGGCGGCTCATTGGCGAACCTCCGACGTTGCGACCGGGCAGGGCAGCGGGTAAGATAGCTGCGGCCTTGAGTGTTGTGCCAAGCCCATTCGAACCCCGCCGAGCGCTGCAACGCCGGCGGGGTTTTTTGTGTCCGAGAGGCGTCCCGAGGGGTTAGCCAAACGAGAAAAATCCCTAGGGATTTCAATATGCGCCTTACACCCCGTTAGACGGCGTAAGGCGTGGAATTCATGAGAAGAAACGACTTCCTCTCTGTCCGCCACCCCCTAAGGGTTCTTTTCTTCTTCAACGAGTTGCGGTCGGTGCCCCCGAACAAGAGGTGTCACACGCAGTCCGTCGGGCTGGCTGATGCTAACGGCACAAGCGCGAGAAAAGCCTCCGCGAGGCGTGACGGCTTGACGCTGTTGGAAACCACGAAAGCGTATTCGTGCAGGATGGGAGGACTGAAGCGGCGCAGCACCATCTGGTCGCGCACATAGGCCTGGGCCAGGCGTTCGTTGACGATGGCGACGCCGACGCCGCGCGCGGCCAAGGCGCAGGACGAGGCGACGGTGTGGGTTTCGACGCGGACGCGGGGCGCGACGCCGGCCTCGGCGAAGGCGGCCTCGACCTGGGCGCGGAACCGCCGTCCCTGCCCCAGCAGGACCAGGGGCGCGTTCTTCAGATCCTCCGCCGTGATCTCGGACAGGGCGGCTAGCGGATGATCGCAGGGCAGGACGCAGGCCGTTTCGCTGACCAGAACCGTGCGCGCCTCGAGGTCGTCGCGGTTCAGCGGCAGCTTGACGAAGCCTGCATCGACGGCGCGCGCGGCGATCATCCCCTTGGCCGTCTCGACCCCGTGGGAATCGATCGACAGGTGGACGCGCGGATACCGGTCCAGGAAGGCGGCGATAACGTCGGGCAGGACCGCTTCCAGAAAGCTGGGCGGGGCGACCAGACGCAGATGACCGACGCGAAAATCCGAGATGTCGCGGGCCAAATCCTGAACCCGGTCGACATTGTCCAACGCGCGTTCGACCTCCTCATACAGGATCAGGCCGTCGGCGGTCGGGACCAGTCGGCCCCGGTCGCGGTGGAACAGTTCGAAGCCGAGATCCTGCTCCAGTTGGGCCAGCAGGCGGCTGGCGGCGGGCTGGGTCAGGCCCAGCGAACGCGCGGCGGCCGTCACCGATCCCAGTTGCAGGATGGCGCGGAACGCCCGCATGGCGCGCAGCCGGATAGGACGCCGGGCGCCGGCCGAGACCAGCGCCATCAGTCAGCCCCTTCGCGCTGGAACGATGGGCAGGACCAGCCGCGACGGCGCCGCTGGCCCGACATGGATGCGATTGATCGCGACCACCGCGTCGCTGACCTCGCCCGCTGGCGCGCCTGTGCCCGGATTGACGTCGAAGTGCGGGAAGTTGCTGCTGGCCACGTCGACGCGGATCCGGTGCCCCGCCGCGAACAGGTTGCTGGTCGGAAACAACTGGATCTCGACGTCATATACTTCACCCGGAACCAACGGGCGCGGCGCCTCGAAGGAGTCCCGGAACCGTAGGCGCAGCACGCCGTGGGTCAAGTTCAGGGCGTAGCCCAGGGGATAGTCGGGGCTGGGCGGATAGACGTCGACCAGCTTGACCATCAGGTCCGTGTCCAGCGCCGAGGACGACACCGACAGGCGCGCCGTGATCGGCCCCGTCACCTCGACGGCTTCGTCCAGCAGCGGGGACTGGAACACCAGAACGTCGTCGCGGTCCGCGAGGGCGCGGTCGATCGCGGTCGCACCGAACAGGCCGGGCGCCTCGCGCTGATCAAAGCCGCCCGCCTCCATGACCGGCGCGCCCGAGGCGATGGCGCCGCCGATGGTCGGCACGGGACGGGCCGGGTCGTGACGCCAGACCCGCTCCCCGGGCTGGGCCGCATCGGGCGACAGACCGCCGTCGGCGTGCAGGTGGAAATCGGTGAAGACCGTGCCCGGCAGAGGCCAGTCGGCCTCGGCCCGCCAATGCCCGCCATGGTCCAGCCGGCCCTCAGGCGTGCGCCGCCCGCAGCCGCCGCCCATGACGAACAGGCTGACCGGCGAGGCCAGATAGTCGGGCGCGCCCACCCCCTTCAGCCACAGGTCGAACCAGGCGCGGCGCAGGGTCACGTAGTCGGGGGCCAGGTGACCGTCGAGCGTCGCCTGGGAGCCGAAATCCACGTCTCCGGCAAAGGCGATCGAGCGCTGACCGTGCGTCCACGGCCCCATGACCAGCCGAACCGGCCCGATCTTGCTGCCGCTGAGGCGGGCGTAGTTGTCGGTCGCCGACAGGGCGTAGGGGTCGTACCAGCTGCTCATGAAGACCATGGGCGCGTCGGTGAAGGTCTCGTCGTGGCAGGCGGCGCAGACGTCGGGCGCGCGCCAGAAATCGGTCAGGGTCTCGCGGCTCCACATCTCGTGGATGAAGGCGTCGTATTCGGGCGCGGCGGCCAGCGGCGTCTGGCCCGGCCGCCACGGATTGACCGCCATCCAGTCACGCACGTCCTCGGCGGCCAGGGCGGCCAGACGCGCGGGATCGGCTTGGCTGGCGGGCGACAGCCGGGCGTGCTTCATCGCCCAGGTCAGTTGCTTCAGCTCGAACGCCCCGCCCTGACGCACGCCGCTGTGGAAGGCGCTGGAAAACCCGCCGGAGTCCATGAACATGGCCTTCAAGCCGGGCGGGTTCAGACAGGCCGCTGCCGCCTGAACGTGCGCGCCGTAGGACAGGCCCAGCGTGCCGATCCGGCCGTCGCACCAGACCTGCTGGGTCAGCCAGGCCATGACGTCGAAGCCGTCCTCGGCCTCGTTGGCGTATTTGGTGAAGACACCCTCAGAACCATAGCGCCCCCGGCAGTCGACCAGGACATAGGCATAGCCGCCGCGCGCGAATTCGGCCGCCATCTCGGGCTTGGAGCGCGGCGTCGGGTCGGCGACCGTACGGTCGGCGTGGTTGGTCCCGCGCCGGTCGTAGGGGGTGCGTTCCAGCAGGGCGGGCAGACGCCCCTCCCCGCCTTCGGGCAGGTAGATGTCGGCGGCCAGACGGACGCCGTCGCGCATGGGGATCATGACGTCACGCAGGACGCGGACGTCGGAAAGGATCGGCAAGTCAGTCAACGGCGTCGGCCTTCCCGGAGACGGGCTTGTGGGCGACAGGCGCACTGGCGGCGGCCGGCGGCGACGGCAGGTGATAGGCGGCGGGCGCGCCCGGCCCGACCGGCAGCTGGAACCCGACCCAGGCCAGGATCAGCAGCATCCCCGCCGCGCCAAAAGCGGCGCTGTAGGGCAGCATCAGGGCGATCATCGACCCGACGCCGAACTTGGGCTTCCACTGCTGGCACATGATCAGCACCAGGGGGAAGTTGCTGGCCAGGGGGGTTACGATGTTGAAGATGGAATCGCCCATCCGGTACGAAGCCGTGGTCATCTCGGGCGAGACGCCCAGCAGCATCAGCATCGGCACTACGACCGGCGCCATGGCGCTCCACTTGGCCGAGGCCGAGCCGATGACCAGATCCAGCACCGACGACATCATCAAGAGGCCGACCAGCAGCAGCGGCAGCGGCAGGGCCAGGTCCTTCAGCCCTTCCGCGCCCTTGACCGCCAGCACCGGCCCCAGGTTGGACCAGCTGAACATGGCCACGAAGTGGGCGGCGAAGAAGGCTAGGACGATATAGGGGGCCATCCCCTTCAGCCCCTCGGCCATCATCTTCACCAGGTCGCGGTGCGAGCGGATCGTCCCGGCCGCTGCCCCATAGGCCCAGCCGGTCGCGACGAACAGCAGCATGAAGGCGGCGATCAGCGCGCCGTAGAAGGGGGCCAGACGGCGCGGCCCGACGGCCTCATGATCGACCAGAGGGTTGAACCCCGGCCACAGGGTCAGGGCGGCGAACAGGCCGACCACCAGCAAGGCGGCGAGCCCTGCGCGACGCAGGCCGCGCTTCTGATCCAGCCCCAGAACGCCCAGGCCCGCAGCCTCGGCCTCGCCCGCCGTGTTGTCGCCGGTCCACGCCCCCAGACGCGGCTCGACCACGCGGTCGGTCAGGAACCAGGCGATGGGGGTGAAGACCACGCCGATGGCCAGGGTGAACCACCAGTTGCCCAGAGGATTGACGCTGAAGCCGGGGTCCAGAAGCTGCGCCGCCGGGGCGGTTATGCCCAGCATCAGCAGGTCGAACTGTCCCGGCAGGACGTTGCCCGCGAAGGCCCCCGAAATGCCGGCATAGGCGATGGCCACGCCCGCCAGCGGATGGCGCCCGGCCTTGGCGTAAACCAGCGCCGCCAGAGGGATCAGCACCACATAGGCCGCGTCCGAGGCATGGTGCGACATCAGGCCGATGACAAAGATGGCAGGCGACAGGAAGCGGGTGTGCAGCCGCCTCACTCCGCCGCCCAGCAGGGCCGCGAACAGGCCCGACCTTTCCGCCACCGCCGCGCCCAGCATGACCACCAGAACCAGCCCCAGAGGCGGGAAACTGGTCAGGGTCTTGGGCATATCGACCAGCAGACGGGCGACATTGGCCTCGGACAGCAGGCTCTGGGCCTGAAGCCGTTCGCCCGTCACCGGGTTGATCGCGCTCCACTGGGTCCAGTCGGCCACCACCGAGGCGGCCACCAGCACGCCGATGCAGAACAGCAGGATGAAGACCGGATCCGGCAGGGCGTTGCCCAGCGCCTCGATCCGGTCGAGCCAGCTCCGTTTCCGCCGGCCGATGTCAGCCGGCGGAGCCTCGGTATCCCTCATGGAAAACGCCTGATCCTAGAACTGGAAGCCGAGGCGAACGTAGGCGCTGCGGCCCCGCACGTCATAGGTGTACATGTCGAAATTGATCGGCGCGTTGGCGTAGGACGCCGGCGGCATCACGTCGAAGACGTTGTTGATCCCGACCGTCAGGGTCGTGTCGTAACGGTCGAAACGATAGCCCGCCTCGAGATCCTGATAGAAGACAGCGTCGGTCTTGTCGTCCTTGACGGTGTTCACGATGTCGGTGCTTTCGCCGATATAGCGGCCGCGCCACATGAGGTTCGCCGGACCGTCGCTCCAGCGCAGCGAGGTCTGCCCCTTCCAGTGCGGATAGGTCGAGCGCGCACGGTCGCCCTTGCCGGCCCGGTCGTCGACGATGGGCGCGCCGCCCGCCGGATCGGGGCTGACCGTCGAGAACTCGCTGAGGTAGGAGCCGTCGATCACGGCCGCGAAACGACCGATCGCGGTGTTGAACTCATAGCGCGCCGTGGCGTCGACGCCCGAGGTGCGGATCTCGTTCAGGTTCTGCGCGCCCTGCACCAGGTTCAGCACCGCGCCGGTCGAGGGATCGCGGGTGATCAGCGAGCAATAGACCCCGCCGCGCGTGGCGCACAGGCTCATGATCTGGGCTGGCGACTGGGAAGCGATCGCGTCCTGAATCTTGATGTCGTACCAGTCGACCGTCAGGCTCAGGCCCGGAACCCAGTGCGGCTTGACCGCGACGCCGAAGCTCAGGGTGTCGGCGGTTTCAGGCTTCAGATCGACATTGCCCGAGGTCGTGCCGGGGATCAGGCCGTTCAGGTTGAATCCGCTCTGGTTGTAGCCGGTCGGCACGCCGACGCAGCCCGGCAGGCTGGGGTTGGCCGAAGCGCCGCCGTTGCAGGGGTCGATGACCTGCAAGGAAACCTCGCGGCCGCCCTGGAACAGCTCCAGGATCGACGGGGCGCGGAAACCTTGCGACCAGGTGCCGCGCACCAGGATGTCCTGAACCGGACGCCAGCCCACGCCGACCTTCATCGTCGTGGCGTCGCCGACCGTGTCATAGTTCGAGTAGCGGGCCGCCAGGCTCAGATCCAGGCTCTCGGCCATCGGCAGGTCGCGCAGCAGGGGCGCGGCCACTTCCAGATAGGCTTCGTGCAGGCTGTACTGGCCCGTGGTCGGCACCCGCGTCTGACCCGTGGTGGTGGTGTAGGCGCTCGACAGGTATTTCGGCGTGGCGTTGACGTAGGGGTCGGGCGCGTCGGTCGCCTTGTTCTGGCGATACTCATAGCCCGCCGCCACGGCCAGCGGACCGGCCGGCAGTTCATAGACGTCGCCCGTGATGTTGAACGCCAGATCATAGATCTCGGTGCTGTTCGTCTCGCGCGTGGTGTAGCGGATGAAGTTCGCCGCCTCGGCCGTCATCGGCGCGAACAGGTTGACCGGGACGCAGCCCGCCGTCGCAGCGCAGGTCGCAGGCGCGCCCAGCCCCAGGAACAGGTTCTCGTAGTTGATCCCGTTCAGCGCCGACGACTTCATCTCGTTGCGGGCGTAGCTGCCGTAGGCGTCCCAGCTGAAGTCGCGACCGAACAGGCTGACCTCGCCGTCGAAGCCCGCGCCGAAGCGATAGGTCTTCACGTCCTGGACGTTGTCGCGGTTGCCCACGTCGGTCATCACCTTGCGCACGCGCCAGGCCTGATTGGCGGCGAAGGCCAGGGCGTTGGCGGTCGGCACGCCGTTGGCGGTCCCGAACGGGTTGAAGGCGTGGGTGGACGGCAGGCTGAAGCCGCGGATGGTGCCCGCCGTGCCGCCGATGTCCAGCAGGACCGGCGAGAACATCTGATCCGAGACGCGACGGTTGAACAGGGCCTCGGCGTGGAAGGACAGCTTGTCCGACAGGTCGCCGCGATAACGGCCATAGAAGCCGTAACGCTCGCTGGGGCCAGTCGTGTAAATGCCCTGCGCCTGGGTGTTGTAGTAGTCGCCCGGCAGGGCGGCCGTGTGGAAGCTGTTGTCCGCCGCCGCGCCCGCGCCGTAGCCGGCCAGGCCGTTGGCGACGATCGGCGAGGCCGAGGAAGCGAAACCCGCGCCCGTGCCGAAGTAGGCGTTGTTGGCCAGGCCCGGCAGGATGAACAGACCATAGGGGCTGGTGCCCGGCGTCGTCACCGGCACCAAGCTGGTGCGCGTCAGATCCCGGTCGTCCGTCAGGATCGGGCTGTCCTTCACATAGCTGGCCGAGAAGACCAGGGCGCCATTGTCGAAGCGCTTGCCCCAGTTGGCGATGGCCTGGAACTGTTCGCCGTCGCCACGATCGGTCGAGCCGTAGCGGGTGCTGAGACGCAGGCCGTCGAAGTCGCGCAGGGTCTGGATATTGACCACCCCGGCGATGGCGTCGGCGCCGTAGATGGCCGAGGCGCCGTCCTTCAGCACTTCGATGCCCTCGATCATGCCCAGCGGCATGGTGTTCAGGTCGACGAAGTCGCGGAAGCCGCGCTGGCCCACGCCGTCGACCCAGCGGTGGCCGTCAACCAGAACCAGGACGCGGTTGCCGCTGCCCTCGGCCCCGCCGAGGTAGCGCAGATTGATCGAGGAGGCGCCGTAGGAGGTGCCCTGGGTCCCGTTGCTGTTCAGGCTGACGCCCGCCGACGGCAGTTTCTGCAGCAGTTCGCCGATTGAGGTCGCGCCCGAGTTCTTGATGTCCTCGGCGGTCAGGGTCAGCACCGGCCCGACCGAGTCGGCGTCCTTGCGCTGGATGCGCGAGCCGGTGACGACGATCTCGCCGACCGAGGTGCTCGCCTCGGGCTGCGCCGCCGCCTGATCCTGCGCCCATGCCGCGCCCGCGCCCACCCAGGCCAGCACCGCCAGCGCCGCGCCGTTGCGCAGACGTCGCGCCTGTCCGTTCACCGATACCGACATAGTCACTCCCCGATTTTCCGATGCCCTGTGCCGCCCCTGTTTTTGATCGAGGCGTGCGATTGAGCCGGAGGGAGCCGGGTCGCGAGACCGAATGCAACAATATTGCCGTTTCGTATCGGCCTATGCGCATACGGCATGAGCTACCCTCAAGCTCGTCGCCAATCTTATGGTGGTCAAAACGGGAGAGGCATTATGGATCGACGGGGTTTTCTGGCGGCCGGCGCGGCACTGGCTCTGGCGTCGCCCGCGACCGGGCGCCCCCGGCCCTTGCGCCTCAGCCTGCTGGGGCAGGCGCTGATCGAACACGCCCCCGGCGCATGGCCGGGTCGCGAAGCCCTCGCTGTGCGCCTCGCTCGCGGCGACGTGGTCTTCACCAATCTGGAGACCGTCATCCAGGGGCTGAACGCCGGCGCCCCCACCCGTGAACTGCTGACCCTGCATGCGGCCCAGCCCGAGGTCCTGTCGACCCTGCGGTCCCTGCATCTCGGTCTGATCGCCACCGCCAACAACCACGCCTTCGACCTGGGACCCGGCGGCATCCGCGATACGGTGGACGCCCTGCGCGCGGCGGGCCTGCCCTCGACCGGCAGCGGCGCGGATCTGGCCGCCGCCTCGGCCCCCGCCTATGCGTCATCGGCAGCGGGCGCGGTCGGCCTGGTCGCCTTCGCCACCGGCAAGGTCCGACCCGGCGGCGCCGCGACGGCGGACCGCCCCGGCGTCAACGAACTGCGCCGCGACGCCGCAGGGCAGCCTTTCGCCGAGGACGTCGAGCGCATCCTCCACGCCATCGCCGCCGCCCGCCGTCAGGCCCAGGTCGTCATCGCCTGTCAGCACAACCACGACTGGGAGCCGGACATGGCCCAGGTTCCCGACTGGCAACGCGCCCTGGCCCGGCGCTGCATCGACGCCGGGGCCGCCGTCTTCGCCGGTCACGGCGCGCCCCTGCTGCAGGGGATTGAATTCCACCAAGGCGCCCCGCTGTTCTACGGCCTAGGCAATTTCGTCTTCCAGACCGAAAAGCCGATGGGCGCCTATCCCCCGGAATCCTGGGAAGGCGTGATCGCCGAATGCGCCTTCGACGGCGGCCGCTGTCGCGAGGCGCGGCTGGTTCCGCTGACACTCAATGAAGTCGGTCTGAACGGCCCGAACGACATGGCGACCCGCGGTCTTCCCGCCCTGGCGTCCGCGGAACGGAGCGCCGCCATCCTCAACCGGATCGCCGTCCGCAGCCAAGGCTTCGGCACGAGCGTCGACCGCCGCAGCGGGCGGATCGCTCCAGACCACCGCCCTGCCCGCCGATGACGGCCCGGGATCGCGCCGATCTCAGCCCGCCGCGTTCCCGCCGAACGGGTCGTCCAGGCTGTGGGAGGGGGCGGTGAACCAGGCCGGGCCGCTGTCGGTCATGTAGAAATGGTCCTCCAGTCGAACGCCGAACTGGCCGGGGATGACCAGCATGGGTTCGTTGGAGAAGCACATGCCCGCCTCCAGAACCGCGCGATCGCCGCGCACCAGATTGGGCGCTTCGTGAATGTCCAGGCCGACGCCGTGGCCGGTGCGATGCGGCAGGCCGGGCAGGCGATAATCGGGGCCGTAGCCGAGGCCGGTCAGATAGTCGCGTGCCGCGGCGTCGACGCTTTCGCAGGTCGCGCCCAGTCGCGCCGCTTCGAAGGCGAGGGCCTGGGCCTGTTTTTCGTGCTCCCAGACCCGACGGAACTCGGCCGTAGGTTCGCCGAAGACATAGGTGCGGGTGATGTCGGAGTGATAGCCGTCGACCAGGGTGCCGGTGTCGATCAGCACCACATCGTCGGTCTGCAAGGCCCGGTCGCCCTCGCCGCCGTGCGGCAGACAGGTGTCGTCGCCAAAGGAAACGAGGCAGAACCAGGAACCGCCCTCGCCGCCCAGGGCGCGATGCTCGGCGTCGACGAACTGTTTCACCTCGGACGTCAGGACGCCCCCCCGAAGCCAGGCGTGGGTGCGGCGCTGCACCTCCAGCGTAATAGCCTTGGCGCGCGTGAGAAGCGCGATCTCGGCGGCCGATTTGAGGCGGCGCAGGCCGACGGTCAGCGGGCCGCCGTCGGTCAGACGATCCTGCCCCAGCGCGCCGGCCAGCCCCAGCCAGACGAAGGCCGCGACCTGATCATCCACCGCCAACCTCCCGCCCGCGGGTAGGCGACCCGCCACCAAGGCATAGGGGCTGTCTTCCTCCTCCCACGTCAGGATGTCGCCGGAAACGGCGCCCTCCGCCGCGGTCAGCCCCCCGACCTTGTCCAGTTCGAAGCGGGGGCAGACATATTCGACCCTCCCGTCGGCGTGGATCAGGGCGCCGGTCAGGCGCTCGGACGGATGCCAGTCCAGTCCCGTGAAATATCGCAACGACGTCGTGGGACCGAGCAAGAGGGCCGAAAGACCCTGGGCTTGCAGCAGGGTCGCGAGCGCCTGGATGCGGCCACGCCGTTCGTCGGCGCTGATGGGGCGGGCGGGGGGAGCGATGAAGGACATGGTCAGCGACCCTATATGAGATCGGCCGGCGGATGGAGAGGGGCTGTTTCCGGCTCAAGCCAATTTACGTATCGGCCTCTTCCGCAAGCAGTCGGCGCCCTTTGGCGAGATAGGCTTCCATCTCGTCCGGCGGCGCCATGCTGCCGCCCGTCGCCCAGGCCAGATGGGTGGCGCGCGCCAGGGCTTGACGGTCCAGGCCCATGCGCGTCCGATAGCCCTGCTGCTCGCCGCAGACCCTGGCGATGCCCGGCACGCCGGCCAGCGCGGACGGCTCCAGACGCACGCCCTCGCTGCGCTCCATCAGCGCCAGCAGGCTGTACATCTCCTCGTCGCTGAGGGTGTAGTAGCCGTCCACCAGACGCTGCATGGCCTTGCCGACAAAGCCGGATGGCCGCCCGACCGCCAGTCCGTCCGCCGCCGTGACATTGTCGATGCCGAAGTCCTGCACGGAAATCGCATCGTTCAGACCCGTATAGACCCCCAGCAACATGCACGGCGAATGGGTGGGCTCGGCGAAGATGCAGTGAACCGCGTCGCCGAACGCCAGCTGCAAGCCGAAGGCGACGCCGCCCGGCGCGCCGCCGACGCCGCAGGGCAGATAGACAAACAGCGGATGCTCGGCGTCCACGACGATCCCCGCCGCCGCCAGCTGCTTTTGCAGCCGCTCGGCCGCGACGGCGTAGCCGAGGAACAGGGTGGTCGAGTTCTCGTCATCGACAAAATGGCAGGTGGGATCGGCCTCGGCCTGCTTTCGTCCTTCCTCCACAGCCACGCTGTAATCGGACGCATATTCAATGACGGTCACGCCGTGCGCGCGCAGCCTGTCCTTCTTCCACTGACGGGCGTCGGCGGACATATGCACCGTCACCTGAAAGCCCAGCGCCGCCCCCATGACGCCGATGGACAGGCCCAGGTTGCCGGTTGAACCAACGGCGATCTTGTATCCGCCGAAGAAGGCCCGCGCCCTGTCGCTGTCCAGAACCGCATAGTCGTCGTCGAGCCTCAGCAGCCCGCCCGCCAGGGCCAGGTCTTCGGCGTGCTTGAGCACCTCATAGATGCCCCCGCGCGCCTTGATGGAGCCGGATATGGGCAGGTGACTGTCCCGCTTGAGCCACAGCGCCCCCTCCAGCGTCTGGCCGTAGCGCTCGCTCAGGAAGGCCTGCAGATGCGGCAGGGGCTGAATGTCCGACTCGATGATGCCCCCGCTGGGCTCCGTCTCGGGAAACGCGCGTCTGATGTAGGACGCAAACCGTGTCAGGCGCGCACTGGCGTCGGCGACGTCGGCGGCCGTCAATCCCACATCGCCAATAGCCTCCGTGACAGGCGCTGTGGCGGGGTTGAACCAGGTCACCTCTCGCAGAGCGATCATGTCGCGAATTAGTGGATAGGCTGAGCACCAGTCATCGAGCGACCTTCCCAGAACCATAGCCCTATCCATTTGACGCTCCGGTTGAAAGCAGGAGTGGATCACCGGCCCGCGCATGCCGCAAGCCGGTGAGGATAGGCGGGCTGGAGGTCAGTCCTGGCCGACGTCGAAAGGCGAAGGACGCCTCGTTTGCCGGGGACGTTCTCGCGGCTTCGCGCTTTTACGATGGCTTGGCGTACTGCTCGGCGCCCATGACTTCGATACCCACAAAGCGCTCGTCGCCTTCCACCCAGGCGTCATGGCCGGGCGGAATTGTGTAGGAGGTGCCTGGCGTTAAGGTCTTCTGCGTTCCGTCATCCATTCTGACGGTCAGGGTTCCGGACACGACGTGACCGACATGCGGCACTTGGCAGCTGTCCGTCTTGACGACCGGCTTGACGCACTCCGACCATTTCCATCCCGGTTCGAAATTGAACCGTCCGAGCGTAAAGTCGGAAAGCCGCACCAACTCGACGCGGGTCTTGTCGGGCGTCCGGAGTTCGTCCGGGTTGTCGTGAGATTTGGTCTCGAATTTCGTGACCTTCATTCCGCTATCGGCCATGGCGTCCTCCTGATCCTCAACACGCGGTCTGACGTTTGCGGTCCCATAACGGCGGCGCATCCTGGACGTTCCCCCGCAGGCCGGCCGCGCGCCTCGCCGCTTGACTCGTTTCGATAGTTAGCCAATTATCGAAACATGAACCTGATCTTCAAAGCGCTGGCGGACCCGACCCGCAGGAAGGTGCTGGAACTGCTTCGCCGGGGCCCGATGACGGCTGGCGAGTTGTCCGACCATTTCGCGGTCTCCAAACCGACCATGTCGGCGCACTTCAACGTCCTGCGCGAGGCGCGACTCGTCGATGCCTTCAAGCAGGGCAAGACCATCACCTATCGGCTCCAGTTGTCTGTCCTCGAGGACGCGCTTTTGAGCTTCAGCAGTCTTGTGGGCATCGGCCTGACCGCCTCCGCCCCCGCAACCTCCGACGAAGGATCCCCTCGATGATGCTCACCCGATCCGCGGGCGCCCTCGGCCTGGCGGCCGCCCTGCTCGCCGCAGCGGCGCTTCTCAAGTTCGGCTCTCACAGCGGCTGGCTCGACGGCGACAGCGCGACCCGCTTTCTGATGGCGTTCATGGGCCTGTTGGTGGCCAGCATGGCCAACGCCGTGCCCAAGCAGTTGAAGAGCCCGCGCGCCGATCTGGACGCAGAACGCCGAGTGCAAGCGGGCTTGCGTCGCGTAGGATGGACCATGACCCTTGCCGGCGTCGTCTGTTTCGGTGTCTGGCTGACCCTGCCGCAAACGGCCGCCTGGCTCATCTCCGTGCCCGTCCTCGGATTCGCCGTGGTCGTCGCCCTGACCACCCTGTGGTCCTGCCGCAACCGCGTCATCCGCCAGGCTTAACTGCCGCCCGAAGGTTGTTCCCTCCGAGATGCGGCCCGGTCGCCGCAGGAGGGGGCAAGACAAACGATCCGGGCCGCGCACGACCCTCTCAGGACAGGTGTGCGCAGTCGATAGCGCTCCGGCAAGGGTTGAGTTCCGCGAAGTCGGGACGGACGAATTTCCCATCGGAACTGCGCGAGCAGAGCCTCGTTTTCCCTTCAGAGGAGAACAGCAATGCTAAAATGGGCTCTGATATTCGCAGTCGTCGCCATTATCGCCGGCCTTCTGGGCTTCGGAGGAATCGCCGGGGCTGCAGCCGGAATCGCCAAATTCCTCGCCGTTCTGGCCCTGATCATCTTCGTGGTGTTCCTGGTTCTCGGCGTCACCATTGCCAAGAAGATCACCTGACGCGGCGCCCGTGCGCCCGGGGCGCGGCGACCCAGGGCTATAGTGAAGCCAGTCTCCAACCGTGCAACTGGCCCGGCCCCAAGGTGACGGCGACAACATCACCGATAAGGCTGACTTCCGATTGACGGTCGCCGACGCCGAGAACATCCAGTTCGTGGTTGTTCGCCAAGCGAACTCGCCGCCCGCCTTGCGGCAGAAGACCGACCACATGAGCGGCCATGGTGATGGGATTATGCCCCGCCGGCGTGTTCCTGGCGGTGATCTCGTGAAGCTTGATGTTAGCCATTATGCAGGCGCTCTCATCCAGCCCGCCCCGGTGATCGACGATAGATGGGGAGGAGGCCTGCTTTCCCAGCGTGGCTGCAAAATCTCGCGGCGACAGGCGCGACAGAGCGACGCGATGATCAGCCAAGCAGATCGAGCTCATGGGTATGGCGACCCCGGAGGGACTCCAACCCCCGACCTCGGCTTTAGGAAAGCCTTGCTCTATGCAGCTGAGCTACGGGGCCACGCGGGTCGTCCCTAGCGAGTTGTGCGGGCGAGGGAAAGACGGGCGAGTCGAGTTTTACACCCGGCAAGAAAATCCTAGCGATTAATCCTCGTTAAGCTACAATATGTTGTGTGGAACAAACCCTGAATCGGGCCGAGTCACTGATTCGGTCCTGATTCGTTTCGCGCCTGTTCCGCCCTGCGAGCCGAACCTGTTTACCAATGACCCGCAGGCGGTCCGAAGGCGCCGCGACCATCGCGCCGCTTGACCGCCCCGGAGAAGTCGCCACCTTCGTCATGACATGAGCGACCGTTCTGCAGGTCTGGCCCCATCGCGCGTCACGGCGATCCTGGGCCCCACCAACACCGGCAAGACCCATCTGGCGGTCGAGCGGATGCTGGGTCACGCCTCGGGCATGATCGGCCTGCCGCTGCGCCTCTTGGCGCGCGAGATCTATGAGCGCATCGTCAAGCAGCGCGGGGCCTCGGCCGTCGCCCTGATCACCGGCGAGGAGAAGATCGTCCCGCCGCGCCCCGCCTATTTCGTCTGCACCGTCGAGGCCATGCCGCTGGAGCGTCAGGTCGAGTTCCTGGCGATCGATGAAATTCAGCTGGTCGCCGACCCGGAACGCGGCCACGTCTTCACCCAGCGGCTGCTACACGCGCGCGGCCGGTTCGAGACCATGTTCCTGGGGGCCGGGACCATGGCGCCTCTGGTGCGGACCCTGGTTCCCGACGCCGAGATTATCACGCGCGAGCGGCTGTCCACCCTGTCCTACGCCGGGTCGAAGAAGCTGACCCGCCTGCCCCGCCGCAGCGCCGTCGTCGCCTTCTCGACCGAGCAGGTCTACGCCATCGCCGAACTGCTGCGCCGCCAGAGGGGCGGCGCCGCCGTGGTCATGGGGTCCTTGAGCCCTCGCACCCGCAACGCCCAGGTCGAGTTGTTCCAGTCTGGCGAGGTGGACTTTCTGGTCGCCACCGACGCCATCGGTATGGGGCTGAACATGGACGTCGACCATGTCGCCTTCGCCGGCTTGCGCAAGTTCGACGGCCGCCGCACCCGCTGGCTGCACGCAGCCGAGATCGGCCAGATCGCCGGGCGCGCCGGGCGCCACCTGCGCGACGGCACCTTCGGCGTGACGGGTGAGGCCGAAGATCTGGACGAAGACATCCTCGAACAGGTCGTCAGCCACCGTTTCGATCCGGTCGAGGCGGCCGAATGGCGCCACGGACGGCTGGATTTCGACACCCTGCCCGACCTGCTGCGCTCGCTGACCGTCACGCCCGAGCGCTTCGGCCTACGGCTGACGGCCCAGGCCCTGGACGAGACCCTGCTGCGGCGCTTCGCGGCGGACGAGGACGTCAAGAAGATCGCCCGCTCGCGCGGCGCCCTGATGCGGCTGTGGGAGACCTGCCAGCTGCCCGACTTCCAGAAGACCACGCTGGACGAACACGCCCGCCTGTCGAAGGAGATCTTCACCGCCCTGACCGGTCGTCGCGGCCGTCTGACCGAGGATTGGGTCGCCCCGCGCTTCAACGATCTGGACCGCGACGACGGTCAGATCGACCAGTTGTCGGCGCGCCTGTCGGGGGTGCGGACTCTCAGCTACATCGCCAACCGTCCCGACTGGATGGATCAGGCGCAAGGCTGGCGCGACAAGACCAAGGCGCTGGAGGAACGTCTGTCGGACGTCCTGCACGAACGGCTGACGGCACGCTTCGTCGACCGGCGCACCACGGCCCTGATGCGGGCGCTGAACGTGCGCTCGGACACCCTGGCGGGCGTGGCCGAGGACGGCGAGGTGACGGTCGAGGGCGAGGTGGTCGGCCATCTGGAGGGAGTGCGCTTCACCCCCGACGCCGGCGGTTCGGCGCTCGCCGACCGGGCGCTGCGTCAGGCCGCGACGCGCGCCGTGGGGCCGGAGATCGCGCGGCGGCTGGGTCGGCTGGCGTCCGAGGCCGACGACGCCTTCAGCGTCACGCCCGACGGCGATGTGATGTGGCGCGGCGCCCTGACGGCCAAGGTGACGGGCGACGATCCCTTCGCGCCACGCGTGCGGCTGCTCGGCGACCTCGGCCCGGTGCCGGCGCGCGAACGGGCCCAGCGCCGCCTCGAGGCCTGGCTGGCGTCGGAGGCCGGGCGGGCGCTTCGCGAACTGCGCCGCCTGCGTCAGGCGGTCGACAGCGGCGCCCTGACCGGCCTGCCGCGCGGCCTGGCCTTCCGCCTGATCGAGGCCGGCGGCGTCATTCCGCGCGCCGAGGTCGAGCGCGATCTGGCCGCGCTGAGCCAGCATGAACGGCGCACGGTGAAGACCTTTGCGATCCGTATCGGCGCCCACTGCGTCTGGCTGCCCGGCGCGCTGAAGCCGCGCGCCCGGGCGCTGGCGCAAGCCTTCACCGCCGGCGAGGCCTTCCGCCCCGTCGGCGAGGGCCTGCTCCCCCTGCCCGCCACCGCGCCGTCCCCCCGCGCGCTCTCGGCCTTCGGTCGTCGCGCCGTCGGCCAATGGAGCGCGCCCGTCGAGGCGCTGGAACGCTTCGCCGACCTGTCGCGCGCCGCCGCGAAAGCGCCGCTGTCAGCAGATGCCCTGACCGAGCTGGGCTGGACCGCCGAACAGGCCCGCGCCGTTCAGGCCGCCCTGCGTCCGCCCCGCGCCGACAAGGCCCCGCGTTCCGGCCAACCAGCGCCCCCGCCCATCGATTCCCCCTTCGCCCTGCTGGCTCAACTGACCCAGCCGCCCGCGCCCCCGCGCCGCAAGCGCCGCCCGAGGCGCAAGGCCGCCACCGCGTGAGCCCCATCGCGGAGAGCGCGCTGAGCTGCCGCATCGACCTCTGGCTGTGGCGCGCCCGCTTCGCCAGGACCCGCGGCCTGGCCGCCGCCATGGTCGAGCGCGGCGCCATTCGCTTGACCCACCACGGGGTCCAGACCCGGATCGACAAGCCCAGCCGCAGCATCCACCCCGGCGACGACATCCTGTTCGCGCAAGGCGGGCGGCTGATCGCCGTCCGCGTGCTCCATCTAGGCGAAAGGCGCGGCCCTCCCGAGGAAGCCCGCGCCCTCTATGCGGCGCTCGACGCGCCGGAATAGAAAATCTCCTCCCACAAATGGGGAGGAAAGGCTCAGCCCTTACGGCTTCCCGAACTCGCCTTCGATGTGCAGCTTCACCTCGTCGCCGATGGCGGGCAGGCCGAAGTTGATGCCGAACTCCGAGCGTTTGATCGTCGCCTCGCCGTCGAAGCCGGCCTTGTAGCCGTTTCGCGTCTGGCCGGCCTGGTTGAACGCGACCTGCATCGTCACCGGCTTGGTCACGCCGCGCAGGGTCAGTTCGCCGTGGACCATGGCCTCGTTCGGCTTGGACGGGTCCAGCATGATGTGAACCGAGCGGAAGGTCGCGGTCGGATGATTGGCGGTGTCGAAGAAGTCCGCCGTCTGCAGGTGCTTGTTGAGGCCGTCCGAGTTGGAGGCCACCTCGGTCAGCGGAATGGTCGCCGTCAGTGTGCTGGCCGACGGATTGGCCGGGTCCAGCTTCAGCTCGGCCTGCACGTTCACGAACTGGCCCGTATAGGTCGAGAAGCCGAGGTGATTGACCGACCAGGTGATCTTGCCGTGAGCGGGATCCAGCCTGTAGTCGCCGGCCTGGACCTCGGACGGCACCTTGGTCAGAGCCGCCTGGGCGACGACCGCGCCCCCGGCCAGAAGGCTGAGCGCCAAGGCGGCGGCGGCGCCGACGACAACGGAACGGGCGGTGAAACGCATGGGCGAACCTCCTTTGAACGGTGATCTGTAATCGTATGGGATGCAGACGAGACGGCACGCCGTCAAGGCAAGGCTTGAGGCGACAGCGCGCCCTCGGTTGACAGTTGGGTCCGGCGGGGTCATGTCCCCTGCCCTCGACCCTTCCCGTTGCTCAACAGGCTGTTGCCCGCCCGCCATGACCTACATCGTCACCGACGCCTGCGTGAAATGTAAGTTCATGGACTGTGTCGAGGTCTGTCCGGTGGACTGCTTCTACGAGGGCGAGAACTTCCTGGTCATCGCGCCGGACGAGTGCATCGACTGCGGCGTCTGCGAGCCGGAATGCCCCGTCGACGCCATCGTCCCCGACACCGAGGACGAACCGGACGGGAAGTGGCTTCAGGTCAACGCCGAATACGCCAAGACCTGGCCCAACATCACGGTCAAGGGCACGCCGCCCGCCGACCGCGAACAGTTTGAGCGCGAGACCGGCAAGTTCGAGAAATACTTCAGCGAGAAACCCGGCAAGGGCTCCTAAGGTCTCAACACAATCCGGTCACAAAGTGCCGGAACCGCTCAGTCGTCCTGTGGATGTTTTGAGATTTCCTAATTTTATGATAGGTTCCTCCCTATTCGAGACGGGCGGTTCCGCAGCTATGCGCGCCGCCCGCGTTTGCGACAGTCCCCCGTCGAACAGCCGGGGTCGGCCAGAGGTTCGGTGATCCGCTTTCGCTTTTGATGTGCGCCCTATCCGCCCAACCGACGGGACCAGTTCCGGCGGCGGGGTTGTTTTCGCCCATCAACAGCAGGCGCCTCGCTTGATCCCTGTTCCGGGAAAGGAATGACATGACGAGCAAGACCGGTCTGGAATTCAAGGTTGGCGATGCGGTGGTCTATCCCGCCCATGGCGTGGGCAAGGTCGCCGCTGTCGAGACCCAGGAAGTCGCCGGCATGTCGCTGGAAGTCTATGTCGTGACCTTCGACCACGAGAAAATGACCCTGCGCGTCCCGACCAAGAAGGCCAAGACCGCCGGCCTTCGCACCCTGGCCGCCGACGACACCGTCACCAAGGCCCTGACGACCCTCAAGGGCCGCGCCCGCGTCAAGCGCACCATGTGGTCGCGTCGCGCCCAGGAATATGAAGCCAAGATCAACTCGGGCGACCTGATCTCGATCGCCGAAGTGGTCCGCGACCTGCACCGCGCCGACACCCAGCCGGAACAGTCCTATTCGGAGCGTCAGCTCTACGAATCGGCCCTGGACCGCATGGCTCGCGAAGTCGCCGCCGCCAACCGCATCGACAAGGACGCCGCCGTCGCCCTGCTGGCCAAGTCGCTGAGCGCCAAGAAGCCGATCCCGACCGCCGCCGAACTGGAAGCCGCGGCCGCCGAGGCCGAGGCCGAAGCCGCCTGATTTCACGACGCCGACCGGCACGACCAAGGCCCGGCGGCGACGCCGGGCCTTTTCTTTCTACCGCCACGGCTCGCCGCAAGGCGCGCCGTGGCGTCCGTCCGGGGCTTGCGAGACGCGACCGTTAGCGGTCGTGTCATCATCGTGTTAAGAGCCCCGCCCTTTATAGCGGCAGCCATGTCGCCAGAGCATTTCAGACTTCAGGAGAAGCCACACATGAGCAGGGTGCTGGTTATCGGTGCAGGCGGCGTCAGTTCCGTCGCGGTCCACAAGATGGCGATGAATTCGGACATCTTCTCGCATATCACCTTGGCGAGCCGCACGAAGTCCAAGTGCGACGCCATCGCCGACTCCGTGAAGTCGCGCTTCGGCGTGACCATCGACACGGCCAAGATCGACGCCGACGACGTCGCCGCGACCACGGCGCTGATCCAGGCCGTCAAGCCGGCCCTCGTGGTCAACCTGGCCCTGCCCTATCAGGACCTGGCCATCATGGACGCCTGCCTGGCCGCCGGCGTGAACTACCTCGACACGGCCAACTATGAGCCGCGCGACGAAGCCAAGTTCGAATACAAGTGGCAGTGGGCCTATCAGGAGCGCTTCAAGGAAGCAGGCCTGATGGCGCTGCTCGGTTCAGGCTTCGACCCGGGCGTGACCTCGGTCTTCGCCACCTACACCAAGAAGCACCTGCTGGACCGGATCGATACGCTCGACATTCTGGACTGCAACGGCGGCGACACGGGGCTTCCGTTCGCCACCAACTTCAACCCGGAAATTAACCTGCGCGAAGTGACCGCCGAGTCGCGTCACTGGGAAAACGGCCAGTGGGTCGAGGGCCCAGCCCTGACCCAGAAGCAGGCCTTCGACTTCGAGGGCGTGGGTCAGAAGAACATGTACCTCATGTACCATGAGGAACTGGAATCGTTGGCCAAGTTCTACCCGGAAATCAAACGCATCCGCTTCTGGATGACCTTCGGCGACAGCTACCTGAAGCACCTGGAAGTGCTGGAAAACATCGGCATGACCTCGATCGAGCCGATGATGTTCCAGGGCCGCGAGATCATCCCGATCGAGTTCCTGAAGGCCCTGCTGCCGGAACCCTCGTCGCTGGGTCCGATCACCAAGGGCAAGACCAACATCGGCACCATCGCCACCGGCGAAAAGGACGGCGTCGCCAAGACCTTCTACGTCAAGAACATCTGCGACCACGAAGCCGCCTATGCCGAAACCGGCAACCAGGCTGTCAGCTACACCACGGGCGTTCCGGCCATGATCGGTGCGGCCATGATGCTGACCGGCACGTGGAAGGGCGAAGGCGTCTTCAACATGGAGCAGCTGGACCCCGATCCCTTCATGGACATGCTGAACAAGCACGGCCTGCCCTGGACGGTCGAGGAGCTGGACGCTCCGCTGGCCTTCTAAGTCGAGACCAGAACACATGGAAACCAAGGCCGGTGATCCCGGCGCCTTCGCGCATTTCGATCTGAACCGTGTCGCCTCGCCCGCCTTCGTGGTGGACGAGGTCGCGGTGCGGCGCAATCTGGCCGTGCTGAAAGACGTGCGCGACCGGGGCAATGCCCGGGTCCTGCTGGCGCTCAAGGCCTTTTCCATGTGGTCGCTGGCGGACGTCGTCGGGGAATACCTCGACGGCGTCTGCGCCTCCGGTCTGTGGGAGGCGCGGCTGGCGCGGGCCTTCTACAAGGGCGAGCTGACCACCTATTCGCCCGCCTACAAGGCCGAGGATCTGCCCGAGATCCTGCGCCTGTCCGACCACGTCATCTTCAACTCGCCGGATCAGGTCACGCGCTTCGCCGATCTGATCGCCGCCGCGCGGGCTGAGGGCGAGGTCTTCGAGATCGGCCTGCGGCTGAACCCCGAACATTCCGAGGGCGAGGTCGCCAAATACGACCCGGCCCAGCCCTGCTCGCGTCTGGGCTTCCCGGTGTCGCAGCTGAAGCCCGAACATATGCAGGGCATCGACGGCCTGCACATCCACGCCCTGTGCGAGCAGGACTTCGAGCCGCTGGCCCGCATCTGGGCTGCGATGGAGCCCAAGCTGACGCCCCTGCTGGGCGGGGTGAAATGGCTGAACCTCGGCGGCGGCCACCACGTGACCCGCGCCGACTATCAGACTGACGCCCTGGTCGGCTTCCTGAACCAGATCGCCGCACGCCACGGCGTGCAGGTCTATCTGGAGCCCGGCGAGGCCGTGGCGCTGGACGCCGGCATCCTGATCGGCGAGGTGCTGGACGTCTTCGACAACGGCATGCCCATCGCCATCACCGACCTCTCGGCCACCTGCCACATGCCCGACGTGATCGAGGCCCCCTACCGCCCCGCCATGCTGCATGAGCCCGAAGAGGGCGTCGCCGTGCGCCTCGGCGGCCCGTCCTGCCTGGCCGGCGACATCATCGGCGACTACGTCTTCGCCGAACGCCCCGTGCCCGGAACGCGCCTCGCCTTCCTGGACCAGGCCCACTATTCGATGGTGAAGACCAACACCTTCAACGGTGTCCCCCTGCCCGCCATCGCCCTGTGGAACAGCGCCACGGACGAGCTGCGGATGGTGCGCGAGTTCGACTGGACGGAATTCCGCGACCGGCTGTCGTGATCCGAGGGGCGGCGTCGAGAGGCGCCGCTACATGGCGGCTTGGTCCGCTATGGCGTGGGCCGCGAAAGTTGACGAGCCGTGCCCACCTGGGTGATCGTCAGTAGATGAACGTCCAGGCTCCACTGTACTTCTTAGCTGCGATCTTCGCGGCGACCGCCGCACCTGCTGATGACAGAGAGCGTGCGCAGAGCGAGTATGGGTTCGTGGTCCGATTTCCGGCGGGCAAGGCAATCTGCGACAGCCGCTCCGGCGAACACCCTCAGGGCTGGGTTATGCCGCTGGACGGCGATTGCGCAGCCTCCACTCGGCGCATCATCGTTCTCGCCAACTACAACGCGGCCTTCCGAGCCTCACCACGGGCCGCAACCAACTGTTCGGTTGAAAAGTTCCGCGCCGCGGGCCGGGCAGGGTTGGCACTGTCCTTTAATGGGCGTCCCTCCGCGACATGCTTGGAGAGGCGATCCAATGGGACAGTCCTGGTCACGGTCGCCACGCAAGCTGGGCAATGGCCCTTACCTCAACCCGACGATCCAGCGGCCTATCGCACCCCGTGGATCAACTACTACGCCTATCTCGAAACCACCCGGGCTAAGCTGGATGAGGATTTGAAGCTGTTCCGATCTGTGATCGACAGCGTGCGCATCAACACGCCATAGCCAATAGCGGACAGCCAAGATGCCTGAGTTGGGCCGGAAGCAGCCTTTCCCCCGACCCTTCTCGCCCCGCTTCAGAAATACTCCGCCCCCGCCGGGCACTGGGCGGCGAGGCGACGGGCGGTGATGCTGGCGGGGATGTAGGGCGTGCCGCGCAGCAGCTGGGCGCCGCCGTTGAAGTGGAAGCTGTCGTCCTGATAGGTCCCGTTCAAGCGCACGTTGACGCGACGGCCCTTCTTGTCCTGACAGGTCCCTTCGAAACGGGCGCGGCCGTCGCCGACCACGCGGGTCGGATAGGTGCATTTCCAGCGGTTGGTCGACAGGCCGCCGAAGAAGCGGTTGATCTCGCTGGGGCGCACACAGCGCTGCTCGGTGTCGCGGCTGCCCAGGGCGCTGGTGGTGTATTCCCAGTATCCCGGCAGGACCGGCTGGGCGCTGGCGGCGGTCTGGGCCTGGGGGGCGGCGGCCGGCGCGGCCAGCATGACGGCGCCCGCGACGACGGGGGCGGCCACAGCCGCAACACGGGCCATCACGCGAGGAAGGGCGCGGGCGAACGAAACAGGCAGCGTCTTCATGGGGAACAGCTTCCAATGAGTCTTCATGCGATCCTCTATATAGCAGGTCGTTGAACAGCGGCTGAACGAAGCGAGGCCGCGCGGATCACCTCGCCTCAATCCCCAGCCTGACTCGACTCCAGCCTTGACGGCCTCCGAGTCCTTCCTCTATACGGCCCCCTCTCTCGCAGGGGTCCGCCCGCTGCGTGCACCTGTTTCATGCGTCCGCAATGTTCGCGGATGTGACCTTGAGGATCTTAAGATGTCGCGTCGTTGCGAACTCACGGGTATCGGCCCGATGGTCGGCCACAATGTGAGCCACTCGAACATCAAGACCAAGCGCCGGTTCCTGCCGTCGCTGAAGACGGTCAAGCTGGCTTCCGAGTCGCTGGGCCAAACCTTCTCGCTGCGTATCTCGAACGCTGCCCTGCGCACGCTCGACTACAAGGGCGGCCTGGACGTCTTCATCGTCAAGGCTCGCGACGAAAAGCTGTCGACCGCCGCCCTGCGCATCAAGCGCCAGGTCAAGGCCAAGCTGGCCGAGCAAGCCGCCGCCTAAATCAGGCGTCGTCTGACGGAATTTGAAGAGGCCGGTGGAAACACCGGCCTTTTTCTTTTGCGCGATTCTCCGCTCGCTTCCCCACCACCGTCATCCTCGGGCTTGACCCGAGGATCCAGCGTAGGGGTGTGCTCGACCTTGCCGAGGTCGCGCAGCCGGACATGCCGATCCTCCTGTCAAATCGGAGGATGACGGCAAGGGAGAGAGGCTTGCGGAGCGCACTCCACCCGCTACCCTCCCGGCTCGTTCTTGCCGGAGCCGTCCCTTGCGCCTGACCGCCGCCCTCTGCTTGACCACCGCCCTGCTCAGCGCGCCCGCTCTGGCGCAAGAGGCCGCGCCGGCCCGCGATTCGACGCCCTTCACCCTGTCCAGCGGCACGGCGCGCACGCCGGAACAACTGGCGCTGCGTTTCGACAAGGCCGACCTGTCGTTCAAGCTCCTGCCCGACAGCCAGTCGATCGAGGGCGTCGCCGTCCTCGACTTCACCGCCACGGCCCCCGCCGCCGCCGTCGTGGTCGAACTGGACACCCTGTTCGCCATCGCCTCGATCACCGTGGACGGCCAGCCGGTCGCCGACTGGACCAACCCGGACGGACGGCTGACCATCCCCCTCCCGCACGCCCTGACGCCCGGTCAGACAGCTTCCGTCCGCATCGCCTACGCGGGCCGCCCGCATCAAGCC
The DNA here is from genome assembly GCF_052114745.1 of Brevundimonas sp. 2YAF1. Classification (NCBI taxonomy): domain Bacteria; kingdom Pseudomonadati; phylum Pseudomonadota; class Alphaproteobacteria; order Caulobacterales; family Caulobacteraceae; genus Brevundimonas; species Brevundimonas sp. 2YAF1. The sequence goes on along the minus strand of NZ_JBFRFI010000009.1, from coordinate 60,356 downwards.
CAGCGCGCGCCCTGGGACGGCGGCTTCGTCTGGACCACCACGCCCGACGGCAAGCCATGGATTGCCAGCGCGGTTCAGGGCGAGGGCTGCGACCTGTTCTGGCCCTGCGTCGACCATCCGCAGGGCGAGCCGGACCGCGTCGACCTGCACATCACCGTCCCGTCCGACCTTTCCGCCCCCGCCAACGGCCGCTTCCTGGGCAAGACCGACAACGGCGACGGCGCCACCACCTGGAACTGGACCGCGCGCCAGCCCGACACCTACGCCATCAGCCTGAACGTCGCCCCCTTCGTGGAAATGAGCGCCGACTATCCCAGCCGCTTCGGCAATGTGATTCCCCTGCGTTTCTGGCGCCTGGCGTCCGACGATCCGGCCAAGGCCGCCGCCCTGTTCGCCGAGTTCCCCAAGCAGCTCGACTTCTATGAGGCGACCATCGGCCCCTTCCCCTTCGGCGACGAGAAGATGGGCGTGGTCGAGACCCCGCACCTGGGCATGGAGCACCAGACCATCAACGCCTATGGCAATGGCTACAAGCTGGACGGCAAGGGCTACGACTGGCTGCTTCAACATGAATTGGCGCACGAATGGTTCGGCAATCAGCTGACCAACGCCGACTGGGACGACATGTGGCTGCATGAGGGCTTCGGCACCTATATGCAGCCCCTCTACGCCCGCTGGCTGAACGGCGAACGGGCCATGCAGTCCGAACTTCAGACCATGCGGCTGACCCTCTCCAACCGCTTCCCCGTCGTCTCGGGCAAGCCGCAGGACGCCGCCACCGTCTATGACGCCAAGACCGGGCCGGGGCTGGACCTCTATTACAAGGGCGCCCTGATCGCCCACACCCTGCGCCTCTACATCGGCGACGACGCCTTCTATGAGAGCCTGCGCCGGCTGGTGTACGGCCGCCCCGATCCCAAGCCCGGCAATTTCACTCCCCGCTACGCCACGACGCCGGAGTTCATCGCCATCGTCAACGCGGTGACGGGCCGCGACCTCGGCTGGTTCTTCGACGCCTATCTCTATCAGGCCGCCTTGCCCGATCTGGTCATGACCCGCGACGGCGAGCGCGTGACCCTGGAGTGGAAGACCGGAAACGGCCGCCCCTTCCCCTTGCCGGTGGATGTCGAGGTGGATGGCCGGGTCCGCACCCTGCCCATGACCGACGGCCGCGCGACCTTCACCGCCCCGGCTTCCGCCCACGTCCTGCTGGACCCCGGCTCGAGGGTGCTTCGTCGGCTGGAGTATCTCGAAGTCTGGAAGGCCTCGCAGGCCGCCAAGGACTGACGCCCTAGCCACCGCCGCTCCAAATGGTAGAACGCCATTACACGAAGTGGCGAAAACCATGCTCAGACTGATCTGCATCCTCGCGGCGATCCTGGTCGCCAGCCCGGTCTTCTCGGCCGAGGTTCCGACACGCGGCGCGGCGCCCGCCTGGGTCGAGGTCATCGCCCGCCCGGACAGCGAGACCGACGCCTCCGACGGCGGCCCGGTCCGCATCCTCCTGCTGGACCAGCAGACCCGCTTCGCCCCGGACGGCGTCCACATCTATGTCCGCCAGCGCTATCAGATCCAGACCATCCAGGGACTGGCCGTCGCCGGAACGGTGGCCATCGCCTGGAACCCCGCCAGTCAGTCGATCAGCCTGCATCATCTGAACATCCTGCGCGGGGACCGCGTCATCGACGTGCTGGACCAGCAGCAATTCGACGTCCTCCGCCGCGAGCGTAATCTGGATTCGGCCATTCTCGACGGCGTGCTCACCGCCACCCTGCAACCCAACGGCCTGCAGGTCGGCGACATCATCGACCTGGCCTATACGGCGACGACGCGAGACAGCGTGCTGGGCGACCACGCCGAGCACGTCGCCGGCGGCCTGACCCTGGGATCCATCGACCGGATGCGCGTCCGGGCCAGTTGGCCTGGCGGCAAGACCATGCGCATCCGCGCCACCGAACCCTGGCAGACCCCGAAAATCGTACGCGACCGTGACGGCGGACACGTCGAGATCGACGCCCGAGACATCCATCCGCTGCCCATCCCCGAAGACGCCCCCGCGCGCTTCGCCCAGGCGCAGCAGTTGGAACTGACCGACTATGCGTCGTGGCGCGACGTGTCGGCCCTGATGGCCCCGCTCTACGCCCGCGCCGCCGTCCTTGAGCCCGGCTCGCCCGTGCTCGCCGAGGCCGAACGCATCCGCGCCGCCTATGCCACGCCCCTGGAACGCGCCTCGGCGGCGCTGCGTCTGGTCCAGAACGACATCCGCTATCTGGCGCTGGCGATGGGCGAAGGCGGGCTGACCCCAGCCTCGGCCGACGACACCTGGCGCAACCGCTTCGGCGACTGCAAGGGCAAGACGGCCCTGCTTCTCGCCCTGCTCAAGGCCCTCGACATCGACGCCCAAGCCGCGGCAGTCAGCATGTCGCTCGGCGACGGCCTGGACCAGCGCCTGCCGATGGTGGCGTTGCTGGATCATGTTCTGGTCAGGACGCAGATCGACGGCCGCACCTATTGGATCGACGGCGCGCGCATGGGCGACACGACGCTGGAGGCCGCCCCGATCCCGAACCACCACTGGGCCCTGCCGATCAGCGCGCCGGGCCAGGACCTGGTCGCGCTGACGCCGCCGCCTTCCATGGTTCCGCTGTCGGAAACCGAAATCCGCCTGGACGCCTCCGCCGGCCTCGACGCTCCGGCCCGGGTCGAGGCCGAGGCGCTCTACCGCGGCGATCTCGCCACGACGATGAACATCGGCATGCAGACCCTGGCGCCGCAGGATCGCGACCGGATCATGCGCGACGTGTGGAAGGCCCAGCTGACGGAGATGATGATCGAGACGGTCGCCTCCGCCTATGATCCAGAGCGGAACGAGTATCGGCTGACGGTGACGGGCGCCATGCCGCTGAACTGGACGGCTGACACCGGCGGCTCGGCGCGCAAGCTGGACCTGCCGGGCGGACGGGTCGGCTTCGCCTTCGGCGACGGCCGCGACATAGGCCCCTATCGCGACCTGCCCGTGGCCCTGCCCTACCCCGCCTATTTCCTGACCCGCACCGTCCTGACCCCGCCCGGCGCCGGGTTCCGGCCCGAAAGCGCCGATGTCGACCTGACTGTGGCCGGCTTCGAACTGAAGCGGCGCACGTCAGCGAAGGACGGAAAGATCGTCATGGAATGGTCCACCCGCACCCTGGCGGCCGAGATATCGGCCGACGCCATCCGGGCGGCGCCGGATCAGGTCAAGGGAATCGACCGCGACCGTCCGCGCGTGCGCGCCCCTATCAGCTATCGGGCGACCGAGGCCGACCTCAAGGCGATGGCGGCGTCCGAACCGACCACGGCCCAGGACTACCTCAATCGCGGCCTGAAACGGAACGAGGCGGGCGACGGCGTCGGCGCCCTGGCCGACATGGATCGCGCCATCGCCCTCGACTCTCAGAACGCCAGCGCCTTCGCCAACCGGGGCATCATTCGCTTCTGGCGCCAGGATGTTCCGAACGCCCGCGCCGACTTCGAAAAGGCCGCCGACCTCGACCCCGCCGACTGGGTGGCCATGAACGGCCAGGGCCTGATCGCCCTGTCCGAAGGCCGGGCCCAGGACGCGGTGATCGAGTTCTCCCGCTCCCTGCGCCAGCAGAAGAACAACACCTTCATCCTCACCATGCGCGGACGCGCCTATGCCGCGCTCGGCCAGATCGACAAGGCCGTGGCCGATCTGGACGCCGCCCTGGCGCTTTCGCCCGACGCGGGCGACCTGCGGCGCGCGAAATACGAGACCCTGGCCGGCGCCGGGCGCGACGAAGAGGCCCTGATCGAGATCGATCGCCTGATCGCCGATGCGCCGGAAGACGCGGACCTGCCGATCATGCGCGCCATGCTGAAGCGCCGGATCGACAACGTCGACGCCGCCGCGATCGTCGCCGTCGACGCGGCCCTGGCGCATGCGCCCAGCGGGCTGGGCCATATCGCGCGGGCGCAGTTGCGCGCCGAGGGCGATCTTGCGGGACGGCTGTCGGACTATAATCAGGCCCTGGCCCTGGACCCCGCCGATCTGACGGCCTGGCAACTGCGTATCGGGCTGGAGCGCGAACACCCCGAACTCGGCGACGCCGCCGCCACGGTCGAGGAGGCCCTCGCCAAGGTCGATGAGGACGATGCGGACGACCTGCGGCTGCGGCGCGCCGAACTCCGCTTCAAGGCCGGCGACGCCGCCGGCGGCCGCGCTGACCTGCAAAAGGCGCGCAGCCGCGCCGTCCGCGACGCCCAGCGCCTGAACAACCTCTGCTGGACCCAGGCGGTGGCCGGCGTCGACCTTCAACAGGCCCTGGCCGATTGCGACGCCGCCCTGACGCTCGCCCCCGGCACCGCCGCCTACCTCGACAGCCGAGGCCTGGTGCTGCTGCATCTGGATCGCCCCGCCGAGGCGCTGGGCGTCTACGAAGCCGCGCTGGGCAAGGCGCCGCGCCTAGCCGCCTCCCTCTACGGGCGCGGCATGGCCCGACTGGCCCTGGGCGATACGACGAAGGCCGCCGAGGACCTGTCCGCCGCCGAAGCCATCGCCCCCAAGGTCAAGGAGTCCTTCGCCGCCTATCGCCAGGCCCGCAACCTGCCCTGAGCCCCGGTTCAGGGGCCGAAGCCCCACACTGTGGTGTTCGGCTGCCCGTTGGCGCTTCCGCCGGCGAACCAGGCAGCGCCCCGAAAGACTGCGGAGGCGAGATTCAAGGTGTTGGGACCCCAGTTCGGTCCAAGACCCATCGTCCAGACGCCCGAGGGGCTGGCGATGTTGCTGTCGGTGAACGCCGTGCCTATCGCCCCCACGCCTCCGACGACAAAAAGGCTTTGTCCGATGGCGGCGACGCCGGGGTGCGACCGCGGCGGCCAGGGCACATTGCCCCCCCAACGGTCCCAGTTCAGACCGTCAACGCTGGTCCAGACGTCCGCGAATAGCCCCCCTGATCCCCTGCCTGCGACGACGCAAAGACGGCCAGCGAATACGGCCACACCGAAATCGGCGCGCGATCCCCAGGCGGCCGAGGCCGTGACCTGGGTCCAGATGAGCCCGTCGGGCGAACCCCAGACGTCATTGAGCAGGGCGCCGCCAGCGTCGCGTCCGCCCATCACCCACAGCTTGCCGTCGAAAGCCAGACACCCGTGGTTCGAGCGCGCGGACCAATGCTGCGCGGCGGAGGACTGCGTCCATGTCTCGCCGTCCGCGCTTGACCAGATTTCGTTCAGCGGACCCTTGTCCAGCGTCATGCCCCCTGTCAGCCAGAGTTTTCCTCCCAGCACGCATCCCGCCGAATTGACGCGGGGCGAGAATTCCGCGGCGTTGGTCGCGATCGACCAGGTGAAACCGTCAGGACTGCTGAAGACGATGCTGCGCAGATCGTCCGCCCCGCCAGCGAAGAACCAGATCCGGTCCAGAAAATCGCCCAGCAGGACCGGCGTTCCTCGGGTATCCCATAGGCCCGCCCCGGCCTGGCTTTTCCAACCGTTCGGTATGGGCACGACGTTGAGGACGCTGGTCACGGGGCCGTCCTGGCCGAACCCGGTCAGGGTGTAGCGGACTGCGCTGGTCGGATAGATCACCAGACCGGGCGACGTTGTCGGCAGCGACGCGCTTCCGTTGATCGGCGGATCGACGGTGCAGGATTCGGCTGACGAGAAGGCCCACGACAGGGCGACCTTGTCGCCATAATGATAGCCGGTAGGTGGGGTCGCGGTCAGGGGCTCGCTGACCGCGACTGGCATGACATCGACGGTCACGGGGGCGCTGGTTTTTGTCCCCAGCGGATCATTGTAGGCCGTAAGGGTGAAGGTCGTCGTGCGGGCGACCGTGACCGGAAAACCGCTCGTCTGAACCGGAGGCGGCGCCTCCCCCTTGATAGGACTTATAGTGGCGCGGTTGGCGTTGAATGTGGTCCAGACCAGTTGGACCGTGCTGCCGCTCGGCACATTGTTGGTCAACGACGTCAGTCCCTGGATCGCCAGCCTCGGAACCCGCTTGACCAGCGGGATCGTCGTGCAGCCGTCATCATAGCCGGGAACGCCGACCCACTGCAGGTAGAGGTTCGTGGATGACGGGGCGAAGTCAGTGACGATGTTGTTGATCCGGAACTCGGCGATAGCGGCTGCCCCCACGCCGAGAACTTCCTGACTCCTGGGGTAGATCGCCCAGTAGGGGGGATCATTGTCGCTATGATCCTGAATGTTCCAGTCCGTGCCGTAGTCGCCGTTCGTGCCGACGGTGATGTTCTTCAGCCGGTCGGGAGTGGTCAGGGCGCCGAACCCCGGCGCGGCCTTGGCGCTGACGAACGTCAGATAGAAGACGGGCGTGCCGGTCGGCGTGGCGGGGGGGACCAGGGGCCCCTGCGTCGTATTGTCGAACAGCAGGACAAGGGTGTTGGGCGGGATGGCGTGTTTGTTATCGACATCGACGTAGATGGCGTTGCCTCCCACCATGGAGGCGGACATCGAGTCCGCAAGCCGTTTGTGGAGGTTCGGCAGGTTCTGGAGCGAGAGCGGCAGTTGGGTTCCTGAATCCGCGATAGCCGGCAAGTTGTAGTAGGCGATGTTGAAAGACCCGGGACCTGGACTGTTGTCTGCCTTGATGCCGGCCAGTGAGAAGCTGATCGTTTCACCCGGTTGCAAGAGCCTGTCGGCAATCGGCGTCAACACCCAGGATCCGATCAGCCGCGCCTGCCAGCCGGGCGGCGGCGAGACCGTCATCGCGGCGAACTCTTCGGGCGTAAGGACGGTTGAGACGGTGAAATACAGGGACGTGGGGCCGGCTGGCGTGATGTCGGCCTCGGAGACCGGCGCGCCGCCCTTTACAGTGACTGCGGCTGCACCCGCGTAGGTCATCGAGAAGGTCAGCAGGTTCTGACTGGCGTCCTGCGTCACATAGATGACACTCTCGCCCTGTGCGTTCTGCACCTGGAATTGGACGGCGGGCGGAGCGGTCGTGTTCATGGCTAATCCTGGAGGCGGGTTTTGGGTTTTCCGGTGGGGCTCAGACTCAGCCATCCCTCGACGGCATGCCGTGGCCCGGTCGAGATCGCCCCGCTCGGCGACTGCACCGGCTCGATCGTCCACCCGGCGCCGTTCTGTGCGACCCAGTTCCAGACAAATCCGCCTTCCTCCGGCGTGGGGAGTTCGGGCGCGCCGCCGAAAATGAACGGCGTGGTGAGGAAGGTCACCGCCATATCGGCTAGGTCGTCGGCGATCATCGTCGGCGGAATAGTCAGTTCCTTCATCGGCAACAGGCCGGTCGTCGCGTGAACAGCGGCGTGGGGATCCACCAGCATCGTCAGGAACGCCGGCGCCGCCGCCGGGTCCGACGTTACGAAGACTTGCCCGAACCCCGGCTTTATCAAGCCGTGCTTGTCGCTGGCGGCCGCCGCCGGGGAGTAGAAGGCCCGGTAGGTGTCGTCGCCGTTCTCGATGAAATAGCCGACCAAGCCGTCGTCGACGTCGGAGAGATCGCCCAGGCGAACCGGAACGCGCAGTTGCAAAGTCCCGCCGTTGTCCCGCGCAAGAACATCGTCCCCGGCGATCGCGGCGGCGAAAGCTCGGGTGCTCTGATCTGCGGCGGGCAGACCCATCAGATCAAGTTTCAGCGAGGCCCTGACCAGGGCGAGAGGGCGTCCGATCAGGATCGCCAGTCCGCTGTCCTGCTTGTAGGTGCGGGGCGATATGAAGGTGACGGCCCTGTCGATGGCGGCCAGCATCTCCGTCAGATATCCCACCGGATCGGCGCTTCGGGCCAACCCCAGCGCGAAGGCGCGCAGGTGGGGATTGGCGGAGGCGAACGCATCCTCGACCGGCTTGCCGTAGTCGGCGACATTCCCCGGCGCGCCCTGCCAGAAGGGTCCACGCAGGTTGAACGACCCGATGGCCCTGCCCGCCGTGTCATAGACGGCCAGCGCATCGTCAAGGTGATTGTAGAGCACCCACCCGATGACCGGCGTGGTGACGGGATCACTGTTAGTCTCGAGTTGGTCGTCGTCAGCCGCCAGCCAGTTGAATTGCAGCCTGAGAGGCTGGGTGAACCGGATCGGCAGACTGATAAGATCCTGACCGTCGTCGGGCGCCTTCAGACTTTGCGCCCGGATCACCTGAGGCGCGGCCAGGTCGAGAATCTGGCCGAAGGCATCAATCACCCTTAACCGGTCGATCGACAGCGCGCCGTTGCGGATCGGACAGAAGGTGTTGTTGAACTTCGGTGAGTTGACGTTGAAGCCGGCCACCGCATCCTTCACGTCTTGGTTCGTGAATCTGGAGAAGAACAGGCCCTGCAGGATGGCGAGGGGGTCCGAAACCTCCATCTGCAAGACGTGATCCAGCATCAGGAAGGCCTGATTGAACCCGTTCAGTGCCTGGGCCTGGGCCGACAGGTCGAGCTCATCGAGGATGGTCTTCAGTTCCCCGTCCACATTGTCGTCCGGGAAGTTCGTCAGATACGTTCTGATCTGCTGAGCCAGGTCAATCTCGACGCCATGCGACAGCACGATCGTGCCCTGATAGGTCCGCACGGTCGTGGGATCGACCGGAATGCCCCCCTTGAACCGCAGATCGATATCGGACTCGTCGAGCTCATAGGCGTCGAGGATGAAGTCAGGGTCATAGACCGGCAGTTCGTTAGGATAGAAGCTGGTCTGCCATTGCAGGATTATGGGAATCCAGGGCGGGCTCCACGGTTTGGCCGACCCGGGCAGGATCGGGTCGCCTACGAAGGTAATCACCGGGACGTCCGGTCCGCTTTCGACGCGCTGTGCGGCTGCGATGGCGGCGATCAGGCCCGGATAATCGGCCTTGGCGGGGTTGCTGTCGCCGCCCAAGGCCGCGACAGCCGCCGCCAGCACCGGGGCTTGCCAAGGATCGGCGAAGAAGGCCTCGCCGACCAGAGCGGGCAGCACTTCAGCGAGCACGGTCGGTCCCGCAGCGGGCAAAATCGGCAGGTCGGCGGCATGGACCGCAAATGGGGCGTCGCCCGCGATCATCGCACTGACGATCCCCGCGTCCATCCTGCAGATCAGATTCCCGTCGGCGTCCCTCGCATCAGGCATCCGGCCGCGGTAGGATGGCCTGACGTCGGCGCCCGAAACGAGAACGACCGGATCGCTTGGCGCCCAGTAGCGCGAACCATCGGACGTATCGAGCGTATAGCCCTCTCCGAGTGATCGCCTGAGCGCCTCCGCCCTGGTCGACACTTCGGTCTGCATCGCGGCCGCCGACGCCAGCAGGGTCTTCAGTTCTGCGATTTCAGCCTCGATGAAGACGCGGGCATCGTTTGGAGAAATCAGGCCGGGCGGCGGCGGCGCGTACTCGATCGACATATAACGGCACCAGTCGGCGAAAATCCGCCCGCGCAGGCTGGCCGTTTCCTGTGTCATCCGATCAAGCGCGGACTGAGCCTTGTTGAGCGCATCCAGCGCAGCTCCTGTTCCAGCCGGCAGTTCCAGGGACTGGTTCCGGGCCGCCGACAGCATCTGCTCCGGCGGGATTTCGCCGCCGAGGCCGGCGCCTTTGGTCGCGTCCGAGGTGATCACCCAAGTCTGGTCCACATTGGAACTGGCGAAGCCCTTCTGATGCAGAACCTCGTCCATGTCCGCCAACCCTCCGGGCAGGCTCAGCCGGCTGAGAAGGCCGGCCTGCAAGGCATTCAGGACGATCTCGACATTGGGCAGAGATTCGAGGCCCGGCTGAGCCGCCAGCAGGGCGGACACCGCCTCGCAGCTGGTGTTGCCCACGGCGATCTCCAGATCCGCTGAAGGCGTCCTCGGATCGATGTAGTGATTGCCGGGATCCCACGGCACCTCAGTCAGCAGAGCGCTGTAAACGGTCCGGGTGGGAAACGGTGCATCGTCCGAGAACGGAAACACCCACTTCAGCTGCGCTTCGATCGCGGCGATCTGTTCCTGACGGTTTCCATCGGCAGGGTATTTCACCCGCGACAGCGGATCGTCGCCGATTTCCGCGTGCCAGCCGATCAGACGATAGGAAAGGCGCGTGGTCGCGGGCGGGAAACACCCGGCGTCGAGGTCCTCGAGCGTATCCCACAGACCGAACACGTTGGCGCAGTATTCATAGGTCGCCGCATACTGGACATCGCCGAAGCCCAGCGCGGTCAGCTGGGCCCGGTCCGCAGATGGATCCTCGGCCCAGCCGGCATAAGGAAAGACCTGTCCCAGCGTCCTGAACGACCTGTTGCTGGCGGCGGTCGGTATCGGCTTGATCGGAATGTCCAGGCTGGTCCGGTTCCGGTTGGGGAGCGGAACGGTCTGGCCCTCCCTGTCCCACAGCCTGTCGCTTTCGATGATCCAAGCGTTGATGTCGGTGACCGGCGCGACCGGGTCGGCAGTGTTCGACGCCACCCGCACGACCATCCAGCGATTGGGTGCGGGCGGAAATTCGACCTTGCCCGTCGCCGCCTGTGCGCCATGCGTAAGCGCCTCGGGCAGCGCCCAGTGAAGGTGAACGCCGACCCCCAGCGGCTGCGATGCGGGCTGGAACGCCGTGGCGAGGACCTGGGCGCTGGTGTAGGGGCCGGAATTACGGGCCACGCCTTTCTCGGCATATGGCAGCAATGAGAAATCCGGCGCCAGGCGGGCGAAATCCTTCGTGCCGTAAGGCTGGACAGAGGAGCCGTTGACGTCTGTTTCGCCGACGCAGAGCGCCGCCAGATCGACCGGGACCACTAGAGCGGAACGATGCGATGTCATGCCGTTTACTCTCCTGCCGCCGCACCGACGCGGAACGTCACGGCCTGCGTCCCCTCGATCATCTCGAGCGCGAACTCGGCCGAGGTGAAGGGCAAGGGTTTGCCGTCAGGACCCTCGTTCGCATCATTCTTGCTGAGGAGGTCCTGTATCCGCTCGGCCAGCGCCCCGAGCCGCAGAACCCTCTGTCCCCCGGGGCGGAATCCGACCGGCGCCGATACGCCCGCAATCTGATCACCCGGACTCGTGCCGGGCGGCGCCGCTTTGGGAACGGTCACATAGCGGAGCGGTTTGCCGCCATCGATATCGATGCCGGAGTGGAGCCCGATCGACGGCTCGCGGATGATCACATGATCGATCGTCCCCGCGACCATAAACAGAAGGATCGAGGGCGACAGTAGCTCCCTGCGAACCACGTCGACCAGTTCGACGCCCTTGTCGTCAAAGGGCAGTATCTCGAGCCTGGGCCATCCCGGCACGATCTGGGACCGCAACAGGAAACCCGTTACGGATCCGGGAGCCGCGCCCGCCGCCTCTATCTGGGCCGTATCGTGCAGCTTCCAACGGGTGATGGCGTGCTGCACCGCATCGGTCTGGCCCGCGTGCCCGATGCTGCAGGCGCCCTCAATCAGGGCATAGATCCAATTGAAGTCTAGCTGGAAGAAGCGGATCGACTCGTCGGGCAGGAACCGGTCGTTGGGAACCATGTAGCGATATGGAAGGCCGTGCAGCCGGCCGAGGCGCTTCAGCCAGTCGCTGAGTTGCACCGTGGGATCAATATCGGCCGTCGCGGCGGCGATGGCCTCGCGCCCGCCGAGCATCTGGGCGAGCCCTTGAAGATGCAGGGTTCGGTTGATCAGCCGCGCCATCACTTCACCCCCCGGGCGCGCGGGCCGCGCGCGGTATGGGGCTTCAGCCGGGTTCGGATGAACTCGGCCGCGCTATGGTGCATAAGCAGGGGCTCGGTGGCATGACGCACGGCCGTGAGGCCCAACGCCTCACCCAGCTCGCTTTCCAGCACCCGCCGTTCGAAGGCGGCGACCACGGCTTGAGTGTTGCCGCGCTTCCAGTTGTAAAGGGACTGAGAAAAGCCCTTGTCCTGAAGCGCCAGCAGGCGCCCGATCTCCCACGCGGCCGAATAGGAGATGTCCATCATTCCGGTCTCGGGATCGTAGCGCAGCGCTTCGTCCGAGGTAGCGATGGGAGCGGGCTGGCCGCTGTCGCCGGGCGCTGGAATGATGCTTTCGGGCGTCACGGCGAAGGGCGCGAACGGACCCCGATACCAGGACACCGTCTTACTGCCCTGCCGGGTTTGGTGGTCCAGGGGCGCGTATCCCATCTGCAATGCATTGGCGACATAGGCGGTGGCCGGTCCTGCGCCCGTGCTGGCGTTGGCGAGGGCGAACACGCGCAGTCCGTCCTCGGCGTCCAGCGCTTTGAGCAGGCCGGTGAAGGTCTGTTCCGGATCGACGGATTGGTAACTCCAGCTGGTCAGCGAGAGCAGACGGACAGCCGTGGCCGGCGCCCCGCTGGGAAGCGTGATTGCGGCCGACGTGTAGTCATCCCCGGTCGGAAGCCAGCACGCTGTCTGCTCCAGCGAGACCAGATGAACGGTGCAGCGCATATTGGGCCGGGGCAGCCTGTTGGCCATGATCACGGAGGTCTCGACCCCCTCGACCTCCGCCGCAAGCCCCATCCTCGCGGGATTGTCGGGCGTGACGACGCGCGCGTGGGAAAGCCACGGCATGTCGACCAGTCCCGGCACGACCTGGTTGAACAGAGTCACCGGAACGTCGATCACGGTGCAGGGCTGATAGGGAAACTCGCCATAGTCGAAGGCCAGCCCCGGATAGGAGACCGTGTCCGCCGGCAGCCGACTGGGCTGGTCGGCGCCCCCCTTCTCGCGCGGGAACGGAGCGGGCGTTAGGTCGCCAGCCATGACCGACAGGATTTCGGGAACGGAGTCGTCTTCGTCGAAGAGCAGCAAGGCCAGCCAAGAACCGTTCGCCGCATCCCCCACGCTGCGTTCCCAAGGCAGGGTCAGGCGATTGAACACCACCTGAGGCAGCACATTCGAGTATTCGCCCGTGCTCGCCGCCGGAGGAAAGATCCCGCTGATCTCGGCGCTGTCGATAGCGAAGCGCTCGCCGCGGACTTGGAATTTCCGCGTGTTGATCCAGGATTCGTCGAAGACGGCCTTAGGAGGGGCCTTCGGATCGGTATTTGCGACCGCCTGAACGACTGACAGGACATACTCGCCGTCCTCCAGTGCGGGACGATGGCTGGCAATGAAGGTGACCTTGCCCGCTTCTTCGTCTGCGAGTTTCACGCTCCCTCGCGAACGGGCGCCTCTCTGGCCATTAGGCGACACGTTCTTCTCCCAGGTATCTGAGCGTCGGGGGATCCAGCAGGGTTGCGGACGCCTCCTTGACCAGCAGGCTGACATCGACGTCGGCGTCGACCCCGAGATCCAGGCCCGGGGCGTTGATCGCCGCTATGATCGCCTCACGTGCGGCGGCAGCCGAAACGAGGGTGTCCGCGAAGGTCTTCATGGCCGCGGACTGGTCGAAAGGGTCCGTCGAGGCGACCGTAGGCGCCATCCAGTTGAAGGCGACCACGCCTTCCGACTCATGCTCGAGGATCGACATGACGATCGGCAGGGGCGTGTGATCCGGCTTCCTCGGCTTCATGCTGATCACGAAGCCGACCAGAACATCACTGATGTTGGCGGGGGTGTTATTGACCTGGCTGATGCTCGGATTGACCACCAGCGCTCCAGCCCAGGCGGCCGTCGGGACATTCGCCGTCACCGGCGTAATGATCGCGTGGACTGAGAAGTCGAATTTCGGATCAGGCGCCCCGTGGACCAGCTTCTGGACCGTGATGCCATGATCGGAGGTCAGATGGCCGATGCTCACGCCAACAGGACCGACCCCGAAGTCTGACTGTCCTACAGGCAGCGGCACCGTGACGCCGCCCGCCGTGGTCAGGCTGGCCGACTTTGCGGGGATAGCCGTAAAGGTGACGAGTTGCACGGTCTCGGGGTTGACCACCCAGTCCGGGTCCGTTGAGGTGGCCTTGGCTGCGGTCATGTCAGCGACCAGCCCGGCAGCGACGCTTGAGTGGCAATAACGGTCGGTCGGGGCGGACGCACCGGCCGTCGACGCCAGCAGGCCCGCCGTCTGCCCATTCGGCAGGAACGAGGTCTTGAACTCGTCCCACCCGATCGGCTGGGGCGCGGGCTTGTGAGTATTGCCGATCCCAACCGTGAACGAAATCACTGACAGATCGACGTAGATGGAGCCTCCGAACGCGGGCCCCCACAGTGAAAGATCGACCCCCAGGCTGACCGAGAGGGTCACACTGGTGAACCAGAGGTCCAGTTTGTACGACACTCCAATGCTGAGGCCGATGTCGATCTCGTAGTGGAATGGCTTCCAGCACAGAAGGAAGTCAGCGTGGGCGATGAACCACGCCCTCAGGTCGCCGCTCTCCCACACCGCCTCCAGCCGCCCCCCGGCCATCATGGTCGACGGCGTCAGCGCGAAATATATGCCGCCCTTGATGCTGGTGTTGCCATCGACCTGCCAGGTGAAGCCCAGCCGCGGCTCCACCGGGAAATAGGCGGGCCGAAGGAAGGCGGGATTGTAGCCGCCCAGGGTCACGACGAAGTCGCCCGCCCTATATGACGCGGCGTCCCCCCGGGGATTGTCCTTGAACCAGGTGTAGTAGGCGAATCCGCCCGTCAACCGGCAGTCGTCGTTCAGGATGTGAGACGCCGGCGTCAGCTTGGCCGCGACCTGGAGAATCCCGTTGTCCGGGGAGAAGACGGCTTCGACCGCCATTTCGACATAGCAGATAGGCGGCCGCCCGGAGTCCGTGCGGGGCGGAAGGCTGGCGGTCGTCAATCCGAGCAGGGCCACCTTGAAGTCGGTGCCGAACGACACCGTCACCAGGGCGAAGGAGTGCAGGATGCTGAACGAGGAGAATTTGACGCCCGCCGCGATCCAGTATTCCCCGACCCGGGGAGGTATATTGGATCCGAGAGAGGTGATGACCGTGTCGATCTGGCTCGCGACGTTTCCGGAGGGGTCGGCCGGGGGCGTATCCTTGCCCATGGCCCATCTGATCAGCGGAAAATCCGCCACGCCGTCGATATCGGGGATCAGAAGATCCCGGTTGAAGCCGAGGCCGCCCGCCAGGCCGTCGACATAGAAGAACGGATAACCGAACAGTGGCTTGTTCACGGCCGCGTAGAGAAAGAAGGACGGGTCCGGGCCGACCTGGGCGTATCCGCCCAGGGCGCCGATCGACAGCGAGGGCACGGTGACCGACAGGGCGCCGTAGAAGTTCAGGGGATCGATCGTGCCGAGCAGACCGCCGCGGACCTGAACGGGCCCGTTGTCGACCGTGATCGTCAGGCCCGACAAGGTCACCGCGGGCGCGAACCGGGTGATGTTCGACCCGATCCCCAGCCCGAGCAGGCCGATCGAGAGCAACTCCCCGGCCAGAGCGATGTCGCCGGTCACATACAGGACCTGTTTATCGTACGTCAGGCCCAGCTTCTGGATCGCGACCGGTCCGAATTGCTTCTGGACGTTGATCGACAGCGAAGCGGTCGGCGGGGCCGCCGCAACGGCAAGGCTGGTCGCCGCCTTGCCGGTTGGAATGGCCAGCGAGATCGGCTTGCTGTGGGTCCCGAGTTGCAGGACGCCGGCGATCAGCACGCCCTGATCGAGCCCCGCCTCCGGAATCTTGCTGACCCCCTTGGGCAGAAGGGCGTTGATCGAAGCCGCCTGTTCCTTCGACAGGGTCGAGGCGGAATAGCTGAACTGAAGCCGGTCGAATTTGACCGTCGCCTCCGCGGGCAGATTATCCCCGATCAGGGGAATGTCGGTCAGGCCGATCTCGGCGCCGAGTTCGACCCCGAACAGGAAATGATTGACCCCGGCAGTGTCTTTCAACCAGGCAAATTTGACGACGTTCAGCCCGATCGAAATGTCCTCGGGAATTACGCTGGCCAGATCGGTCGAAATCTCCGCCACCAGATCATGCAGCCGGACCTCATGGGCCGTTCCGGCGTCGACATAGTCGGCGATGAAAATCTTCTCGCCCGTATCCTTGGTATTGAACCGGATATCGAACTGCAGACCCGAGAAGGTCACCGTCCCGCCGAAGAGCGCGCTGTACCCCTTGGCGCCGGAAATCGCGTCCCCATGAACCGTGCGTCCGCCCGCAGCGTGCACGACGTCCACGGTGAAGGTGACCTCGACCGGCGTCGCGTAGACGGTGAAATCCCCCACGCATTTGAAATGCAGATCGCCCGTCGCGGTATTGTAGCTGATCGTCAGTGTCTTCAAGATCAAAGACCTGATGGGCTCGGGAATCCGATCGATGCCGAACTCGTCGGCCCAGTATTTGATCAGGGTCTTGATCGGTATGTTCTCGGCGTCGCCAATCAGCGTCAGTCCCGCGCCGCCCCCTTCGTATTTGGCTTCAAGGAAAACCGTCGCGTCGGCCGACAGGACAATGGTTCCGCAGAAATCGGCGGCGACTGTTGTCGCGGGCTGGGTCGCGACATGAACTCTGGCGGTCAGGTCGTTCAGCTTCAGCGACGCGCCGACGTCGATCTGCGCAACCAGTTCAAAGTCGTAGGTCGAGGCGCTGATATTCGCCAACAGCGACAGCCGGTCGATCTCAATTTCCGGGAAACGTGCCGGCAGGATGAGGTGAAAATGCTCGAACAGGGCGGTGATGCCGACCGTCCTGTTGTCCTGAAGACGGCCCCAGACGAAGAAGTCGTCCGGCGAGAAATGGGCCCCGATATCGATCGGGACGGTTGCGATCTCGAACTGCGCATCCAGTTCGACATAGCTCTGACGGGCGTCCTGGAAGTCCACCATGAACTTGAGGGAGACGCCGTTCGCGGGCACCTCGATGATGTCCAGAACCGACCAAGGGTCGGTGTAGGAGACCACGAACCAGGCGTATGACAGGCGAACTGCGCCGACGCTGAAGGCCGTCTGTACTTCGATGAGCCCGAACTTCGCGAGCTTGTCCAGCGGCGAAGGCAGATAGGCGGACAGCGACAGGTCGCCGGCGAGTGCGGCGAAGGCATCCGCTGTCAGCGGCTGCGGCGAGAAATCGCCGGTCACGAGCCAGTCCAGATCCGGATAGGCGGGAAGATCGACCCGGACCGGCAAGATCAGCGATCCGTTAGATCCCACGACCAGAGCGCAGCCCATGCTTGCGAGGTAGTTGTTGGCAACCGGATTGGGCGAGAAATCCAGGCTGACGTCGATGAGACCGAAGTCGCTGCCCAGATCCCACCTGGCGCCCGCGACGGGTCCGGCGGCGACCTCCATCAGAAAGGGACCGGTCAGCGCCCCTTCCGTCAACGGCGTGAACTTGAGCGTGGTCGTCAGGGCCGCCAAGCCGAACAGGGACGCCACTCCTTCCAGGGTGACCGACGCGGGCTGATCAACGATCACGGCGGTTCTGGCCAGGGTCAGGTCAAATACCAAGGCCATGTCCTGCAGCGCCGCGATCAGGGACGGCGATACGTCGTCAGGCCCGATCGTGAGGGTGTCGCCGACCTTCAGGCCGGAGGTCAGGGTGACGAGCGCGTCATAGGTGGAGATCCTGGGCATGTGCTTCCGGCTCTCAAACTCAGACCAGGATCTTGGGGAAGATGTGGAACGGGCAGTGGAGCACGCGGCATGGCGGCGGGATGGTGCTGTGGCACATCATGATGTTGCCGCGCCCCGGCACGTTGGTGTTTGGTCCCGTTTCGGCGGTGCTGGCCACCGCCCCCGCATGCCCCCAGCCGACCGCCAGATAATTCGCGATCGCCGCAGCGCGCGGGTGGCCGTAGCAATGGACGCCCCCCGGCGGACCTCCATTGATGCCGTAGGAATAGGCCAAACGGCCCTGGTTGGCGGCCTGTGGGGCGGGAATGTGCGCCTGGATCAAATCGACGTCCGACCCGTGGTGGGACGCGACCAACCATCTCATATTGGGGAACGCGCCCAGGCCCCGAATGGCCTGAAACGCCGCATCGCCGGGGAGCATGGCATGTTGCATCTGACCGTTGATCGTGACGACCACAGCCAGCCCGGAATTGTTGAGATTGCCGCCCGCCATGTAGGCACGGGGACGGCACTGGATAATCGCGACGTTGCCGCCGATGACGCCGGGCAAGGCTGCGGGGAAGACATGGACGTTCCCATTCCTCGCCGCGCCTACAGCGTTCAGAATATTATTCGCCGCCACGCCTCGGACCTGGTTCGGCACCACCCAGTCCCGGTCGATCAGCGCGCCCCGGTTCGCCGACATCATCGGCATCGAATAGTGGTCCCAATGGAAGTGGGTCAGGATCACCGGGGGACTATGCGCCAGGCAGGGGCCAGGATTGATGACCTCCACGTTCCCCAATCCGTTGGGGGGCGGCAGGCTGCCCAAGTTTCGATGCATCGGAAGGCCGACGTCCACGTAGGCCTGCGGAACGCCGTTGGCGTCGTAGATGAGGTTGCATGAGGCTTGGCCAACATCCATCACGCCGATCTCGCGGACCGCCATGGCGGCCAGCATCGCTTGGATCTTGGCGTAGGAGAATTTTCCGACCGGTCTAAACCGGCGGGAGAGCCGGAGCGCATCGCGTCGCTTGGCCCGGAGGCCGCGGGCGCTGAGTTTTTGGACCTTCGGCGCCCAGGTCGGCGGCGCCCGGCTTGCCCCGACCCCGCCCTTGCCGAGCGTGATGATGTACCAGCCCCCCGGGACGACCTCGGGGACCGGGGTCGATAGCGCATCAGCGATGTGGTCCGGCCTGGCGTCGTCGAAGATCAGCAGGGTGACAGGCCCATCCGGCGGCGGCGTCCGGGACTTATCGCTTTGGGCGAGGACGGCGGATTCCATCCATTCTAGAGGAACCAGGTCGAACTGCACCGACCACAGTGTCTCCCCGCTCCTGGCGGACACGACATCCTCAATGTCGGCGAGGAAGCCGTAATATGTGTCCGTTGGAGAATCGGGCGTGTCGAAGACCTTTCCACGGTTGGCAATGACGCCGAACGTGTGGGTCAGCCCTGACGGGATGGCGGCCATTGGCAGTCCCCCACATCATTTCACGGGATGGAACCGAGGACCGCCGCCTCAAGCGGCCCCCGGCGACCGAGCCGCGGCTGCGCACCGGAGCACGCAGCCGCCATGTCAGGATTCTGCGATCTTGGTCATGTCGCTGCCCACCGGCACCAGCATGCTCACCGGCATGTCCATCAGCTCAAAGGTGGTCGGATGCAGCGCGTGGTGGTTGGGAAACACCTCGGCGGCCGGTCGGGCGAAGGCCGAGAAGGCGTGTCCGCCCGGTCTGGTTTCCTTGATGGAAGCGCTCATCGACACGCTGAAGTTCTTGCCAGGGGGCAGTCCGTTGTCGGTGTAGGAATACGAGATCGGAGAGGTCCAGCCCGCCGGAACCACGTACTCCAGAACCACGCCGAACTGGTCCGACTTGGTCACCGTCGTCGGCGGCAGGTGGATGTAGGTGCCGTCCGGCAGGGGCGTGCCGCAGGAAAACGACACTTGTGAACCGATCGGGCAGTCGATGCAGGTGACTGCGAATATGATCTTCGCAGGCGTCGCGGAGGCCGGATAGGTCGTGTATTTCGTGAAGGTCGGCTGACCGACGCTCGTAAACTGCACATTGTGCCAGCCCGTACCGCCGGTAGCGCCGACCCAGGCCGCCAGATCGTCCAGAGAGGTGATCGCGGCCGGTTTCTGACTCTCGAACGGATAGGCGGCGGTCGAGATAAAGCCGATGAGGCAGAAGTGTTCGCTGGTGAAGTCCGGCTTCCAGATAAGGGGGTCGGTGGTCACCGCGATCCCGCCCGGCGGGATGGCTTCGATCTTGCTCACTGTCTCGCCCCGCGCCGTCTGCATAGCGTTGTCCAACCACTGTTGGGGGTAGAGGAACAGGGACGACGGAGCGTAAAAGATGCGCGCCTCGGCCGAAACGGCTGTCGCGCCCAAGTTCTGGCCACGCAGGTAGAAGTAATTCGTCGCCTTGAAGACGGCCGGCTTGGTTGGATCCGTGGCGTAGCTGGCCGGGGACGTGAATACAGCCGTGGGATTCTGGACCGGCGCGGCTCCGGCCGAGATCAGGTCGGGGCTCGCGGTCCACCCGCCCGTTCGGGGCAACAACCCCTGATCCTGTAAGTTTTGACGCAATAGCACGCCATTATACTGTGCCATGTTTCGCTCCTCCAAGCGTTAACTCACAGACGTTAGGGCACAGACCGTCATTCTCCCGCAATATACAGGAAATTACTGCCGACCTTTTTGCCCGCAACAAGACGCGCTCGCGCCATAAATCGCGCGATTTGTGATTGGTTCATGTGCCGGTTACCTGTTCGCCCTTCAAAAATGCGAACTCTCTGAACCCGACATCTTATCGTTATCCGAATTTTCCGGGGACGCAATACACCTTAAGGATAATTTTTTCCTTTAATCAACCTGGGGTAATGTTGACGTGCGAGATTCAGGTCCCAGACACCGAGCAGCGGACCTCATCCGCCGAGGCCGGCAAGACGGACACCTCAATCATCAATCGCTGAATGTCGCCGCCCATGACGTCGGCGATCTTCTTCGACCCGAGCAGCGGCTTGATGTGCCGCGCAACCCGGATCCGGGCCGCTCGGAGCGTCATCTCCGTCTTCGTGGCCACACCTTGCGCGAGATAGAGATCGCCAAGCCCGTCTCGCCCTTCTGGCGATTTGGTCAACGGTCACCAAACGGGAGCAAATCGGAGGATAAGCGGCAACTACCTGCATCCCCTTTCCCACAAAATACCTAACAATCAGGCGCTTGGGTAACGAAAGGCAACACCGGTAAACCCTAGGGTTCGAGCTCGATGTCCCAGTAGAGGTAGTCGAGCCAGCTCTGGTGCAGGAAGTGGGGCGGGAAGCGGCGGCCGGCTTCCTGCAGTTCCCAGGCGTTGGGCTGGTGAGCGGCGCGGCGCAGCAGGGGCATTCCCGCCTGCTGCGGCGTGCGGCCGCCCTTTCGCAGATTGCAGGGGCCGCAGGCGGCGACGATGTTCTGCCAGGTGGTGCGGCCGCCGCGCGAGCGGGGGATGACGTGGTCGAAGGTCAGTTCCTGGGCTAGGCCGGTCTCGCCGCAATACTGGCAGGCGAAGCCGTCGCGCAGGAAGACGTTGAAGCGGGTGAAGGCGGGCTTGCGGTCCTGATCGACGTAGGATTTCAGCGAGATGACGCTGGGCAGTTGCATCTCCATCGACGGGCTGCGCACCACCTTGTCATAGGTGGCGACCACGTCGACGCGTTCCTGCCAGACGGCCTTGACCACTTCTTCCCAGGGCCAGATCGACAGCGGGTAATAGGACAAAGGGCGAAAATCGGCGTTCAGCACCAGGGCGGGCCAGCCGGACGGTGGGCGGGAAAGGACCTGCATCAGGCCCTCCCGCGCATACAGGGGGATATCAAAGCGACAGGAGTGAGGACACGTCTCCTTCCCTAGTCTTACCCAAAGAAGACTACGCCCGATTCCCGCTCATCGCCATGACCGGTATGCAGCGTTTTCGTGACGCGGCCTCAGCCTCGCGCCGGCGCGCTGGGGAAGGCCGGCAGGCTCCATCCCCTCAAGAGGGCGCCGGCCCGCAGGGCGAAGCCGACGAGCACCGCCACGCCGACCGCCGGCCAGGTCGGAACCATCACGGCCTTCAGCACCACGAACAGGCTCGCCGACAAGAGGGCGGCGGTGATGTTCAGTTCGCGCCGCAGCAGGATCGACGGCTGGCCGGCCAGCACGTCGCGCACGACCCCGCCGAAACAGGCCGTCAGCACGCCCATGACGATGCAGATCAGCGGCGCCACGCCATAGGAGCCCGCCTTGGCCGCCCCCATGACCCCGTAGGCCGCCAGCCCGACCGCGTCCAGCCACAGCAGGGCCCGGAAACGCCACGTCCGCGCCCCCAGCACCCAGAAGGCCGCCGCCGCCAGCAGGCAGACGGCGATATAGCGCCAGTCCTGCACCCAGAAGACCGGCGCTCCGATCAGCAGATCGCGCAGCGTCCCGCCGCCGACCCCGGTGATGGCGCCGAAGAAGGCGAAGGTCACCAGATCGTGCTTCTCGCGCGCGGCGGCCAGTGCCCCGGTAGCGGCGAAGACAGCCACCCCCGCAAAGTCCAGCAGCGGCAGGACGGTCTCGGGCCGGGTCAGGTCGGCGTTCGTCAGCGGATTCAAATCGACAGGTCCTCCAGCGCGATATCGCCACGCTTCACCGCCCCATACCATCCCCAGAGCAGATGCGCCGCCACCCCGCGATGCGGTCGCCAGATTTCCGCCCGGGCATAGGCCTGTTTCTCGTTCGGCCGGGCCTCGACCGCATCGGCCCAGCGCATCGCCTCCTGCAGGGCCACGTCGCCGCCGGGAAAGACGTCGAGGCGCCCCTCGCAGAACATCAGGAAGGTCTCGGCCGTCCACTTGCCGACCCCCTTGATGGCGACCAGGGCGGCGACGGCCTCGGCGTCGTCCAGCCGCTCCAGATGATCAAAGTCGATGCGGCCCTCGGCATGGGCCAGGGCGATCTCGTGGCCGTACTTGGCCTTCTGCCCCGACAGGCCGAAGGTGCGCAGCGTCTCCACATCCAGCGCCAGCACGGCGTCCGGCGTCACCGTCCCGCCCAGCCCCTCGACCGTCCGTTTCCAGATCGAGGCGGCGGCGGCGACCGAGACCTGCTGCTCGACGATCATGCGGAACAGCCCCTCGTATCCGCCGGGCCGCAGCCGCCACTCGAATACCGGCGTCTGGACGTGCGCCCGCGCCAGGGCCGGATCGGCGGCGGCCAGGGCCTCGCGGGCGGCGGCGATGGACGGAGCGGACGGGGCTATGGCCATGCCTCATGCTAGGCCGAGGCGAGGCCCTCGGGAAAGAGGCGGCTCGACCCCCATTCTGACCACCGCCGGAAACCGCTAGGTTGTCGCCATGTTCGCCACCCGCTTCGCCCCCTCGCCCACCGGCCGCCTGCACCGGGGCCACGCCTTTTCAGCCCTGACCGCCTGGAGCGCGGCGCGCGAGGCGGGCGGGCGGTTCCTGCTGCGGATCGAGGACATCGACCCGACCCGCTGCAAGCCCGAGTTCGAAGCCGCCATCTATGAAGACCTCGCCTGGCTCGGCCTCGACTGGGAAACGCCCGTGCGGCGCCAGTCCGATCACCTGGCCGACTACGCCGCCGTCATCGACGTCTTGGGCGCGCGCGGCCTGCTGTACCGCTGCTTCCGCACCCGCAAGGACATCCTCGACGCCATCGGCGACGCCCCGCACGGCCCCGCCGAAGCCGTCCGACCTGGCCCGCACGCACCCGACGAAGAAGCCCGCCTGCTGACCGAGGGGCGTCCCTACGCCTGGCGGCTGTCGCTGGACCGGGCGCGTGAAGCCTTGGGCGAGACCGCCTGGAACGCCCTGTCCTTCGTCGAGGAAGGCTGCGGCCCCGATGGCGAGACCGGCCTGATCCGCGCCCGACCCCAGACGGCGGGCGACGTGGTGCTGGCCCGCAAGGACGCCGGGACCGCCTATCACTTGGCGGTCGCCCACGACGACGCCCTGCAAGGCGTCACCCACGTCATCCGCGGCCTGGACCTGTTCGAGGCGACCCATATCCAGCGGCTGATCCAGGCCCTGATGGGCTGGCCCGCCCCCGTCTATCGCCACCACCGTCTGCTGCTCGGCCCCGACGGCCGCCGCTACGCCAAGCGCGACCGGTCGGTGACCCTGGCCGAGCTTCGCGCCGCCGGCCTGTCAGCAGAGGCGCTTCGGGCCGAGCTGGGGTTCCGAACGGAGGCGACGCCGCCTCGTCGCACTCAAATAGGGCGACCGCCCGA
The DNA here is from genome assembly GCF_052114745.1 of Brevundimonas sp. 2YAF1. NCBI lineage: Bacteria > Pseudomonadati > Pseudomonadota > Alphaproteobacteria > Caulobacterales > Caulobacteraceae > Brevundimonas > Brevundimonas sp. 2YAF1. The sequence goes on along the minus strand of NZ_JBFRFI010000009.1, from coordinate 36,749 downwards.
TAGCGCCCTTCTCTTCCCAGAATAAAGAAAGGCGCGGAACCGGCAGGTTCCGCGCCTTTCGATCGTCTGAACCCGAAGCGGGTTCGTCGGCCTTAGAGAACCTTGAGTTCCACTGCCGAGGTCTTGCCGCGCTGGTTTTCCAGCTCGTATTCGACCTTGGAGTTTTCATCGAGGCCTTGCAGGCCAGCTTTTTGAACAGCGGTGACGTGGACGAAAACGTCCGAGCCGCCGTCGTCGGGCTGAATGAAGCCATAGCCCTTGGTGGGGTTGAACCACTTGACCGTGCCGGTCGCCATCTTAGCGTCTCCGTAAACGCGCTTTGCCAGGCGGATTTCCATGCAGGAGAATCCGTCAGCCCATCTGGACAAGCTCGTTCAGGCGAAGGAGCGAGACGCGGGTTTGGACCCCGCGCAAAATCCGGACTGCGCCACTTTGTCACCCGACTATCCACAGCGCGTCAACTGGAAAGCGAAACGCCCGACGCCGCCGGTTGGTTAAAGTCGAACGCGGGTCGAAAAGCCACGGTCCGCGAAGCGACGCGCGAACCGTGGGGCGTCGTGGGCTGGCGCGCGCGTTAAAATAGCCGCAAGCTCTTCCCGTTACGACGGCAAAGGACGACCCCGATGGCCAAGGACAACTACGCCGACACGCTGGAAGCCTTGCAGATTCAGTTGGTCGAGACCCAGGCCTGGGCCATCGATCAGGGCCTGAAGATCGTGATCGTGTTCGAGGGTCGCGACGCCGCCGGCAAGGACGGCGCGATCAAGCGGATGACGGAATACATGGCCCCGCGCCAGACGCGCGTCGTCGCCCTGCCCAAGCCCAGCGACCGCGAACTGACCCAGTGGTATTTCCAGCGCTACGCCGCCCACCTGCCCGCGGCGGGCGAGACGGTCTTCTTCAACCGCTCCTGGTACAATCGCGCCGGAGTCGAGCCGGTGATGGGCTTCTGCACCCCCGCGCAGCACGAACGCTTCCTGCACGACGCGCCGCATTTCGAGCGGATGCTGACCCAGTCCGGCACGACCCTGATCAAGCTGTGGCTGGACATTTCGCGCGATGAGCAATCTCGCCGACTGGAGGAACGCACCACCCATCCGCTGAAGCGTTTCAAGGTCTCGCCGCTGGACGCCGAGGCCCAGAAGCACTGGAGCGACTATTCCGCCGCACGCGACCAGATGCTGGAACGCACCCATTTCGACTATGCGCCCTGGACGGTGGTCGCCACCGACGACAAGAAGAAGGCTCGGCTGAACATCATCCGCCACGTCCTGCACCAGTTGAACTGTCCGGGGCTGGAAGCCAAGAAGGCCGATTCCGACATCGTCTTCAGCGCCGACAAGGCCAAGGGCCGGCTGGCGAAATAGGCCCGCCGAACAGACGGCGGCCCTCGGCCTTGCCGCGGCCCCTGCCCTCAGGGCTCCGAACCGCCCAGGGCTTCAGAGGCCTCAAGGCCCGGTGTCGAGGGTCGGCGGACCGCCTTCGCCGTCGCGGGCCGCACCCCCAGCAGCAGGCCCAGCCAGCCCAGACGGCGCGCGATCTCATAGGTCGCGAAACAGCCCAGGAAGGTTCCCGCGATCAGCAGCCCCGCCTCCAGCGGTTGCGGCAGGCCGAACGGGGCCAGGTGGTGGGCGGCGACGACGATGATCGTCTGGTGCACGATGTAGAAGGGGAAGACCCCGACCGTCAGGTAGCGCAACAGTGGCCCGCCCCGGTTCAGATAGCGCGCGCCATAGCCCAGGATGGCGACGATGAAGGCCCATTGGTCGGCGGCGTAAACCAGACGCATGGCGGTCTTCAGGGCCTCGGGCGGCACGGCGTCGTCGGCGCGGAACGTCCAGGCGTAGAACGCCCACCCCGCCCAGGCGACGACCGCCAGGATCAGGGCCGGTCGGCGCAGCCGCTCATAGCCCGCCTTCAGGACGTCCGACCGGGCGCTGAGAAAACCGAACAGGAAGGCGCTGAACGACAGGGCGTGGTTGTACCAGTCGTCGACCAGGGCGTGGGTGACGGGGAAGGCCGGCGCCAACGCCCAGCGGATCAGGGCCAGCCAGACGATGGGCCAGATCAGCAGCCCCCAGCCCTTGAGCACGCGCTCCAGGCCCGACTGCAGGGCGGGCAGCAGACGCTGACCCAGCATCAGCAGGCTCGCCAGCGCCAGGCTATAGATCAGCAGATAGGCGACGAACCACATGTGGTTCCACGTCGGCGTGATCAGACAGCCGTCGGCGTCGCACCAGCCGCCCGAGGCGGTGGCGTATTTCAGCCAGAAGCCGGCCAGCCACGGCGAATGCGCCGGATCGGCGACGCCCAGCCCCCGCGCGGCCTCGACCACTTCGTAATAGCTCTGGGGCGGCACGATCACGAACATGGCGAAGACCAGCGGCGGCAGCAGCCGCAACGTCCGCGACCCGGCGAAGCGACGGGCGCTTCCCTCCCCCTGCCGCGCGAAGCCGTCGAACAGGAAGCGCGTCGCCGCCCCGGACACCACGAACAGCAGGGTCAGCCGCCAGGGGTTGGTCAGTTGCATCAGAGGCTCCAGCGCCTCGACCGGATGGGGGCTGTTCACATGCCAGTCCCATGGCACGTAGAACATGCCGACATGGTAGAGGATCAGCAGCATGAAGGCGCCGACGCGGATCCAATCCAGATCATGGCGGCGCGGCGGCGGTGGGGACGGGAGAGCGGGCATGGGGAAGACCTCTGATGAATGAAAATGCGGGGTCAGGGCTCTCATTTCGGCCCGCAGAGCCGCAACCGGCGCGGGCCGGACGGAGGCCTCGCGGGGCCGGGCGAACGGGGCCTGGGACGAACGGCGACGCCTCGGGGGCGAATGGCGCGCGCGTCCATCTGACGAGCGCTGACCGGCACGACCTGATCGTCGGCTGGACGATCATTCTCGGCATCACGGCCGCCTTCATGGTGGTCAACGCCATGACGGTGCTGACCGATTCCCCGTCTCTGCGGCTCTGGGCGCCCTGGGTGTGGGAGGGCACCAGCGCAGCGGCGCTGGCCCTGCTGATCTGGCTGCCCTGGCTGGCCGCCGCCTTCGCTCCGCCGTCCATGCTGGACGACGGCTGGCGCGGACGCGGCCGGTTCACCGCCGTCCACCTGGGCGTCGCCGCCCTCTACAGCCTGCTGCACGTCGGCCTGATGGTGGCCATGCGCCACGGCGTCTATGCGGCCCTGGGCGAGACCTACGACTATGGCCCGCCGGTCGAGCGGTTCATCTATGAGCTCCGCAAGGACCTGCTCAGCTACGCCCTGTTCGTCGGCGTCTTCTGGGCCGTACGCAGCCTGCGCGAGGCGCGCGAGACCCCGGTGCGGCCCGTCAGCTTTGACATCCGCGACGGCGCCCGTCTGATCCGCGCGCCGCTGGACGACATCCTGGCCGCCACCTCGGCCGGCAACTACGTCGAGTTCATCCTGGCCGACGGCCGCCGCCCGCTGATGCGCGCCACCCTGGCCGCCGTCGAGGTGGAACTGGAGCGCTGCGGCTTCGTGCGCACGCACCGCTCCTGGTTGATCAACGCCGCGCGGATGAGCGGCCTGCGCCCCGAAGGCTCCGGCGACTGGACCGTCGAACTGGGATCGCTGGAGGCGCCGCTGTCGCGCCGCTATACGCCAGCGCTGGACCGGCTGAGAGCCGAGGGTCTAAGACCCCAGGCATGAACATCACCGCCCCGCTTCCCGACGCCGCCCGCCAGAACTGGGTGGACCGCTACGCCCCCGAAGCGCTGAAGCCGTGGCTGAAGCTGGGCCGGTTCGACCGCCCCATCGGCATCTGGCTGCTGCTGCTGCCCGGCTGGCAGGGGATCATGCTGGCCCTGAACCAGTACGACCGGCCCTTCGGCGGCTATGAGCTGTGGCTGGTGGCGGGCTTCGCCATAGGCGCTGCGCTGATGCGCGGCGCGGGCTGCGCGGTGAACGACATCGCCGACCGCGACTTCGACGCCCAGGTGGCCCGCACCGCCCTGCGCCCCATTCCTGCGGGCCAGATCAGCGTCAAGCAGGCCTGGGCCTTCGTGGCGGGTCTGTGCCTGATCAGCCTGTGCATCCTGCTGACCATGAACCTCATGTCCGTCCTGCTCGGCGCCCTGTCGCTGGGTCTGGTCGCGGCCTATCCCTTCATGAAGCGCATCACCTGGTGGCCCCAGGCCTGGCTGGGCCTCACCTTCAACTGGGGCGCCCTGCTGGGCTTCGCGGCGGCGACCGGGGGTCTGTTCGCCCTGGGCTGGCTCTATGTGCTGGACGTCCGCGCCAGCGGCGACGCCTACTGGATGGCCGAGGGCCTGAACCGCATGGGGCACCTCGCCCTGTCGGCGGGGCTTCTCTATGCGGGCGGCGTCTTCTGGACCCTCGGCTACGACACCATCTACGCGCTGCAGGACATCGAGGACGACGTCATGGCCGGGGTCAAATCCTCGGCCCGGCGTCTGGGGTCGCAGGTCAAGCCGGGCGTGGCCGTCTTCTACGTCCTGGCTGTGCTTCTGGCCGGCGCGGCCGGTTTCGCCGCCGGTCTCGGCCCGATCTTCTACGCGGGTCTGGTCCTCTACGCCCTGCATCTGGCCTGGCAGGTGAAGGCCCTGAAACCCGAGGACGGCGTCCTGTGCCTGCGCCTGTTCAAATCAAATCGTGAAGCTGGATTGATCCTTCTGGCCGCGATTGCGTTCAACGGCCTAGCTTTCTGATCGCACCCTCCCCCAAGGAACCTCGAATGACCTCGTACCGCCTCCGCGTTCTCCTCCTGACCGCCGCCGTCGCAGCGACCCTGAGCGCCTGCCAGCGCGCCGAGAAGACCGCGCCCGAGGCCCCGAAGGCCGCCGCGGAGGCCACCGCCGCCGCCCCGCTGAAATACGAAAGCGCCACCCCCTACGCCAAGGTCAGCCTGACCCTGCCGGAAGCGATCAAGGCCCAGCCCGACCTCTACGCCGGCCTATATCGTCAGGAGGTCGCCGACCTCGGCAAGTACGCCGAGGGCGCCCAGGCCGACCGCACCGAGGCCGGCGGCGACAGCGCCATGGGCCCCTATGAGAAGACCATCATCTACGCCGATCCCGTCCAGACTGACCGTCTGTTCAGCGCCATGCGCACCGACTTCGACTATTCGGGCGGCGCCCACCCCAACACGGTGGCCACGGCCCTGTTGTGGGACAAGACCGAGAAGCGCCGCATCACCCCCGCCGACCTGTTCGCCAAGGGCGCCGACCTGACCGCGCTGGAGCGGACCCTGTGCGCCGCCGTCAACACCGCCAAGAAGGCCCGCCCCGGCGCCCAACCGGTCAAGGTCGGCGGCGATACCTGGAGCTGCCCCAAGCTGAAGGACGTGGCCGTGGTCCTCGCCCCCGGCACGACGGCCGGTAAAGCAGGCGGCCTGACCTTCCTGCTCGACGCCTATGCGGTCGGCCCCTACGTCGAGGGGGCCTACTACCTCACCCTGCCCGCCTCGGCCTTCCAGACCTTGCTCGCCCCGGCCTACGCCGCCGAGTTCGCCGGCCAGCCGCTCAAGACGGGCGACGTGACCAACGACCTGCGCCCGAAGTAAGCCAACAGCACGTCCCTGATCCTCCCCCGTTCACGGGGGAGGGGGACCATGCGCAGCATGGTGGAGGGGGCGGAAACAGGCTGGCGCTCGACAGCATGAGGGCGGCGCGTGCCTCTCGCCCCCTCCACCCCGCCAGCTGCGCCGTCGCGGTCCCCCTCCCCCGCTGCGCGTGGGAGGATCGCTCTACTTTCCGTCCGCCAGGAACTCATCGACCAGCGCCTCCAGCCGCGCCGGCTGGTCGGTCATGATGAAGTGCCGGGTATCGTCCACCCGCATCAGCTTCACCCCCGGCAGGCCCGCATATTCGCGGCTCCACAGGGCGTCGGCCCCGGCGGCGGGCGCCCCGCCGTTCGCGTCCGAGGCATAGACGGCCCAGACTGGCGTGGTCATGGCGGCCAGACCGGGCCGCACGTCGGTGGTCATCACCTCGCGGATGGCCGAGGCCATGGCGTGGCGGTCCGACGCCATCGACCACTCGACCATGGCCGGACGCGCCGCCTCGGTCTTCATCATGCCGACCGCCGTCTGTTCCTGCTGCTGGCGGAAGGCGGCCTCGTCCGCGCCGAGAATTCCCGCCGCCGCCTGATCGGCGAAGGGCCGGGCGTTCTCCGCGTTCACCTGCGGCCCGAACATGGCGCTGAAGAAGGGCAGGCTGTCGACGCTCATCACCCGCCCGACCGCCTCGGGATGTTGCTGCGCCAGCATCAGGGCGCTGAAGCCCCCCATGGAATGGCCGATGATCGCGGGCCGGTTCAGCGTCGCCGCATAGCGGGCCAGTTCATCGACCGCCGGCTGGACGAAGGCCTCGTCGCCATGCCTCCACGGCTCCCCGGCGAAGCCCGCCAGTTGCACCAGATGCACCCGGTGCGTCGCCGCCAGCCGCTGCGCCAGCGGTCGCCACGCCTCCCGCGAGGAAGCGAAACCCGGGATCAGGATGACGTCGGGGCCTTGCCCGATCACCTCGACCGACAACCGGTCGGAGGTAAAGGCGGGGGCTTCGATCCGCGCCGGTTCAGCATGGGCGGCCGAGAAGACGTTGCCGGCGGCCAGGGTGACACCCGAGGCCAGCAGGAGGGCGCGCAGGGTCCTGGACGAAGAAGCAGAATTGAACATGACGTTTCCTTTCAGGTCTTCAGAAAAGCCCCTCTCTCCACCGTCATCCTCGGGCTTGACCCGAGGATCGGGTTGTCCGTCTGCACGACCTCAGCAATGCAGAGCGCGCGGCCAGGCTCGATCCTCGGGTCAAGCCCGAGGGTGACGGCGGAAAGCAAAGGCGGAAATGTAAGGTAAAGCTGACAGACTCGTCAGCCGTGCGGGTTCTCGAAAACCTCTTCCACCGGCCGCGCGAACAGGGCGGCGATGCGGTAGGCGAGGTCCAACGAGGGGTCGTGCTTCTCGGTCTCCAGGGCGTTGACGGCCTGACGCGAGACCCCCAGCGCCTGCCCCAGCTGTTCCTGGGTCCAGTTGCGCTCGACGCGCAGCAGTTTCAGCTTGTTCTTCATCAGTTCGACGATCGGATGAAGACTGCGACCGCTCCAAAAGCGCCCCAGAACAGCGGCACGATCAGCCAGCCCTCGGCGTGGGGCGCTCCGGCGAAGTTCTCGGCGAAGCCCCAGAAGGTGAACAGCGCCATGGCGATGCCGGAGGCGACGATGAACTGCTTGGCGGTGACGGCGCGGACGAACTCGTCACTGTCGCGCATGAAGCTGAGCACCGCCCAGATCTGACCGGCGATCGGCGCGGCGACCGCCAGGGCCAGAAGCCAGGCCGCCGGACGGCCTATGACGCCATCAAAGACGTCGGTCGTCATCATCGCCACGCAGATCGCCACATAGGGAACCATGAAGGCGAGGGTCCGCAGTCGGTAACGCCGGGCGGCGGAGGTTTGGACATTTGGCGGGCAGTTCGTCATGACAGGCGCTCCTGACTGAATGTAAGGCTTACCTTACATGGTCAATATGTCATGTCAACCTGACTTTTCGTCAGGCCAGCCTGATGCAGCGGCCTCGCCGTCATCCACGCCCGCCGACCTGATCTGCGCCGGCGACGTCTTCTATGAAAAGCCCATGGCCGAGGCGGTCCTGGCCTGGCTGCAACAGGCCGTCGCCAACGGAACCCGCGTCATCGTCGGCGATCCGAGCCGCACCTACTTCCCCCGATCGGGTCTGACCCTGCTGGCGGAATACACGGTGCCGACGACGCGCGAACTGAAGGACCAGGAGGACAAGCGCTCGCGCGGCTGGTCGCTGGACCCGGGGGCCTGAACCGACCGAGCGGGCCGAGCGAAATGACGACCGTCAAGTCGTCCCTCGGACGCACGCGCTAGGCTGCGCGCCGAGAGGAGGCGAATGCCGATGACGCCCACGCCCGACCACGCGAATGCCTTTGATCAGGTCCGCGCCGCCCATCACCAGATCGGCAACAGCCTGCAGTCCGTGGCCTCCCTGCTGATGCTCCAGGCGCGCTCGGCCGACACGCCGGTCGCCGCCGCCCTCAATGAGGCGACCCGCCGCGTGCGGGTCATCATCCGCCTGCACCAACGCCTGCAAACGCATGAACAGGGGGTCGAGGTCCATCTGGATGAATTCCTCGCCGACATCTGCCGCGACGTCGCCGAGATCGACGGCCGCGAGGGGGCGAATCTGGTGCTGGACATGCGGCCTCTGACGGCGTCCGCCGGCCTGGCCTCCGCCCTCGGCCTGATCACCGCCGAACTGGTCGGCAACGCTTTCGAACACGGCCTGGCGGGGCGCAGCGGGACGGTCGACGTCCGGCTGGAGCCGACGCCCGAAGGGTGCCGTCTGGCCGTCAGCGACGACGGCGTGGGCTTTCCCGATGCGGCTCATCCCGAGGCCAACGCCGGTTTCGGCCTGTCGCTGATCGCCCGCATGGTGCGTGAGACCGGCGGCGCCCTGGCCGTCAAGGCGCGGGATCCCGGCGTACAGTTCGAGGTGCGCATGCCCGGCGCCCACCCGGCAATTGACGCCCTCGCCACCCGAACGGATTAGGCGCCTTCCCATAAGCACGCGCCCGGAATTTCGAGAGACCGGCGATCCATCCCATAGGACAGGGGTCGGGGGACAGGGATCGGGAATGCGAGGTCTTTCTATGATGGTTCACGCCCTGCCTTTCGCGGTCGCGCCGCGCCCTGCCTTGCGCCCCTATGGCGACATCGACGTCAGGCTGACCTACGGCGCGGACGAGCCGATCTATGTCGAGGGCGACGAGGCGACGTTCGTCTATGTCCTGCTCAGCGGCGCGGTGCGCACCATCCGCCATTCCTTGGAAGGCCGACGCCAGATCGGCGGCTTCTACTATCCCGGCGACCTGTTCGGGCTGGAGCCCGGCGCTCATCACCGGTTTTCCGCAGAGGCGCTGGGCCCGAGCGAGGCAGTCGCCTTCGGGCGCGGCGCCCAGTGGTCGGCCCTTCACCAGCATACCCTGACCCAGGCCGCCCTTCTGGAACTGGCCCGCACCCAGGATCACCTGGCCATGCTGGGCCGCCGCACCGCCCGCGAGAAGATCGCCAGCTTCCTGCTGGACGTCGCCGCCCGCAGCGCGACTGAGAACACGGCCCTGCTGATGAGTCGTCAGGACATCGCCGACTATCTGGGCCTGGCCATCGAGACAGTGTCGCGCGCCCTCGGCCAGTTTCAGAACGACGGCTGGGTGGCCTTTTCCTCCTGCCGCGAGTTCCACATCCTGAAGCGGTCGTCGCTGGAGCGGCTGGCCTCGCGCTGATCCCGTCTTGACCATCGTCAAACCGACCGGAGAACCGGAATCGATGCGGGCCGTTGTGTTCCCTGTCCCGATTGCGGAACCGCCATGCTTCGACCTGTCGTTCACATCGTCGATGACGATCCAGCCACGCGGTTGCTGCTGTGGGCGACGCTCGACGCGCGCGGACTGGACGCGCGACCCTATGGCTCGGCCGAGGCCTTTCTGGCGACGGAGGGCCGCATGACCAACGCCTGCCTCCTGACCGACATGCGGCTGCCGGGGCTGGACGGGCTGGCGTTGATCCATCATCTGACGGCGCGCGACGAGGCGCCGCTGCCCATCCTCGTCATCACCGCCTACGCCGACGTGCCCCTGGCGGTGGAGGCCGTGCGCGCGGGCGCCCTCGATGTCCTCGAAAAGCCCGTGACGCCCGAGCGCCTGATCGCCGCCGTCACGGGGGCGCTGGACAGCCGACGCGCGACGCCGCCTCCCCCGCCCGTGGCCCGGCTGGAGCGGCTTTCCGGGCGCGAACGCGAGGTCCTGCGCGGCGTGGCGGCGGGTCGCGGCAACAAGGTCATCGCCCAGGACCTGGGCATCAGCCCCCGCACCGTCGAAGTCTATCGCGCCCACCTGATGACCAAGACCGGAACCCACACGGTCGCCGACCTGCTGCGCCTCGCCCTGGCGGCCGGCTACTAGTCCGCTTCGCCCCAGCTGACGCGCTTCAGCGCCGCCAAGGCCCGTTCGCGCGCCGCGGCGTGATCGACGATCGGCCTGGGGTAGTCGACGCCCAGCCGCACCCCCGCCTCGGCCAGCACCGCCGACGGCGCGGTCCACGGCGCCTGCAGCCAGCGATCCGGCAGGCGCGCGATCTCGGGCGCCCAGCGGCGAACATAGCGACCCTCGGGATCGAATTTCTCGCCCTGCGCCACCGGATTGAAGATGCGGAAATAGGGGGCGGCGTCGGCCCCGGACCCGGCGACCCACTGCCAGTTCTGCACATTGCTGGCCAGGTCGGCGTCGGTCAGCGTGTCCCAGAACCAGGCCTCGCCTGCGCGCCAGTCGATCAGCAGATGCTTGATCAGGAAGGAGGCGACCACCATCCGCACCCGGTTGTGCATCGTCCCCGTCGCCCACAGCTGGCGCATCCCGGCGTCGACCAGGGGATAGCCGGTTCGCCCCGCCTTCCACGCCGCCAGAGCCTCGGGATCGTCGCGCCAGGCCATGGCGTCGTATTCCGGTCGGAAGGCGCGCTCTGGCAGATAGGGAAAGTGGTGCAGCAGGTGGGCCGAGAATTCCCGCCAGCCGATCTCGGCGACGAACTTCTCCGCCTCGGCAGAAGCGACGCGACCGGCGGCGGCGGCCCGCCGCACCGCCGTCACCGCCCGCCAAGGACCGATCTCGCCCCAGTGCAGATGGGCCGCCAGACCGCTGGTCCCCGCCCCGTCGGGCCGGTCGCGGTCGACGACGTAGCTCGTCAGCCCGCCCGCGACGAAGGCGTCCAGCGCCGCCCGCGCCCCCGCCTCGCCGGGCGTCCCGACAAAGCCGGTCGACCAGTCGGGTCGCGTCGGATGCAGGCCCCAGTCCTCGCCCGCCTCGCCGGCCACGCCGTCCGGAACCGTGACGGTCTCGGGCGCATTGAGCGCCGCCGGCGCCTCGGCCGTCGCCAGCAGGGCCTTCAGAAAGGGCGTGAACACCTTGTAGGGCTGGCCCGATCCGTTCAGCACCGCTCCCGGTCGGCACAGCAGCGTCGCGTTGAAGCCCCGGCATTCGATCCCGTCGGCCTTCAGGCCGTGGGCGATGTCGGCGTCGCGGGCGAAGGCCTCGGGCTCGAACAGGCGGTTCATGAAGACCTGCGCGGCGCCCGTCTCGGCGATCAGCCGACGCAGTTCGGCCTCGGCGTCGCCGCGCCGCAGGATCAACCGCCCCCCGCGCGTCCTCAGGTCGGCGTCCAGCGCCCGCAGCGACCGGTCCAGCCACCAGCGCGAGGCCCCGCCGATGGGCCGTCCCTCCAGCCGCTCGTCCAGCACATAGACCGGCAGCACCGGGCGCCCTGTCGCCAGGGCGTGGTGCAGCGCCGGATTGTCGGTCAGCCGCAGGTCGCGACGGAACCACAGGATGACGGGCGGAGAGGCGGGCAAGGGCGGTCCTGACGCTGGGCGACCGGAATACGGTGCCGCCTCCCTGCTGGATCAGGCGTCGCGCGGCAAGACCGTCAGCACCCGGGCGATGAACTGGTGGAAGGATTCCATATAGTCGCGCAGGAACTTCTCCGTCTCGGGCACGGTGATGTTTCCGGCGTCGTCGACCAGGCCCGGCGTGAACTGGATATAGGCCTCTGGCGCGTTCATCTGCGGGGCCTGCAGGAAGCCCATGACGCTCCGCAGGCTCTGCTGGGCGACGGCCGTGCCGATGGCGCCCGGCGAGCTTCCGATCACCGCCGTCGGCTTGTTGGCGAAACTGTTGGTTCCATAGGGGCGGCTGGCCCAATCGATGGCGTTTTTCAGCCCGCCGGGGATGGAGCGGTTGTATTCCGGCGTCACGAACAGGATGGCGTCCGAGCCCTTGATCGCCGCCTTGAAGTCATTCGCCACGGCCGGATAGTCGGCGTCGTAATCGTAGGAATAGAGCGGCAGGTCCTTAAACGAGATCTCGTGGAATTTCAGCTTCTCGGGCGCGACCTTGATCAGGGCCTGGGCCAGCTTGCGGTTGATCGAGCCCTTGGCCAGGCTGCCGATGATGTAGCCGACGTTGTAGGTGGTCATGACGCGCATCCTGCTGGGAGAGACGACGCCGACCGCCGCCTCCGAAGAAATGCTTCGTCAGGCGCGCGGGTTCCGCCTCAGACCGTGACCGCGCGCGCCGTCCGCCCCGCCTCGCCGAAGACCCGCAGATAGCGCTCGATCTCGGCCCGGTCGCCGGTGGCCTTCTCGACGTTGTCCGACAGCTTGACCGCCGAACGCCCCGCCGCGCGCGTCACCTTGCAGACCAGGGAGATGGGCGTCAGCTCGGGCATGGGCGCGGGGGCGCAGTCGCGGAAGTCGTTGGTCAGATTGGTGCCCCAGCCGAAGCTGGTCCGCACCCGCCCCTTGAAGTGGGCGTGAGCCGCCTCGATCCCGTCCACATCCAGCCCGTCGGCCAGCACCAGCAGCCGCTCGCGCGGGTCGCGCCCCTGGGACGCCCACCAGTTCAGGATCTCCTCTCCGCCCTCGATCGGCGGCGCGGAGTCAGGACGAAAGCCCTTCCAGTCGGCCAGCCAGTTGGGCGCGTCGGCCAGGAAGGCTCTTGTCCCGAACGCGTCGGGCAGGGCCACCAGCAGATTGCCGTCATAGGCCCCCCGCCATTCCTCCAGCACCTGATAGGGCGCACGGCGCAGGGCCGCGTCGTCGTCCCCCGCCAGGGCCGCCAGCACCATGGGCAGTTCATGGCCGTTGGTGCCAATGGCCTCCAGGTCGTTGTTCATGGCCAGCAGGACGTTGGACGTGCCGATGAAGGCCGAGCCCAGCCCCTCCTTCAGCGCCTCGACGCACCAGCCCTGCCACAGGAAGCCGTGCCGCCGCCGCGTGCCGAAGTCCGACAGGGACAGGCCGTCCAGCGTCCTCAGACGCTCGACCTTGCCCCAAAGTTTCGTCTTGGCGCGGGCATAGAGAACGTCCAGCTCGAACCGACCCAGGCGGCGCAGCGCCCGACGGCTGCGCAACTCGTTGAGAATCGCCAGCGCCGGGATCTCCCACAGCGTGACCTCGGCCCAGGTCCCTGCGAACTCCAGCCGGAACTGGCCGTCCGCGCCGCGCGCCAAGTCGTATTCCGGCAGGCGGTAATCGGCCAGCCAGGCCAGGAAGTCGGGGCTGAAGATCGACTTCTTGCCGTAAAAGGTGTTGCCGCCCAGCCAGATCAGCTCGCGGTTCGAGAACCGCAGCGTCCGCGCATGATCCAGCTGCGCCCGCAGTTCGCCCTCGTCCACCTCCTCGGCCAGCCGCACGCCGGTCGTGCGGTTGATGACCGAGAAGGTCACCGGCACGTCGCGATGCCGCCGCCAGATCAGCTGCAGCATCAGCAGCTTGTAGAAGTCGGTGTCCAGCAGGCTGCGGACGATGGGGTCCAGCCGCCAGCCGTGATCATAGGCCCGCTTGGCCAGGTCGACGTTCGCCATGTCTCAGTCCGTCGTTTCCGCTTGGGGCGCGGGCGGGCCGGCCTCGTTCTCGTTCAGGATCCGCCCGACCCGTCGCGGCTTGATATAGGGCTCCGGCTGGGGCGTCGGCATGTTTCCGCGCATCAGCGACCGCCCGGCCGCCATGCCGCCCGTGACCTGCAGGTCCAGCCGCGCGGCGTCGCGGCGGCGCACGTCGGCGATGGTCTCGGCCGCCTCGTCCTCAGACACGCCCAGATCGACCAGCACCGCCTCGCCGAACTTCAGCGCGGACTCGAAGGTCTCGCGGATATTGTATTCGACGCCCGCCGCGATCAGGCGCAGCGAGTGGCCCCGGTCGAAAGCGCGCACGAACAGCTTGACCCCCGGAAACTCGGACTTGACCAGTTGCACGATGCGGTCGGCGGCCTCCGGCTTGTCGACGCAGACCAGCACCGCCTCGGCCTTGCCCGCGCCCGAGGCCCGCAGCGTGTCCAGACGGGTGCCGTCGCCGTAATAGACCTTGAAGCCGAAGTCGCCCGCCGCCTGGATCATCTCCACGTCGTTCTCGATGATCGACACGTCCACGTCGCGGACCAGCAAGGGTTGCGACACCACCTGGGCGAAGCGGCCGAAGCCGATGATCAGCACCTGCCCGCGCAGGCCCTCGGCCGAATCCACGCCCTCGGCCTCCTCGGGCGACAGTCCCGCCTCCTCGGGCAGCCAGCGCTTCAGCGCCAGGGTCGTCAGCGGCGTCAGGGCCATGGACAGGATGACGATGGCCGTCAGCGCCGCGCTGGCCTGGCCGTCGATGACCCCGCCGGCCGCTGCCGCGCCATAGAGGACAAAGGCGAACTCGCCGCCCTGCGCAAACAGGGCCCCGCGCTCCACCGCTTCGTGATGGCGAGCCTTGAACAGCCGCGCCACAACATAGATGACCGCCGCCTTGACGACCATGAAGGCCAGCAGGCCGGCGACCACGATGCGCCAGTCGGAAATCACCACGCCGATGTCCAGCGCCATGCCCACCGACAGGAAGAACAGGCCCAGAAGGATGGCGCGGAACGGCTCCACGTCCGCCTCCAGCTGATGCCGGAAGGTCGAATCGGACAGCAGCACCCCGGCCAGGAAAGCCCCCATGGCCATCGACAGGCCGACCTCGTTCATGATCCAGGCCGTGCCCGCCACCACCAGCAGGGCGGCGGCCGTCATCACCTCGCGCCCGCCGTTCTGCGCCAGGAAGCGGAAGACCGGATTGATGGCGTAGCGGCCGATGACCAGCACCCCCGCGACCGCCGCGACCGCCAGGCCGATGGTCTGCCACAGCGGCGCAGCGCTCTCGTGCGCGGAGCCTACGGAGACGGCCAGCACCGCAACGATGGCCAGCAGCGGCACGATGGCCAGGTCCTCGAACAGCAGGATGGACACCGCCCTCTGCCCCTGCGGCGTCGGCAGGTCGCCCCGCTCCTCCAGCATCTGCACGATCACGGCGGTCGAGGACATGACGAAGCCCATGGCCCCGACGAAGGCCACCGGCGCCGATACGCCCGCCGCCATGGCGACCAGCGTCAGCGCCAAACCCGCCAGCCCGACCTGGGTCGCCCCCAGGCCGAAGATCTCCTTGCGCATCCCCCACAAGCGTTTCGGCCGCATCTCCAGTCCGATGATGAACAGGAAGATGACCACGCCGAACTCGGCGACGTGCAGGATGACTTCCGGCTCGCGGAACAGGGCCAGTCCGAACGGGCCGATGGCCGCGCCCGCCGCCAGATAGCCCAGCACCGAGCCCAGCCCGATCTTGCGGAAGACAGGCACCGCCACGACCCCGGCCGCCAGCAGCGCGGCCACATGGCCCAGATCCAGTCCCGTCGACGCCTCGGCCATCGCTCACCCTTTAGTCTGAGCCTCCATTGTGGGGACGAAGCGTCGCGATGGCGAGGGCGATCAGCCGAAGACGGCGCCGATCCGCGACAGGCCGTCGCCGGCGGGCCGCATCACCGACCAGTCGGCGGCCAATCCGTCGGCCAGGGTCTTCAACCGGTCCAGCACCGCCAGCATCGGATAGGGGCCGACGCTGACGCGACAGGCGCCGGCTTCGAACAGGGTCTTGGCCGGCGGCGTCTCGGGGCCCGCCATCAGGCTGATCGGTCCGCCGATCCCGTCGGCCAGCCGCCGCACCAACGTCGGGTCGGTCACGCCGGGCAGGAAGACCACGTCGGCCCCCGCCGCCAGCCACGCCCGCCCCCGCTCCACCGCCATCTCGACCCGCTCATCATCGCTGTCGCCCAGCTTCATCAGAAAGACGTCGGTGCGCGCGTTGATCACCAGTTCGGGGGCCGCCGCGCGCAGGGCGGCCAGCCGTGCCGCCTGCGCCTCGACCGGCGTCAGAGCGCCCGGCGTCGCATAGTCCGCGTCCTCGAAATTGACCCCGACCGCGCCCGCCGCCCAGGCCGCCCTGCCCGTCTCGGCCGCGTCCTTGGCCGCAGGGCCGTAGCCGGCCTCGACGTCGGCGGTCACGGGAACGCCGACCGCGCGCACCATGGCGGCGACCTCCCGCATCATCGCTTCCCGGTCCAGACCCTCGCCGTCGCGCGCGCCGCGCGCCCAGGCCACGCCTGCGCTGGTGGTGCCGACTGCGGCGAACCCGGCGGTTTCGAACACCCGCGCACTGGCCGCGTCCCAGGCGTTGGGCAAAATCAGCCCGCCGCGGCGATGCATGTCCCGGAAGGCGGCGGCGTGTGTGGTCTGATCGGTCATGGCAGGTTCCTCTTGTCGGTTCCGCGTCATCCCATGACGCCGCTCTCGCGTCCGGCGGTTTTCGGACATAGATGGCGGGCGCGCGTTATTTCTGACGGGGGCTCTCCAGCCCCGTGTCGGTCGGGTCCAGCCGCCCTTCGCGCCGGGCCTTGATGGCCCGCGCCAACTCCTCGGCGGCGATCCGCACCTCGGCCTGGATGGCGATGTCCTTGTCGAGCGCGTCGTGACTGGTGGCGTAGGGCTCCCAGTAGCCGATGTAGCGGTCCAACACGGCGTCCGGGCCCGCCGGCGTCAGCTTCATCGAGGTCAGCCAGTCGGCCACAAAGCGCCTGACGTTCTCGGCGCCCTCCACGTCGCCGTGCACTACGACCGAGAAGATTCGCCCCTCCAGATGGCGCGGATAGGCCCAGCCCGCCAGTTCGACCGCCTTGGCCTTCCTGGCGTCCTTGCCGTGCGTCAGGGTCGGATCGGGATTGCCGCCGTCGGCGCAGACCAGCCGGTCCATCATCAGCTTCATCGGGCTGGAGACCTGATACCAGTTGACCGGGGTGACGACGAAGACGCCGTGCGCCTCGACCCACATCGGATAGATGTCGTTCATCCAGTCGTGGACCTGGCCCAGCGAATAGTTGGGATAACAGCTGCACGGCCAGTGACAGAGCGCCGCCGCCGTCGAGAAGCAGGCCTTGCAGGGGTGGATGTCGCGCCCGAACTCCGAGGCCAGCCGTGACAGGTCCAGCACCGTCGTCTCCGTCCCCGCCGCCTTCAGTGCCTGCTCGGCGATCATGGTCAGCCGCCAGCTCTTGGACATTTCGCCAGGGCAGGTGTGCTCGGATCGCGACGAGCCGTTGATCAGCAGGACGCGCAGCGGGCCGTTCGGGTCGCCGTGGCGGACCTGGGCCGCCTCGATCGCGGCGTGGGCGTTGATCCAGTCGACGGACAGGTCGTAGTCGGGGTCGGCGTAGCCGGGGCCGGCCTTGCGCGTCACCGGACTCTTGCGGCCCTCGATATAGCCGTCCCAGGCGACGGCGGCGATCTTGTCCAGCGCCTCTCGAACCGTGTCGAACGCCGGGTCCCGATAGCGGCTCAAAAATCGGCCGGTGAATTCCTCGCGGCTCAGTTCAGGCGACGGCATGCCCTGGCGCGGTTCGGGCGTGTTCACAGCGTCGGTCATCCTGTCCTCCGTCGGGGCGGCGCTCAGCTAACGGCCCCGCCTCGCCCCCCGTTCCGCCGGAACCGGGTTCGTAGGCGCGGGTTCTTACCGCCAAGCCGAACAGCTGTCTGACCAAGGAGAGACCCGTGAAAATCCGCGACGTGATGAGCCGGGACGTGCAGGTCGCCCGTCCCCACGACACCCTTCAGGAGGTCGCCGCGCGCATGGCGTCCGGCGATTTCGGCTTTATTCCGGTGGCCGACGGCGACAGGCTGGTCGGGGCGATCACCGACCGCGACATCGCCGTGCGCGCCGTCGCGGCGGGCGCCGCGCCCACCGCCCGCGTAGTCGAGTTCCTCAGCCGCGACCCCCTCGTGGTCCGAGCCGACGACGACCTCGCGGTCGCGCTGGACCTGATGAGTTCGCGTCAGGTGCGGCGCCTGCCCGTCGTGGACAAGGACGGCCGCCTGGTCGGCGTGGTGTCGCTGGGCGACCTGTCGACTCGGGTCAAGGAGCGCTATGCGGGCGAGGCGCTGGAAGAGATCTCGCGCCCGAACTGAAGGTTCACCATCCGCTAACCACGTCGCGGAACCGGACGATAACGGCTGTTGTCCATGCTGGCCTCTTCGCAGGGGAGAGACCGCATGGCGCGCGCGCAGTTTCAAAAGGGCCAGAAGGTCTGGGTCGAGAGCGTCGGCGTCTGGGCCCAGATCGAGCAGGTCCAGCCCGTCTGGGCCAAGGGCTTCGACGAGCCCGTGCGCATCACCTACGATGTCGGCCTCGGCCGTGAGTTCATGGCCGGCGAGCTTCAACTCCCAGCCGAGGACGCCGCCGCCGTCGCCGTCCTCGGCGACTGGCGCATCCTGCGCGCTCGCAACAAGTGGCAGGAGCCGGCGGACTGCGCCCACCATCCCTTCCCGGGCAGCTATCCCGTCGTGGTCACCGACAAGGCCGACTGGGGCGGCTGGCGCGTGCCCGGCGCCGAATACGACCGCGACCCCGAACGCATCGAGTTCCAGTCGCGCCTGATCGCCGCCTCGCCCGACCTGCTGGACCTGGCCCGCGAGCTCGTCGAGACCGTCTCGGAATCCCCCGAAGACGCGCCGCCGGAAAGCGTGCGCCTAGCCCGCCGCGCCCGCGAAATTCTGGTGCAGATCACCGAAGTCCTCGCGCCGCCGCCCGAGCCCGTCCGCGCCTCGGCCCCGGATGCGACCCAGGCCGCTTGATCCGCCGCAAGGGCGTTCGCCCGACATGCGAAAAGCCTGGCCGTCAGGCCTCGACAGGAATCCGCGACGCAGCCTAGATTCTCCCCATCTTGAGATGGAGGGCGCCTTGCGGGGCACCGAGCGTCGCAGCTACGGGCCGGGCCGACGCGCCACGGACCAGGCCACCCGGGCCAGCACGCCCTGGGTGCGCGTCCTGCTGCTCGCCGCCGCCCTGACCATCGTCGCCTACGCCCTGCTGGTGATCCGCAGCGACGCCCGCCCGCAGCGCGAGATCCAGGCCGGTCGGATCGAGAGGTTGGCGCTGGAGGCCCAGTTGGCGGCGGCCCGGATCGAAGGCCAGACCGCCCTGGTCGCGGGCGCCCTGACGCTCGCCGCGCGCGACCTGGCCGCCCGGCCCGATCAGGCGGTCGAAGCCCTGGACCGCGCCCGCGCCCTGGCCCCCGACACCGCCTTCGCCGTAGTGGACCGCGACGGCGAGGCCGTGGCCGCCGTCGGCGGGCGCCTGTCGGCCCGGGCCGCGCCGAAGACCCCGGCGGCCTCGAGCGTCGCCGAGCGTTTCACGCTTCAGGACAACGCCCTCCTGATCCACCGACCGGTAGGCGACGGCCTGTCGATCGTCGCCCGCACGCCCCTGCCCCCGGCGCCCGCCGCGCTGGACGGCGCGACCCTGACCATCGTCCCCGCCGGACAGGCCCCGGCCGCAAGCGCCAGGGCCGTGAAGGGGCCGGACGGCCGCGCGCGACTGACCGCCTCGGCCCCGATCGGCGCCACTGACCTGGCGACAGTGGCGACCGTACAGGTTCCGGGCGGACCTTCGGCCTGGCTGGACGACGTCTGGCTGCTGGCCGGACCGCTGCTGTTGATGGTGCTGTTCCTGGTGATCGTCGCCTTGCAGAACTGGCGCCAGGCCCGCACCGGTCGCCGCTGGGCCGACACCGAGCGCCGGTTCCGGGTCGCGGTCGAGGCCGCGCGTTGCGGCGTCTGGGAATGGGATCTGGCGGGCGGCGAGGTCGTCCTGTCCGACTATATGGCCGCCCTGCTCGAGGTGGAGGCCGGTACGGTTTTGACAACCCAGGCCCTGATCGAACGGGTCCATCCGCGCTATCGCGAGACCCTGGTTCACGCTCTCGACAGGGCGGCGGCGCACGGCGCGTTCGACGTGACCTTCCCCGTGCCGCTCAAGGCCGGGGGCGTGCGCTGGATCGACGCGCGCGGCCAGTCGCGCCAGCCGCGCCGCGACGGCGGCTATGTCAGCCTGATGGGCGTGGCGCTGGACATCACCGAAGCCCGCCGCGCCAAGGCCCAGGCCCAGGCCGCCGAGAACCGGCTGCGCGACGGCATCGAAAGCGTCTCCGACGCCTTCGTCCTGTTCGACCGCCGGGGCCGTCTGATCCTGTGGAACCAGGCCTTCCAGGACGCCTTCGCCTTCCCGGCGGGCGTGGTCCGCCGCGGCGCCCAGAAGGACGCCCTGAACCTGATCGCCGCCAAGGCCATCAAGGCCGAACACCCCTCGGCCAGCGGCCGCGCCGGGGTGCGCGAGGTCGAGCTGAAGGACGGCCGCTGGCTGCAGATGGCCGAGCGCTTCACTGGCGACGGCGGCACCGTGGTCATCGCCGCCGACATCACCGTCATCCGTCGTCAGGAGGCCGAGCGCCGCCGCGCCGCCGACGAACTGCGCGGCATGGTCGCAGCGCTGGAAGACCGCGAGGCCAAACTGTCCCTACTGGCCCGAAAGTACGAGGTCGCCATGACCCGGGCCGAGGCCGCCAACCAGGCCAAGTCCGAATTTCTGGCCAATATGAGCCACGAACTGCGCACCCCGCTGAACGCCATCAACGGCTTCTCCGAGATCATGGCCGGCGAGATGTTCGGGCCGATGGGCGACCGTCGCTACAAGGGCTACGCCGCCGACATCCACACCTCGGGCCAGCACCTGCTCAGCCTGATCAACGACATCCTCGACATGGCCAAGATCGAGGCCGGCAAGCTGACCCTGCACTACGAGGCCCTGTCGCTGAACGGCCTGTGCAACGACGCCATCCGTCTGATGCGCGGCAAGGCGATGGAGGCGGGCCTGACCCTGGCCCTGGTCGCCCCCGACGCCGTTCAGATCGAGGCCGATCATCGCGGGTTGAAGCAGGTGCTGCTGAACCTGATCTCCAATGCGGTGAAGTTCACGCCCGAGGGCGGGGCCGTCACCGTGAGCGTCGCGCTTCAAGACCCCGATCACGTCCGGGTCTCGGTGACCGACACCGGCATCGGCATCGCCGCCATGGACCTCGAGCGGCTGGCCCAGCCCTTCGAACAGGTCGAGGGTCAGCACTCCAAGACCACGCAAGGCACCGGCCTGGGCCTGGCCCTGACCAAGTCCCTGATCGAACTGCACCGCGCCCATATGATCATCGAGAGCGAGCCGGGCCGCGGCACCACCGTCTGGTTCGACCTGCCGATCCGCGCGCCCGAGGGCGCGATGGCCCCGGCCGGGTCGACCCCGCAGCGGGTTCAGTCGCGCGCGGCCTGAGCCCGGAGAATTGGTGCTGGCGTCAGCGGATGCGGGACAGGACCAGGGTCCAGATGGACCCGGCGACTTCGTCGGCCTCGGCAAGAACGTCGGCGGCGGGGTAGCGGAGTATCTCGACTCCTTGTGAGCGTAGCCAGGCGTCGCGGCGGGTGTCGTGGGCAGGCGCATTTCCCATGCCGTGGATCAGGCCGTCGATCTCGACCGCCAAACCCAGGCGGGCACAATAGAAGTCGAGGATATAGGGACCAAAAGGGTGCTGGCGGCGAAACGCAGGCAGACCCGATCGTCGTGCGCGCAAGCGAACTCAGAGCGCCGCCTCGGGCGGGGTCAGGGCGCGGCGCAGGCGGCGAGCGCGCTTTTCGGTGAGGACCGTGGCTCTCATGATGTTGAGGCTCTCACAGCTTGGCCATTATTGCGATCCTCCTCTGCAAAGCGGGGGAGGGGGACCATCCGAAGGATGGCGGAGGGGGCGAGGTCCGGCGGCACGGTTTGGGGTCGGACGCTGATCGGCGCGGCGTTTTCAAAGGGGGCGGATGTGTCCGCCCCCTCCACCGCCTGCGGCGGTCCCCCTCCCCCGTAAGCGGGGGAGGATTTCAGGATTGAGCGCCGCTCATCTGAACCGGCGCCTCAGCCGGCGTCGGCGCCACGGGTGCCGCCGGCTTCTCAGGCTTGCGCGCCCTGTGCCGCGACAGGATCGGCGCCAAGGCCTTGCGATCCGCCGGGCTCAACCGGCCCAGAATCTCCACCGCCCCCGCCTCCAGCCGCGAGCGGCCGCGCATCTCGGACGCCCGCGACCGCTCCAGCAGGGCGGCGACCGCCACAGGATCAAAGGTCTCGGCCCCGGTCAGGGCGATGGCCTCGCGCCGCGCCTCCCGCGCCTCCTCGAAATCAGGCCGCGCCAGCATGGCGTTGGCCCGCAGATCGCGTTTGACCTGATCCCGCACCGCGGGGGCCAGCCGCTCGACCACGTCCCACACCGGCTCTCCCCGCGGCGAACGGTTGGCGTCGGCCATCCAGGCCCCGACCTTCTCGCGCATCACCCAGACGGCCCCGCCCGTGGCCACGCCGAAGACGTTGAGGGCGACCGACACGGCCAGAGCGATCTTCAAACTCCGCGACGTCATCCGCCCAGAACCTCCGTGTCGTCGGCGCCGGCCAGACTGGCCTGATAGAGGACCGCGTCCGCCCGCACATTGGCGGTCATATGGCTGGTCAGGGCGACGCCGAACACCACCCCCGCGCAGGCCGCCGCCGCCCATCCGGCGCCCGCCGACAGCCAGGCCAGGGTCCCCACGCCCCCTCGGCGTCGCGTCCTCAGGCCCGCGCCCGCCGCGCTGGCGATCACCTGTTCGCGCAGGACGTGCGACGCGACCGGACGCGGCGCGGCGCCCAGCAGGGCGTCCAGCCGGTCGGCCTGCGCCAACAGCGCCGCCGCGCGTGCGTCGACGGCTGTCAGAGCGCGCGCCGCCTCGCGCTCGGCCTCGGGCCAGCGCCGCAGGTCGCCGCCATAGGCGTCGGCCAGATATTCAAAACGCTCGTACGTCATCGTCATGGTTCCAGCCCCCGCCTTACCCATTCGTCGCTGTCGCTGCATCGGCCGCGTTCGGCGCCCCAAGAGGCGCAATGTCCGCCAGCGTCCGCCGCAGCGCCCGCCGTCCGCGCGACAGCAGGCTTTCCAGGGCCTCGACGCTGACGTTCATCAGCCCCGCCGCCTCGATATTTCCCAGTTCCTGATAGTGACACAGGACGATGGCCTCGCGCTGCCGCTCGGGCAGTTTCGCCATCGCCGCCTCGACCCGTACGCCGGTCTCCATCGCCAGCAGCCCCCGGTCCGGCGCCGGGCCGTCGTCGGGCCGGTCCGGCGGCGCCTCCGTCGCGATCTCGCGCCGTCGCCGCAGCCGGTCGTAGCAAAGGTTCAGCCCCACCCGGTGCAGCCAGGTGTCGAACTTGGCCTGACCGGGCGTCCAGCGCGGCGCCTGTCGCCAGGCTCTCAGCATCGCCTCCTGCGCCACGTCCTCAGCCTCCGTCGCGTCGCCCAGCATCCGCTGCGCCAGCGTCAGCATGCGCGGCAGCTTGCGAGCGACCATGGCCTGAATCGCCGCGGGGTCGCCCTGACCCACGCGCCGCACCAGTTCCTCGTCGGGGTCGGCGGTCTTCGCCAATCCAGCCTCTTTCGCCGTTCACGAAACGGGCCGACGGACGGACCGCCTTCCCCGACATCTTCCTTACTCCGAAGCGGGCGTCGAAGGCGACGCCGCCGCAGCGGGACGGGCGGCCCGTCGCGCCGCGCGACGCTCGCTGTCAGCCCGACGTTCCGCTCTGGTCAGCAAGCCGTCGTGATCCGCGTCCATACGCGCGAAGGACTGGCGGGCCTTCTGCTCGGCCTCGGCGATCACGACGGCGCGGTCAGGGCCGCTGTCGCGCGCCTCACGCGCGGCGCGCGCCTCCTCGACGGTGACCGTGCCGTCATGGTTGGCGTCGGCGGCGCGCAGCGGTTCGATCCGGCGCTGGACATAGGCGGCCTGAGTGACCGGTTTGTCCACGGCGGGGGCGGCCGCGCGCGGCGCTGCGGCCTGGGCGAAGGCCCCGCCGCCGACGGCGGCGGCGATTACGAAGACGGCGACGCCGCCAAGGGTCTTCTTCATCTCGATGGTCTCCAAGGGTTCGGGGCCCAAAAGCGTCCCACTCGAGAGAATGAACGTAGCGCTTCGTGGTTTCCGTCGCCGACGATCAGCTTTCCCGCGGCAGGGCCGCTTCGAACGCCCGCCGCGCCCGTAAGCGAAGGTCGATCAGTTGCGCCTTCAGCCCCTCGAAGTCCGCCGCGCCCACGCTTTCGGCCAGTTGCCGCTGGAAGCCCGAGGGCTCCGTCTCCGGGTCGCCGCCCCCCTCGAAGGCGCAGGCCATCAGCTGGCCCAGTTGCTGATGCGTGCGCCAGCTCTCGGCCAGGACGGGATCGGCCTTCAGCGCCTCCAGCGTCGACACCGTCAGCGGCGCGCCCGCCGCCGCCGCGCACAATTGGCGATACTGGGCCACGAACTCCGCATCGACCTGTCCCCCCGCCGACAGCTTCAGGTCCCAGAAGCCCTTGGGCCGCCGCTCGCGGTCCATCAGGTCGCGCATGGCTCGCACGTCGCGCGCCACGTCGACGCCGGGACGCGGCCGCCGCAGCGCCGCCTCCAGCGTCGCCTCGACCCGCGCGCCGAAGTCCGCGTCGCTGGCCCAGACCAGCCGCCCGCGGGTCAGGGCCATGAACTCCCAGGTCTCGGCCTCCTCGGCGTAATAGGCCTCCAGCGCCTCCAGCCGCACCGACACCGGCCCCTTTGACCCCGTCGGCCGCAGCCGCATGTCCACCTCATACAGCCCGCCCTCGGCCGTGTGCGCCGACAGGGCGGCGATAAAGCGTTGCGTGAAACGACCGTAGAAATGGTCCGCGCTCCAGCCCTTGTCGGCCGAGGTCGCCTCGGGCGGCGCGGCATAGACCGTCATCAGGTCCAGGTCCGACCCCGCCGTCATCTCGCGCGAGCCAGCCTTGCCCAGGGCCACCACGGCGACCGCGCCGGGGAAGGCCCCGCCCATCCGCTCGGCCTCGGCCAGGGCCACGGGGGCCAGACCCCGCATGCAGGCGTCGGCCAGCGAAGTGTTGGACCACCCGGCCTGCTCGGCCGTGGTCCGGCCGGTGATGGTGTGCATGCCGATGCGAAACACCTGTTCACGGTGCAGGCGACGCACGGCGTTCATGGCCCCTTCGAAGTCGCCAGCCTCATGCGCCTCGCGCACCACCTGGTCGGCCAGACCTGTGTCCGTGCCGAGGGCCGTCAGGAAGCGCGCGTCCAGCACCCCGTCCAGCGCCTGCGGCTGCCGCCCCAGCGCCCGCGCCAGTCTCGGCGCAAAGGCCATGACCCCGACCACCAGATCGAACAGCTTGGGCTGATTCAGGAACAGCGCCTGCACCTGCACGCCGGCGCTCAGGCCGGAGAAGAAGACCGCAAACCGCCGAAACGCCGCATCCGGCGCTCCGGTCTTCGCCACCGCCGCCAGCAGTTGCGGGGCCAGCCTCGTGAACAGCTCGCGCCCCCGCGCCGTCCGCGTCGCCGGGATGCGCCCGTGGTGCCAGCTGCGGATGGTGTCGGACACGGTCGCGGGCTCCGAGAAGCCCATGCGGCTCAGGGTCTCCAGCGTGCCCGGATCGTTCTCGACCCCGGTGAAGACCAGACTGCCGTAAGGCGACGACAGCTCCTCGCCGCCCTCGAACAGCTCGCCATAGCGCTGATTGACCCCCATCAGCAGGCTCTCGACCCCGGCGTCGAACAGGCCGAGATCGCCCTCGCCCGCCAGCGCCGCCACATCGGCCCGGCGTTCGGGATCGACCGGCAAAACGTGGCTCTGCTCGTCGGCCAGCATCTGCACCCGGTGCTCTAGACCCCGCAAGGTCACATAGGCGGCGGCCAGTTCGTCGCGCGCCTCGACGGCGACATGGCCCCGCTGGGTCAGGGCGTCCAGCGCCTCCAGCGTGCGCGACGAACGCAGCCCCTTGTCGCGCCCGCCCAGGATCAGCTGCTGGGTCTGGACGTAGAACTCGATCTCCCGAATGCCGCCCCGGCCCAGCTTCAGATTGGCGCCCGCCGCCTCCAGCCCCTCGCCGGTCTTGTGAACGTGGATCTGTTTCTTGATCGACTGGATGTCCAGCACGGCCTGATAGTCCAGGCTGCGGCGCCAGACGAAGGGTGTCAGCGCCTTCAGGAAATCCGCCCCCTCGGTCCTGTCCCCGGCGCAGACCCGCGCCTTGATGAAGGCCGCCCGCTCCCAATTCTGGCCGACGGATTCGTAATAGGCCAGGGCCATAGGCGCGGCGACCACCGGCGGGGTCGAGGACGGATCGGGCCGCAGTCGCAGGTCCACGCGGAAGACGTAGCCGTCCGCCGTCCGCTCGGTCAGCAGACTGGTCAGCCCCTGGGCCAGCCGGTTCACAAAGCTCTGCGCCTCCACGCCCTCGCCCAGCGCGCTCTCCAGCGCCTCCGGCTCGAAGAAGAGCGACAGGTCGATGTCCGAGGAATAGTTCAGCTCGAACGCCCCACCCTTGCCCATGGCCAGGACGAATAGGCCCGGCACGGGACCGCGCGGATCGTCGGCCGCCGAGATCAGCTTGCCGCGTCGGCGTTGGTCATGGGCCAGACAACGCAGCGCCGCCTGGGCCGTGGCGTCGGCAAAGCGCGACAACGCGCCCGTCACCGCATCCAGATCCCAGACCCCGCCCAGATCGGCCAGCGCCGTCAGCAGATGCAGTTCGGCCTTCAACCAGCGCAGCGGCGCCTTGGCCTCATCCGCCGGGCCGTCGATGGCGTCGGTCGCCGCCAGAATTTCGGCCAGCCGCGTCCCGGGCGCCGTCTCCAGAATCTGACGCAGCCGCTCGGGCCAGCGCCGGACCAGTCCGGCCAGATAGGGCGAGGCCGCAAACACCGGCTCCAGCGCACCCCAGGCCGCGTCCAGCGTCGCGCGCCAGCCGCCCGCGGCGGCCGCCTCGACCAGCCGCTCATGGATGCGTTCCGCCGCCATCGCGTCGCGCACCGGCCCGCACGGCGTCAGCCTCGGCCCCAGAGCGCCACTCATCAGGTCCCCGTCCCGCTCGCCGCCGGCAGCACCAGAGCCACGCGCAGGCCCGGCCCCTGCCCGCCATAGGCGCCCGGTCCCTCGTCCAACTGCACCCGCCCGCCGTGGGCCTCGGCCACCGCCGTCACCAGCGACAGACCCAAACCGGAGCCCGCCTCGGTGCGGCTGTTGTCCAGCCGGACGAAGCGTTGCAGCACGCGCTCGCGGTCCTCGTCCGGCACGCCCGGCCCGGTGTCGGTGACCGAAAATTCGATCTCGCCCGACGACCGCCGCCGCGCGCGGAACTTCACCGCCCCGCCCGACGGCGTGTACTTGATGGCGTTATCGATGATGTTGGCAAGCGCTTGCGCCAGGAAGGGCTGGTTGCCCTCGACCATCAGCCCCTTCTCGATCTCAGACGAGAACTCCAGCCCCTTGTCCTCGCCCGACGGCTCGTAGAGCTCGGCCATGTCCGTGGCCAGTTCGGCGGCGTCGAACACCTTGGGATCAGGCGCCCCGCCCGCCTGCAACCGGGCAATGGCCAGGACGGTGTTGAATGTCTTCAGCAGGATGTCCGCCTCGTCCAGCGCAATGCCCAGGGCGTCGACGCCCGACACCTTGCCCGCGTCAGCGTCGATCAGCGCCACCTCCAGCTTGGCCCGCATCCGCGTCAGCGGCGAACGCAGATCGTGGGCGATGGCGTCTCCGGCGTGGCGGATCGAGGCCATGGAGGCCTCCAGCCGGTCCAGCATGGTGTTCAGCCCCTGGCCCAGTTCGTCCAGTTCGTCGCCCGAGTTCTTGACCGGGGCCCGGACCTTGAGGTCGCCGTCCTGCACCGCCGCCACCACCCGGTTGAGCCCGCTCATCGACTTTTCGACCCGGCGGCTGATCACCAGGCCGCCGCCGACCCCGAGCACCAGAACCATGACCATGGCCCCCCACAGGGCCTGCGTCAGCCGCGCCAGATAGGCCTCGATGTCGCCGATGTCCTCGCCGACGAACAGCTGTTCGCCGCCCGCCAGCGGCATTTCCACGCCGATCGCCTGACGCTTGCGGACCCGCCCCTCGTCGTCGGTGTCGGTCAGGCGGAAATTGTCCCAACGCCCGCTCGCCACTGCCTCGCCCGGCTCCAGCGGCGAGGTCGAGATGTTGCCGGTGATCGTCTTCCGATCCTTGTCCATCAGCAGATAGAGGTAAGAGCCGCCCCGCAGCGTCCGGTCGACCAGCGCCTTGTTGAGGGCGTCGACGCCGCGCGTGCGGTACACCGCCGTCAGCGCCTCGACCTCGGCCCGCACTCCCGCCTCGGCCTTGGCCCGCGCCTCCGACGCCGAGGCGACATAGACATAGGCCAGCACCGCGCTGGCCGTGGTCACGAACAGCGCCAGAAACAGCAGCGTCAGCCGAAACGGCGTCCGCCGGAAAAGGGAGGGCAGTTTCACGTCAGGCGGGCGGCAGGAGGCTTACGCCTCCAGCCGGTACCCCGCGCCGCGCACGGTCTGCAGCATGGCCTTGTCGAAGCCCTTGTCGATCTTGGAGCGCAGGCGGCTGATGTGGACGTCGATGACGTTGGTCTGGGGGTCGAAATGGTATTCCCAGACCTTCTCCAGCAGCATGGTGCGCGTCACCGACTGGCCCGCGTGGCGCATCAGGAATTCCAGCAGCTGGAACTCGCGCGGCTGCAGGTCGATCTCGGCCGCGCCGCGATGCACGGTGCGGGCGATCAGGTTCATCTCCAGGTCGCCGACCTTGAGCACGGTCTGCACCCCGCCCGTCTCGCGACGGCGCGCCAGGGCCTCGACCCGGGCGATCAGTTCGGCGAAGGCGTAGGGCTTCACAAGGTAATCATCGGCCCCGGCCTTCAGACCCGTGACCCGGTCCTCGACCTCGCCCAGGGCCGACAGGAACAGGACCGGCGTCTGATCGCCGCCCTTGCGCACCGTCTCGACCATGCCGACGCCGTCCAGACGCGGCATCATGCGATCCACGACATAGACGTCGTAGCCGCCCTTCTGCGATTCCAGCAGACCGAAGGCGCCGTCCACGGCGTGCGTGACCTCGTGCCCGGCCTCGCTCAGACCCCGCACCATCGCAGCCGCCGCCTCAGCGTCGTCCTCGACCACCAGAATACGCATAGGCCCCTCCGAAAAAAGATTCGGCGGCGATGTTAGCGCATCGCCGCCGATCCTGTGAGTTACGCCTTATTCAGACTTGGCGAAGGGCAGAACGATGGGCGCATTGCCGTTCGGCGTGCGCACCAGCAGCAGGACCCCGGGACGCCCCGAAGACTTCACCCGCTCGACGGCGTCCTGCAGGTCCTTGACCGAACTGACGCGGCGGCCGTCAGCCTGCACGATGACCATGCCCGGTTGGAAGCCTAACCGCCCGGCGCGCGATTGCGGGCTGACGGCGGTGACGACCAGACCCTGCACCTCGGCCGACAGGTCGTAGCGGCTGCGCAAGGCCGCGCTGATCGGCGCCACCGTCAGCCCCTCGACCGCCTCGCCCACCGCCGCCGGCGCATTGGGCGTCTCCGCCTCCGGGTCCTTGCCGGCGTCAGGCGCGCCGAGATTGGCCGGACGCGTGCCCGCCCGGACGTTCACGGTCTGGCGGCGGCCTTCGCGCAACAACTCCAGCCTCAGCGTCTCGCCGGGCTGCACCGCACCCACCGTGCGCGTCAGTTCATTGCTGCCCCGGATGCTGCGGCCGTTGATGGAGACGACGATGTCGCCCGGCAGAAGCCCCGCGCTCGCGCCCGGCGATCCCTTGGTGACGTCGGTGATAAAGGCGCCCTTGGTCGCGTCGGGCAAGCCCAGGCTCTCGCGGTAGTCGCTGGTCAGATCGCCGATGGTGACGCCCAGATAGCCGCGCTCGATCGTCTCACCGCGCATCAGACGGTCCGTCGTGGCCTTGGCGATGCCCGCCGGAATGGCGAAGCCGATGCCCACCGAGCCGCCCGTCGGCGAATAGATGGCCGAGTTGACGCCGATCACGCGGCCATAGATGTCGAAGGTCGGCCCGCCCGAGTTGCCCCGGTTGATGGCGGCGTCGATCTGGAGGAAGTCGGTATAGGGGTTCTCGTTGCCGCCGATGTCGCGGGCCTTGGCCGAAACGATGCCGGCCGTGGCCGTGCCGCCCAGGCCGAAGGGGTTGCCCACGGCGATGACCCAGTCGCCGACGCGCGGCTCGGCCTTGTCCTCGAACGAGACGAAGGGGAAGTTTCCGCCTTCAACCTTGATGACGGCCAGGTCGGTCAGCGGGTCGCGGCCGATCAGGCGCGCGGTCAGCTCGCGCTCGTCGCTCAGCTTGACCTTGATCTCCTCGGCGTTCTCGACGACGTGGTTGTTGGTGACGATGTAGCCGTCAGCCGAGATGAAGAAGCCCGACCCGGCGCCCAGGGCCGTGGTCGAGTTGTCCTCGCTGTCTTCGCCCGAGCCGCCGCGCGGCGCGCCCGGAATCGGCACGGCGCCGAAGCCCGGAATCTGGATCGTCTGGCCGCTGGGCTTGGGCACCCGCGTCTTGACGTCGATCTGCACCACGGCGGGCGCGACCTGCTGGAAGATGTCGGCGAAGCTGAGCGGCGCGCCCTGCGGCGGCGCGAAGGCGGCGCCCGCGGCGCCGGCCGAGGGGGCCAGCCGCCCGCTGACCGCCGCCGGGGCCGCATGGGCGCCCGGCCAGCTGATGACCCCGCCCGCCGTCGCCACCGCGGCGAAGGACAGGCCGACGGCCGCCCCCAGAATGAACTCCTTGCGCTTCAGCATCGTCGTCCTTGCAGTCCTGAAAGCCGGAGCTCCGAAAGCTCCGTTCGCCCATGGATATAGGGCGTTTCGGCCTAAGCCAATGCGCCCTCGCAATGGTTGTTCCCGATCGACGTTCCCCGTGTGGCGCAGGTGCGTCAGGATCGCGGCGAAGCCTGACGATTTATATAGGCAGCCCCAAAACCGCTCATCCCGGCGGACGCCGGGATCCAGTATGAACCGCACGTGCTGCGTGTGGCTGGACAGCCCAGATTTCCGAGGGGGCGCTCATAGCTAAAGCTCTGGATCGCGGCGTCCGCCGGGATGAGCGGGAGATAGGGCAGAGGCTGACGTCAGCGTCCGGCTTCGTCAGACTCGGCCGTCAGTTCCGCCAGCGCCTGCTCTTCCTCCGCCGTCAGCGGCGCGACCTCGGCGCGGCGACGACGCGCCCGCCAGACGAACAGCCCCCCCGCGCCCAGCACCAGGGCGAACGGCCCGAACCACAGCAGCCAGGTCCCCGCCCGCACCGGCGGCTGGAACAGGATGTAGTCGCCATAGCGCCGCACCAGGTCCTGACGCACGGCCAGATCGCTCTTGCCCGACGCGATCTCCTCGCGCACCAGACGGCGCATGTCGGCGGCGATGCCCGCCGGGCTGTCGGCGATGGATTCGTGCTGGCAGACGACGCAGCGGATGTCGCCGAACAGGGCCCGCGCCCGCGCCTCCTGCGCCGCGTCGGGCAGAGGCCGGTCTGGCGCCGGCGGCGGTTCAGCCAGCGCGGCGCCCGCCATCAGAGTCAGCGCGCCGGTCAGGGACGCCAGGCGCCTCACGCCTTGGCCTCCCCGTTCTTCCGACGCGATCCCGCCCCGACCCGCAGCCGCCGGTCCAGCAGGGACAGCACCCCGCCCAGCGCCATGATGGCCGGGCCCAGGAAGATCAGCCGCGCCCAAGGATTGTAATAGACCCGCACCGTCCAGGCCTGCTCGTTCTTGTCGGTCGCCGCGCGTTCGCCCATGACCACATAGACGTCGTCCAGCCCGCGGAAGTCGAGACCCACCTCGGTCGTCGTCTGCCCGCCCGCCGGGAAGAAACGGCGCTCGGCGGTGATCTCGCGCTCGACCGCGTCGCCAGCCAGCGGGGCGACGGTAAGCCGCCCCTGCTCGGCCAGATAATTCGGCCCCTCGATCACCTGCACCGCGTCTAGCGTCACCTTCCACGGTCCCGCCGACACCTCGCCGCCCAGGGGGATGGCCGCTGCCGCCTCAGCCTTGAAGCTGGTCTCGACCACGGCCCCCAGGATGAAGACGCCCAGACCCGCATGGGCCAGGGTCATTCCCCAGGCGCCCAGCGGCAGACCCTTGGCGCGGCGCAGGGTCTCAGCCACCGGCGCGCGGAACGCCTTGATGCGCGTCGCCAGTTCAGCCAGCGCGCCCAGGATCAGCCAGGCCCCCACGCCCAGTCCCGCCGCCGCCAGCGCCTTCTTCGGCTCGAACAGCATGAAGGCCGCGAACGCCGCCACAACCGCCAGACCCGCCGCCAGCCACAGCCGCTGCACGGCCCCCTTCAGGTCGCCGCGCTTCCACGCCAGCAGCGGCCCGGCGGGCAGGATCAGACAGGCCACCACCATCAGCGGCACGAAGGTCGCGGCGAAATAGGGCGGCCCCACCGAAATGGTCGCGCCCGAAATCCCCTCGAGGATCAGCGGATAAAGCGTCCCCAGCAGCACCGTCGCCGCCGCCGCCGTCAGGAACAGGTTGTTCAGCACCAGCGCGCCTTCGCGGCTGACCGGCGCAAAGGCCGCGCCCGACCGGATCGCCGGCGCCCGCAGCGCGAACAGGATGAAGGCCGCGCCCGCCGCTGCGCCCAGGATGACCAGCAGCATCATCCCTCGCTCGGGATCGACGGCGAAGGCGTGGACGCTGGTCAGCACGCCCGAGCGCACCAGAAATGCCCCCAGCATGGAGAAGGTGAAGGCCAGGATGGCCAGAAACACCGTCCACCCCGCCAGCGCCCCGCGCCGCTCCGTCACCACCGCCGAATGCAGCAGGGCCGCGCCCGCCAGCCACGGCATGAAGGACGCGTTCTCGACCGGGTCCCAGAACCACCAGCCGCCCCAGCCCAGTTCGTAATAGGCCCAGAACGACCCCAGGGTGATGCCGACCGTCAGCAAGGCCCAGGACGCCAGCGCCCACGGCCGCACCCAGCGGCCCCAGGCCGGATCGACCCGCTTCTCGATCAGGGCGGCGACCGCCAGCGAGAAACAGACCGAAAACCCGACATAGCCCGCGTAGAGCAGCGGCGGATGGAAGGCGAGCGCCGGGTCCTGCAACAGGGGGTTCAGCGACGCGCCCTGCACCGGGGCCGGGTCCAGACGCGTAAAGGGGT
Organism: Brevundimonas sp. 2YAF1; assembly: GCF_052114745.1. Taxonomy (NCBI): domain Bacteria; kingdom Pseudomonadati; phylum Pseudomonadota; class Alphaproteobacteria; order Caulobacterales; family Caulobacteraceae; genus Brevundimonas; species Brevundimonas sp. 2YAF1. The sequence continues at coordinate 3,993 of NZ_JBFRFI010000009.1, read as the reverse complement.
TGGAGGTGAAGACGGCGAAGGCCAGGAACAGCATCGACAGCGCGCCCTGCACCGCCACCGCCGAGGTCTTCAGCCCGAACGGCAGGCCGCGCGCCAGCGCCAGCGCCGCGCCAAAGCCGGTCATCACCAGGCACCACAGCACCAGCGAACCTTCATGGCTGCCCCAGGCGGCGGCGACCTTGTAGAGCATCGGCTTGTCGGTGTGGCTGTTCATCGCCACGTTCGACACCGAGAAGTCCGACACGGCGAAGGCGTAGATCAGCACCGCGAAGGCCAGCAATGTCGCCAGCGCCGAGGCGATCAGCGCCCCGCCGCCCGCGCCCGCCAGCACCGGACTGAGACGCAGTCGACCGACCGTGGCCAGCAATGTGGTCAGGGTCGCCAGCGCCAGCGCCAGGATCAGCGCATAGGCCCCCAGTTCGACGATCACAGGCTGCGGCTCGCGGCTGCAGGCGCTTCGCCCGTTTCGGGCCGCCATTCGCCCTTGGCCTTCAGCCGGTCGGCGACTTCGCGCGGCATATAGGTCTCATCGTGCTTGGCCAGCACCTGGCTGGCCTTGAAGGTGCGGTCGGGCTGGAAGGCGCCTTGCGCCACGATCCCCTGCCCCTCGCGGAACAGGTCGGGCAGGTCGCCGTGATAGAGGACCTGGGTGGTCCCCACATTGTCGGTGACGACGAAGACCACGGTCCCGTCCGCGCCCTTGACCACGCTGCCGGCCTCGACCAGTCCGCCCAGGCGGATCACCCGCCCCGCCGGGGCCTTGTCCGCCGTCGCCTCGGACGGCGAGAAGAAATAGGTGACGTTGTCCTTCATGGCCCACAGCGACAGGCCGACCGCCAGCGCCAGCACGGGCGCCGCGACGATCACGACCCACAGGCGGCGACGCGCCTTCGGCGATTTGGGAAGCCAGCTCATGTCAGGACATCACAGATAGGTTGCAGCAAGGCCGTCATCCGGCCCCGCCCAGTCTTTTTTGCAGGTCCGCCCGACGCGGATCGTTCGGCTCCAGCGCCGCGATCAGCGGCCCCCAGGCCGCCGCCGCTGCGGCCTTGTCGCCGCGCTTCAGCGCCGCTTCGCCGAGGAAATAACGCGCCCCCAACTGATCCGGGTCGTGCTTCAGCGCCTCGCGGAAGGCCGCCTCGGCGTCGCCGCCGACCGCGCCCTCGTTGGCTCGCACCAGGCTTTCGCCCAGCCGCGCCCAGCTCTGGGCGTCGTCCGGCTGGAGCGCCAGGGCCCGACGGAAGGCCGAGGCCGCGCCGATGGGGTCGCCCGCCTCGAATCGCGCGGCGCCCAGCATGGTCAGGGCGCGATGGTCGTCGGGGCGATCCTTGACGACGCGGCCGATCACGGCGGCGACCTGGGCCGGCTCCAGCGTCTCGGGCGACTGCGCCCATTGGCGCACGCGGGTCTCGTAGGCCTGATCCGGCATCCCCGGCGCGCCGGTCCCCACATAGAGGCCCAGCGCCGCGACCGCCGTCAGGCCGATCCCGCCCAGAACCCACAGACGGTCCTTCGACCCCACCGTCGGCGCGCGCGCGTCGCGACGCGCCGCCAGCAGCCGTCGTCCGGCCTCGGCCCGCGCGGCGGTCCAGCCCGCCTCGTCCAGCAGGCCGCGCGTCTTCAGCCGGTCCAGCTCGGCCAGTTCGCGCCCCGCGGCGTCGCGGTCGACCGCGCCTTCCGCGTCCGCGCCGCGCCGCGCGCCAGCCAGCACCACCAGCCCGGCTAGGGCCGTGGCCAATCCCGTCATGATCCAGAAGATCGTCATGCCCGCCGCTCTAGCGGATCAGGCGACCTGACGCGAGGCTCGCGGAGTCGCACCATCGGTCAAAACGCTCGGCGCCGCGCCGGCCACCGTCAGGCGTCGCCGCACGGTCCGGCCCGCCTCCTTGGCCCCGATCAGCCCCAGCAGCTCGACGGTCAGGGCGATGCGTTTGCGCGCGATCGCCTGGTTTGGGACCACGCCGTCGTTGAACCGCTCGATCGCTTCGTCGGCCCAGGTGGCCAGCTTTCCGGTCAGCCCCTCGGCGGTCTGACGCCGCTCGGCCTCGCAGCCGAACACCGTCGCCGGGCCGCGCACCAGGCCGATCACCGCCGCCAGAGCCTTCGCCCTGGCCGCCGCCTCGGCGTCGACCGCCTCATCCAGTCGCGGCGTCGGCCGCGTCATCCGTCCCGCCATCGCTGTGCGCTCGACCGGCAGCACCGCCTCCGCCGCCCGCTCGGCGGCGCTGAACAACTCGGACAGGCGCGCGACGATCTTCAACCGCGCCTGCCGCACCGCCTTGCCCCAGGCGCTGTCAGGACGCAGCGGCAGGGTGACGTCGATCTCGGCCAAGGTCTCGGCGCACCAGTCCAGGTCGGCCTTCAGCAAGGCCGCGTCGGCGCCCGGCGCGGTCGGATCAAAGGCCGCCGCCTCGGCCGCGCGGTGGGCTAACGCCGTCACCACCCGGTCGACGAAGACGGCCAGTTCGCTCTCGCCCACCACGGTCTCGCGCCCGGCGGCGGGCGTGGCCTGAGCCACCAGCCGCAGCATCGTCCGCGCGTCCGACAACTGGGCGAAAAAGATCTCCATCAGCCGCGACGCCCCGTCCGGGGCGATCGCCGCCGCCTGACGCAGGGCCAGCTTCAGCTCCGCCGTCGCCTCCGGCCCCGGTCGACCCAGCCAGGTCTCCAGATGGGTCAGGCTGCGTCGCGCCAGCCCCGCCAGATCGAAACAGGCGGCCAGTTCCTCGACCTCGCTCGCCGTCCCCCCCGGCCACACGACCTCGGCCTGGTCGCGCACCGCCGAGGCGGCGCTCAGGCACAGGCGGTCGGCGACCATGCGCGACAGCTCGTCCTCACGGTCCAGCTGCGGCAACAGTTCAGGTTCGTTGCGAACCGCCAGCCGCCACAGCCGCGCGGGAACCGCCGCCGGAAAACTCAAGCCCGCCAGTCCGTCGGCGCGCGGCTGGAACAAGAGCGCCAGAGGCCCAAAGGCCGCGTCGCGCCGACGCCGGTCCAGCACCTCGGCCTCGACCATGTCGCGCAGCGCCCACGCCCGGTCGCCCGTCATCGTCGCCGCCAGCGCGTCGAGCGGCGGCAACATCGCGTCCGGGCATCGGGCGATCAGCTGGGCCAGGGCGGCCCTCTGTGCGGCCGACAGGTCCGCCATGAATGCTCCTTCGGCCGAAACGATTCCCGACCATGGGGCCGAGGGTGCGCCGTTCGGGTTAACAGGGCCTTTGGATCCGGGCGGGACGGGGTCGGCGCGCCTCGCGCGGCAGCGACCCGCGTTACGGAAGTCCGTTTACGACCCTTAGGCCTATTGCGGCTTTCGACCCATTGCGGACATCCGTCGGGTGGCTGTGTAGCCAAGGGGCAGCATTTGAAACGTAGGTGGTCCTCGGACCTATTTCGTCGTTTCTCGACCCTTAAAGGATAGGCCGGGAGGTGGGGGCGCTCCGTATGGGTTCGACACTTTTTCTCCGGGAAGGCTGCCTAAAGCGATGGTGACAGCAACCACGATCACGCCCTCCACTATGGCCAAGATGGGGAAGTGGTCCGGTTGAATGGTGAATCCAGCGATCACTCCGGCCGCGATCTGGATGAAGTAGTACAGCAACACCCATTTTCCACTCCAGCCGAGGTCGTGCACGCGAAAGACGTAGAGAAGCGCCAAGACAAAGCCCATCCCCCCTACATTCACGCCCGAAAGCTCTAGCGAAGTTGCGATAGCGGCCAGGATCGCCAAACAGAGCCAATAGGTCGCGCGATTGAAGCGATGTTCGAGAAATTCCATTTAAGTGCCCCCTCAGACTAGGTGGTGCCTATAGGCGATAGGATTTCCCGACCGCAATGTCCGCTAACCACGGTGGGCTCAACCGGTGAACGCAACACGCTAACTTTTCTTCGGAGATGGAGCGTGGGCGATGAAGCAGCGGCGGCGGATCTATTACTCGGCGGCCCAGCGGGCTGAAATCTGGGATCGCTGGAAGGCGGGCGAGTCGATGAGTTCTA
>NZ_JBFRFI010000008.1:0-176166 GCF_052114745.1 Brevundimonas sp. 2YAF1 | reverse complement strand
CGATCGCGATGGAAGAGAAGCTGCGCTTCGCCATCCGTGAAGGCGGCCGCACCGTCGGCGCCGGCGTGGTGTCCAAGATCATCGCCTAAGCGATTGATCCGGGTCTTCGGACCCGAACAGTGCTGGCCTCAAGCAGCGCGCAAGCGCGAGAGGCCCAGCATAGAGCAAGCGTAACAGAGCGGCCCTCGGAGAAATCCGGGGGCCGTTTCTGCTTGCAGGTCTTCGGCGGCCTGAAATGCGCGGTCAGGGATTCGGGAGGCCGGTCGCCGGATCGGTATCGGTCTCGCCGGAGTTGCTGGAGCCCTTGGCGCCGTCGGGCTCGGTGGCCGGTCGAGGCGGCTGTTCGGGGCGATCCGGCTTCTGGTTCTCGTTTTCGGTTTCGCGATTGTTCGGGCGGGGGTCAGGCATGGCGGTTCCCTTGTTGAGACAGGGCAACGCCCGTAGGCCAGCAGTGCTCCACGGGTCGTTCACCGAGGCACCAAACCGTGTCGAAATGGGCCTGATCCAGAACGGCCAAGCGGAATGGAATTTGCTCGCCGTTTCGCGCAAAGGGGGAGTTATGTCCGGCGCACTGACTGTTGATATTCGCGATCTCGCTAGCCTGACGCTCCAGGAGCGTGCGCAGTGGAACGCCTGGGCCGCCGCGGATCCCGACTTGGCCAGTCCCTATTTCCGCGTGGAGTTCGCCGAGATCGCGGGGCGGGTCAGCCCGGGGGCGGCCCTGGCGCTCTTCCGTCGGCACGGCGAGGTGGTCGGCTATTTCCCACATCAGCGGAGGGGCGGCGCAGTCCAGCCGATCGGCGCGCCCATGAATGACTATCATGGGGTCATCGGTCCGCGCGACGCGCGCCCGACCCTGGGCGAGGTCGCCGGACTGCTCGATGGGGCCCGCTTCAGCGTCAACGGCTGGGTGGGGCCGGCGCCGGGGGCGCTGATGTCCGAAAGCTTCCGAACCACCATCCCGGAGGACGGCGGCTATGACGCCTGGTACGCCGCCCGCCGCCAGGCCTTCGGCAAATACTTCAAGGACAAGGAGCGCGCCCGGCGCAGCATGGCGACCGAGTTTGGGCCCGTCGAGGCGCGGATCGGTCTGCGCGACGGGGCTCTGCTCGACGACCTGATCGCCCTGAAGCGCGAGCAGTATCGGCGGACGGGGCGGCACGACATCTTCGCCTGCGGCTGGACACGGGATCTGCTGCACGCGCTGATGGCGACGGATGGCGATGATTTCGGCGCCTCAATCGCGGTCCTGACCGCCGGGGGACGAGTGTGCGCCATGGAGTATTCGCTGCACGCCGGGCAACGGTTGCACTTCTGGTTCCCGGCCTATGTCCCGGCGCTGGCGCGGTGCTCGCCCGGCATCATGCTGAGCATGGAGACCATCCGTATGGGCGCGGAGCACGGCTATCGCGACTTCGACTACGGATTCGGCGGCGAGGCCTACAAGCGCTACTTCTGCGACACGGTTCAGCCCGTGGCGGAGGCGACGATCCTGAGGCCCGGGCTGTCGGCGGCCTTGGGAGGGGCTGCCGCGTCGCTGCTGAATCTGGCGGGGGCGGAGCGCGGCGCGCGCCTGCGCGCCAGCGTACGTCGGCGCTGGAACGCCATCGAGGCGTGCGAGACGAACAGCCTCGACCGCTTGCGGGGCGCGGCGACGGCCGCCCGGGCGGCCTTGTCCAAGGCGAAGGGCCGCGCGGCGGTTGCGTCATGAGGACAGAGAACTTCATGTCCCCGCGAGGCACCCGCTATCCCGGCCCGATCGGCGAGGCGGCGATCCACCCCCATGGTTTGATCGCGCAAGGGTTCGCCGAGGACGAAGCCCTGGCGGCGTTGCTGGACCGCTATCCGGCCGACCTGTTCGACATCAACCTCTACGACTACGACGACGAGGGGCAGGTTTCGCTGCGCACGGGCGCGCGGGGGCGGCTGGACGGCGGGCAACTGTTGGAGGCCATCCAGCAGGGGCGGCTGTGGGTCAATCTTCGCGGCGTCGAGACCGGCTGGCCGGAACTGTGGGCGGCGGCGATGGCCGAGTTCCGCCAGATCCAGCGAGCCTATCCGGGGCTGAAGGCGGTCAAGACCGCCGGCCAGCTGATCCTGTCCTCGCCCAAGGCGGGGGCGCCCTATCATTTCGACGCGGCGGGGGTGGTGCTGTTCCACCTGCGCGGGCGCAAGCGCATTTTCGTCTATCCCGGCGACGAGGCCCATCTGCCGGAGCGCAACATGGAACAGGTGGTGGCGCGCCAGACGACCGAGGAACTGCCCTATACGCGGGCGTTCGAGGACGATGCGCGGATCATGGACCTGGAGCCCGGGCAGGCGCTGACCTGGCCCCTGTATGCGCCGCACCGCGTCGAGAATCTGGAGCGGTTCTGCGTCTCGCTGTCGATGGATTTCCAGACCTGGCCGTCGCGTTTCCGCAATGGCGCGCTCTATACCAATGCCGTGATGCGCAGCCGGGGCGGTTCGCCCCGCTTCACCGAGCGGATGGGGCAGGGGGAACTGGCGGCGCGATGGGCGGCCTCGCTGGCCTTGCGCCGCATAGGGGCGTTGAAAAGCCGGATCGCGCATTTCGAGCGCGACTTTGAACCTGAGGTCGGGGCGGTCGACGGGGCCGGCGCGTTGCAGGGCTGATCGCGAAGCCCATTCTTACAACGACTTCATGACCTCGATTTAAAATGACTTGAGACCCGCTCGGGACCACCTTCAGCGCACAACTGGAGAGGGACACTGTCATGAAGATCGCCGTTTACGTCGCCGCCTCGGCCGCCGTTCTGAGCGCCCTGGCCGCGGCCCAGCCCGCCGCCGCGCAGGACGCCGAGATCCGCAACGCGGTGGCCCGCGTCATCGTCATCCCCGAGGACCGATCGGACATCGCCGTCGAGATCACCCGCGGTTCGGCGGACCTGCCGCAACTCACCGTTGAACGCCGGGGCAACAAGGTCCGGGTCGATGGCGGCCTGGGCCGTCGCCGCGGTCTGTTTCAGATCAGCAACGACAGCATCCGCAACTGCAACAGCGGCCCAGCCGACGGGCGCCAGCCCGGCGAGGGCGCGACGGTCGAGGTGAACGGGATGGGCCGTATTCGCCTTGAAGACGCGCCGCTGATCGTGCTGCGCACGCCGCGCGACGTGGACGTCAGTGCGGGCAGCGGGGTCTATGGAGCGATCGGTCGGGGGGCGCGGTCCGTCGACCTGGGCTCCGGAGGTTGCGGCACCTGGACCGTGGCCAATGTTGATGGTCGGCTTGAGATCGGCCTCGGCGGGTCCGGCATTGTGCGCGCAGGCGCCTCCCGTTCGCTGGAGGCCTCGGTCGGCGGGTCGGGCTCGATCCTTGCGGGCGTGACAGGTGACCTGGAGGCCAATGTCGGCGGCTCCGGCAATATCGTCGTCGCGGCCGTGAACGGCGCGGCTGACGTGTCCATCGGCGGCTCGGGCGACGTGACGATCCGCGGCGGTCGCGCCACGAAGCTGGAGGTGGCCATCGCCGGATCGGGCAATGTCAGGTTCGATGGAACCGCGATCAGCCTGGAGGCCTCCATCGCCGGTTCGGGCGATGTGCGCGTCGCCGAAGTGACCGGGCCGGTGTCGCGCTCGATCGTGGGTTCGGGCGAGGTGCGCATCGGACGCTGATCCGATCCCTTGCTGCGAGAGAAGGCCCGGGAGCGTGGAACCCCCCGGGCCTTTTTCGTGTCCGCAGCGGACCGCACCGCCCCAAGAAAAAGCCCCGGCGGATTGCTCCGCCGGGGCTTCGTTCCGACCGGAGTCGGCAGGTATCCGTAGGGCTTAGAAGCCGCGGATGACCGGCAGGCCGGCCAGGGTGCGGCCCAGGTTGGCGCCGGCGCGGTCCAGCGACTGCAGGGTGCCGCCGAAGTTGTAGCGAGCGCCGATCATGAAGACGTCCGAATCGACATCGACGTTGGCGAAGTCGGTCGAGACGCGCTGATACGTGCCGTGGACGCTGAACGGGCTGTTGGCGAACTGGTACTCGGCGCCGGCGCCGTAGGCCCAGACGTCGGCTTCGCCCAGATCGGCGTCGATGTTGCTGTACGAGACGCCAGCGTTCAGGCGCAGCGACGGGTTGACGTAGTAGGCAGCGTCGCCGCCGAAGGTCCAGGCGTCAGCGCCGTCCAGGTCGGTGTAGGACACCAGGCCCGTCAGGGTCGCGTTGGCCAGGTACTTCTGCACTTCAGCGCCGACCGTGAAGGTGTTGTCGTCGCCGAGGTCCGTGACGCCGACGAAGCCGCCGGCGCGCAGGTCCGAACCGAAGGTCTTGGTCAGGTGAGCAGCAGCAGCGGCCGTCGTGTCGTCGCCGAACTTGCTGTCAGCGTAGTTGACGGCGCCGTTGACGGTCACGGTCCATTCCGGGGCGACCTGGAAGGCGCCGACGCCGTCCAGTTGAGCGCCATCGGTCTTGAAGCCTTCGGTGTCCGTGTGGACGTAGCCGATGCCGGCCGAGCCGACGGCTTCTTGAGCGAAGGCGGGAGCGGCGATCAGGGTGGCGGCGGCGACCGAGGCGAGGAAGACGGTTTTCATTATGATTATCCTTTTTTTCGTACCGCCGGGTTCGCACCGCAGCGGTACGGCAGAGATAGGCCCCCATTCGCCGCTTTGCTGTAACGAACTTGTCATCTTTCAGCGGTTTGAGGCCGATGTTGCCGATGTGTGACGCATTGCGACATGTTTGTGTTGCTGGGCGGGGCAGAATGAGGCCAAGCCTTACGGGGGCGGTCATGTGGCCCCGCTTTCGCCGCAAGGGTTAAGCGAAGGCCATGAGCGCGACGGATGATCGCCTCTATATAATGCGCCCGCACGCCGCCTTCGTCCGGGTGGCGGCCTGGAGTCCCAAACCCCCGCTGCGCCGTGGTTTCAGCGCTTGACGGAAACGGAATCGGAGGGCATAAGCGCCCCTCTTGTTGGACCGGCTGTGCATCTTCGGGTGCAGACGCGGTTCGCAGGAACGACCTAAGTTACTGTTCTTTGCAGCATTCTTGGGATTTTATGGCCTTCGCGGAGTTCTGCGTGGGCCAATCGTTTTTGCGGATTTGCGTTCCTTGGGGCTCTGCCCGAGGCTTCGGTCTTTGAAATGGTTCACAGGGACGCGGTTCCGACCGCTTGGGAATAACAACCGATATGGATCAAAGCATCCGCATCAGGCTCAAGGCCTTCGATCATCGCGTCCTCGACTTTTCGACGCGCGAGATCGTCAACACCGCCAAGCGCACCGGGGCGACCGTTCGTGGTCCGATCCCGCTGCCGACCCTGATCGAAAAGTTCACCGTGAACCGCTCGCCGCACGTCGATAAGAAGTCGCGTGAGCAGTTTGAAATCCGCACGCACAAACGCGTGCTCGACATCATCGACCCCACCCCGCAAACCGTGGACGCGCTCATGAAGCTCGACCTGTCGGCCGGTGTGGACGTCGAGATCAAGATTTAAGAAAGAAAGAGGCGGGATCCGACATGCGTACGGGCGTGATCGCCAAGAAACTGGGTATGACGCGCGTCTTCGCTGAAGACGGCGCGCACATCCCGGTCACGGTTCTGCAGCTTGATGGCTGTCAGGTCGTGGGTCAGCGCACTCAAGAGCGGGACGGCTACGTCGCCCTGCAACTGGGTGCCGGAACCAAGAAGGCAAAAAACACCAACAAGGCTCAGCGCGAAGTTTTCGCCAAAGCCGAGGTTGAACCCAAACATTACGTGACTGAATTCCGCGTTGACGCGGAAGGTCTGCTGGACGTGGGCGCCGAACTTTCGGCTGATCACTTCCTGGCGGGTCAAAAGGTCGACATCCAGGGCGAGACCATCGGTAAGGGCTTCGCCGGCGCTATGAAGCGCTGGAACTTCGGCGGCCTGCGCGCCTCGCACGGCGTGTCGGTGTCTCACCGTTCGCACGGTTCGACCGGCCAGCGTCAGGATCCGGGCAAGACCTTCAAGGGCAAGAAGATGGCCGGCCACTACGGCCAGGAAGTCGTCACCCAGCAGAACCTCACCGTCGTCCGCGTGGACGCCGAGCGTGGCCTGATCCTGATCAAGGGCGCTGTCCCGGGTCACGACGGCAGCTACGTCAAGGTTCGCGACGCCGTTAAGAAGGCTCGTCCGGCTGAGGCTCCCTTCCCGGGCGCCGTCAAGTCGACGAAGGCTGCTCAACCCGCCTCGACCCCGGCTGAAGCGCCGGCCGTTGAAGCGACCGAAGGCGGTGAAGCGTAATGAAACTCTCTGTCATCAAGCTCGACGGCAAGGCCGCTGGCGACGTGGAACTGTCGGAAGCCGTCTTCGGCATCTCCGACATCCGCGGCGACCTGCTGGCTCGTTACGTCAACTGGCAACTGGCCAAGCGCCGCGCTGGTACGCACAAGGTTCAAACCCGCAACGAGAACTCTCGTACGGGCAAGAAGATGTACAAGCAAAAGGGCACCGGCGGCGCTCGTCACGGTTCGCGCCGTGCCCCGCAGTTCGTCGGCGGTTCGCGCGCCTTTGGTCCGGTTGTCCGTGACCACGGCTACTCGCTGCCGAAGAAGGTCCGCGCCCTGGCTCTGCGTCACGCGCTCAGCTCGAAGGTCAAGGCCGGCGATCTGATCGTCGTCGACAGCGTTTCGATCACCGAAGCCAAGACGGCCTCGCTGCGCGAGACCTTCGGCAAGCTCGGTTGGACCAAGGCTCTGATCATTGCTGGTCCGGAAGTCGAAACCAACTTCGGCCTGGCCGCCCGCAACATCCCGAACATCGACGTGCTGCCGAACGCCGGCCTGAACGTCTATGACATCCTTCGGGCCGACAAACTGGTGCTGACCAAGGCCGCCGTTGAGGCGATCGAGGCGCGCTTCGCTGAGAAGGAAGCCGCATAATGGCCGCCGCTCAACCCACCGCCAAACACTACGACACCATCCTGGCTCCGATCATCACGGAAAAAGCCACGATCCTGTCGGAGCAGAACAAGGTTGTGTTCCGCGTCGCCGGCACGGCGACCAAGGACGAGATCGCTGCTGCGGTCGAAAGCCTGTTCAAAGTCAACGTCCTCAAGGTCAACACCCTGGTTCAAAAGGGCAAGACCAAGCGCTTCCGGGGCATCCTGGGCCGTCGCGTGGACATCAAGAAAGCGATCGTGACGCTGGCCGATGGTCAGTCGATCGACGTCACGACGGGGCTCTAAGAAGATGGCTCTGAAGCATTACAATCCGACGTCGCCGGGCCGCCGCGCCCTGGTGCTGGTCGACCGGTCCGAGCTCCACAAGGGCCGTCCCGAGAAGTCGCTGACCGAAGGCCTGACGAAGTCCGGCGGTCGTGGTGCAGGTGGTCGTATCGCTGTCCGCTTCCGCGGCGGCGGCGCCAAGACCCTGTATCGCAAGATCGACTTCAAGCGTCGCAAGTTCGACGCCATCGGTACGGTCGAGCGTCTGGAATACGATCCGAACCGCACGGCTTTCATCGCTCTCGTGACCTACGAAGACGGTGAAAAGACCTACATCATCGCGCCGCAACGCCTTAAGGCCGGCGACACGGTGATCGCGGGCGAAAAGACCGACGTGAAGCCGGGCAACGCCATGCCGCTCCGTTCGATGCCGGTGGGTACGATCATCCACAACATCGAAATGAAGCCGGGCAAGGGCGCTCAGCTGGCCCGTTCGGCCGGCGCCTACGCTCAGCTGGTCGGCCGCGATCAGGGCTACGCCCAGATCCGTCTCGGCTCGGGCGAACTGCGTATGGTTCTGGACGGCTGCATGGCCACGGTGGGCGCGGTTTCGAACCCCGACCACATGAACCAGAACCTCGGCAAAGCCGGTCGCGTTCGTCACATGGGCTGGCGTCCGCACGTTCGCGGCGTCGCCATGAACCCGATCGACCACCCGCATGGTGGTGGTGAAGGCCGGACCTCTGGTGGTCGTACCCCGGTTACGCCGTGGGGCAAGGACACCAAGGGCACCCGCACCCGCAAGAACAAGGCTACGGATAAGTACATCATCCGTACTCGCCACGTGAAGAAGGCTCGCTAAGAATGGCCCGCTCCTCCTGGAAAGGCCCGTTTGTCGACGGGTATCTGCTCAAGAAGGCCGACGCCGTTCAAACGTCGGGCCGCAAGGATGTGATCAAGACCTGGTCGCGTCGTTCCACCATCCTGCCGCAGTTTGTCGGTCTGACCTTCGGCGTCCACAACGGCCAAAAGCACGTGCCGGTGATGGTCAACGAAGACATGGTCGGCATGAAGTTTGGCGAGTTCGCCCCGACCCGGAGCTTCCCGGGTCACGCGGCGGACAAGAAGGCCAAAAGGAAGTAACTGATGGCCAAGTCCAACAACCCCCGCCGCGTCGGCGCCACCGAGGCTCGCGCCAAGCTGGTCAACGTTCGCATCAGCCCTCAAAAGCTGAACCTGGTCGCCGCATCGATCCGCGGTCTGCCGGTTCAGAAGGCGCTGAACGAGCTTGAATTCAGCCGCAAGCGCATCGCCACCGACGTCCGCAAGGTTCTGTATTCGGCCGTTTCGAACGCCGAAAACAACCACAACCTCGACATCGACAATCTGATTGTCGCTGAAGCGTTCGTGGGCAAGAACCTGGTGATGAAGCGTTTCGCGAGCCGCGCTCGTGGTCGCTCGTCGCGCATCCTGAAACCGTTCAGCGAGATCACGATCGTGGTCCGTGAAGCCGGCGAGGCCGCCTGATGGGACAGAAAATCAATCCGGTCGGTCTGCGCCTCGGCGTGAACCGCACGTGGGACAGCCGCTGGTTCGCCGGCGGCGCCGACTACGCCCGCCTGCTGCACCAGGACCTGAAGCTGCGCACGTGGCTGAAGGAGCGCCTGCTCGCTGCCGGCGTCTCGCGCATCATCATCGAGCGTCCGCACAAGAAGTGCCGCGTGACGATCTACGCCGCCCGTCCGGGTGTCGTGATCGGCAAGAAGGGCGCTGACATCGAGAAGCTCCGCAAGGACATCTCGGCCCGCACTGAAGGCGAAGTTCACCTGAACATCGTCGAAGTCCGCAAGCCGGAAACCGACGCGCAGCTGATCGCCGAGAACATCGCGCAACAACTGGAACGCCGGATCGCTTTCCGTCGCGCCATGAAGCGTTCGATGCAGTCGGCGATGCGTCTGGGCGCCAAGGGCGTTCGGATCAACGTCGCCGGTCGTCTGGGCGGCGCTGAAATCGCTCGTATGGAATGGTACCGCGAAGGTCGCGTGCCGCTGCATACCCTGCGCGCCGACATCGACTATGGCTTCTATGAAGCCAAGACGACCTACGGCATCATTGGCGTGAAGGTCTGGGTCTTTAAGGGTGAAGTGCTCGAGCACGACCCGATGGCTCAGGACAAGCGCTGGGCCCTGGAAGCCTCGGGTCCGTCGTCCAACGAAGGCCGTGGCGGCCCCCGCGGTGATCGCGGTCCGCGCCGTGGTCGTGAGGGCTGATAGGCCATGTTGCAACCGAAAAAGACCAAGTACCGCAAGGCCTTCAAGGGCCGCATCCATGGCGCTGCCAAGGGTGGTTTCTCGCTGACTTTCGGCTCCTACGGCCTGAAGACGGTGGAACCGGAACGCATCACTGCACGTCAGATCGAGGCGGCTCGCCGCGCGATCACGCGTCAGATGAAGCGTCAGGGCCGCGTCTGGATCCGGGTCTTCCCGGATCTGCCCGTCACGGGCAAGCCGGCCGAAGTCCGGATGGGTAAGGGCAAGGGCGCCGTGGACCATTGGGCCGCGCGTTGCCACCCGGGCCGTATCCTGTTCGAAATCGACGGCGTGCCGGACGATGTGGCTCGCGAAGCACTGCGCCTCGGCGCGGCCAAGCTGCCGGTCCGCACCAAGGTGGTCACCCGCCTGGACGCCGGCATCGCTCACCTTGAGGAAGCGGCATGACCAAGATCGCCGATCTCCGGGGTCAAACCCCCGATCAACTGGCCGACGAGCTGCTGAAGCTCAAGAAGGAACAGTTCAACCTGCGCTTCCAGGCCGCTACCGGCCAGATGGAAAAGACTCACCGCGTTGGTGAAGTCCGCAAAGACATCGCTCGCATCTCCACGCTTCTGCGTGAGAAGCGCGCGGCGGTTTAAGGAAACACCTATGCCCAAACGTATTCTTGAAGGCGTGGTCGTGTCCGACAAGGGCGACAAGACGGTCGTCGTGAAGGTCGAGCGCACTCTGCTGCACCCGGTCCTGAAGAAGATCGTCCGTCTGTCCAAGAAGTACCACGCTCACGATGAGGGCAACGCCCTCAAAGTCGGCGACGTCGCACGCATCGTCGAGTGCGCCCCCAAGTCCAAGCTGAAGCGTTGGGAAGTCGTTTCCCCCGCCTCGGCTTCGTAAAAGAGAAGGATCGGATCCTATGATCCAGATGCAAACTAACCTGGAGGTCGCCGATAACTCGGGCGCCCGCCGGGTCATGTGCATCAAGGTGTTGGGCGGCTCCAAGCGCCGCTACGCCTCGGTGGGCGACACTATTGTCGCCTCGGTGAAGGAAGCTATTCCTCGCGGCCGCGTGAAGAAGGGCGACGTTGTTCGCGCTATCGTCGTGCGCACCGCCAAGGACATCCAGCGCAAGGACGGCTCGGTCATTCGTTTTGACAAGTCGGCCGCCGTCATCGTCAACAAGCAGAACGAGCCGGTCGGCACGCGGATCTTCGGCCCGGTTCCTCGCGAACTGCGCGCCAAGAACCACATGAAGATCATCTCGCTGGCTCCGGAGGTCCTGTAACATGGCCGCCAAGATCAAGAAGGGCGACAACGTTGTCGTCCTGGCCGGCAAGGACAAGGGCCGCACCGGCCAGGTGCTCCGCGTTCTCCCGACCGAAAACCGCGTCGTCGTGCAAGGCGTCAACATGGTTCAGCGCCACACGCGCCCGAGCCAGGCTGACCCGCAAGGCGGCATCAAGCACAAGGAAGCTTCGCTTCACCTGTCGAACGTCGCAGTCGCCGACGCCAACGGCAAGGCGACCCGCGTCGGCTTCAAGGTCGAAGGCGACGCCAAGGTTCGCTTCGCCAAGACCACGGGAGACGTCATCTAATGGCTGACACCAAGTACACGCCGCGTCTCAAGACCGAATATCAGGCTCGCATCCGCGCCGTCCTGAAAGAACAGTTCGGTTACACCAACGAGATGCAGATCCCCAAGCTGGACAAGATCGTCCTGAACATGGGTATCGGTGAAGCTGTCGCTGACTCCAAGAAGGCCAACGCGGCCCTCAAGGATCTGACGGCCATCGCCGGCCAGAAGGCTGTGCCGACCAAGGCTCGTAACTCCATCGCCGGCTTCAAGCTGCGTGAAGGCATGGTCATCGGCGGCAAGGTTACGCTGCGCGGCGCCCAGATGTACGAGTTCCTGGACCGGTTCATCACGATCGCGCTGCCGCGCGTGAAGGATTTCCGTGGCCTGAAAGGTACTTCGTTCGACGGTCGCGGCAACTACGCCACGGGTCTGAAGGAGCACATCGTGTTCCCCGAGATCAACTACGACCAGATCGACCAGATGTGGGGCATGGACATCGTCGTCTGCACCACGGCCAAGACCGATGCGGAAGCCAAGGCTCTCCTCACCGAGTTCAAGTTCCCGTTCGTGAAGAACTGAGCGGGAAGGGAAGAGAACAATGGCTAAGAAAAGCGCCGTAAACCGTAACGAAGCCGTCAAGGCCCTGGTTGCGAAGTATGCCGCGAAGCGGGCTGCCCTCAAGGCGACCGCCAACGATGAAAGCCTGCCGCTGGAGGAGCGCTTCGACGCGCGCCTGAAGCTGGCTGAGCTGCCGCGCAACTCCGCGCCGAGCCGTATTCGCAACCGTTGCGAAGTCACGGGTCGTCCGCGGGCTTTCTACCGCAAGCTCAAGATGAGCCGTATCGCCATGCGCGAACTCGGCAACCTGGGGCAAATCCCCGGCCTGACGAAGTCGAGCTGGTAAGGGGAGCGAACAGACATGATGATCAACGATCCCCTGAGCGACATGATCGCTCGCATCAAGAACGCGGCGACCCGCAAGCGTTCCAAGGTGCTGACCCCGGCCTCCCGTCTGCGCCAGCGCGTCCTCGACGTGCTGCAGGACGAAGGCTACATCCGCGGCTATTCGCTGGTTCAAAACCCCGGCGAGTTCCCGCAGTTCGAGATCGAGCTGAAGTACTTCGACGGCCAGCCGGTGATCGCTGAGATCGCCCGCGTGTCGAAGCCCGGCCGCCGCGTCTATTCGGCTATCAACGATCTGAAGCCGATCAAGAACGGCCTCGGCATCTCGATCCTTTCGACTTCGAAGGGCGTCATGTCTGACGCCAACGCCCGCGACGCTAACGTCGGCGGCGAAGTCCTCTGCAGGGTCTACTGATATGTCCCGTATTGGCAAGAAAACCATTGCTGTGCCGAAGGGCGTGACTGTCACGCTCAACGGCCAGACCGTCTCGGTCAAGGGTCCCAAGGGCGAACGCTCCTGGACCGTGGCCGAAGAAATCGAAGTCACCCAAGGCGAAGAGGGTCTGTCGCTGACCCCGCGTCTGGACACCCCGCGCGCTCGCGCCATGTGGGGTCTGTCGCGCACCCTCGTCGACAACATGGTCGTCGGCGTCACCGACGGCTTCGAGAAGACCCTGGAACTGGTCGGCGTGGGTTACCGCGCCGCCCTGAAGGGCCAGTCGCTGTCGCTGCAACTCGGCTTCTCGCATGAAGTCGACATCGCGCCGCCGGCCGGCATCACCTTCGTCGTGCCGAAGCAGACCGAGATCAAGATCTCGGGCTCTGACAAGCAGGCCGTCGGTGAGATCGCCGCCGTGATCCGCAAACTGCGTCCGCCGGAGCCCTACAAGGGCAAGGGCGTGCGTTATTCGGGCGAAAAGGTCCGGCGCAAGGAAGGCAAGAAGAAGTAAGTCATGGCTCTTTCTCTTCAACAACTGGCCAAGCGCCGCGCCGAACGCAACCGTCGTCGCCTCAAGGCCGTCTCCAACGGCCGTCTGCGTCTGTCGGTCTTCCGTTCGGACAAGAACATCTCGGCTCAAATCATCGACGACGCCCAGGGCGTCACGGTGGCCGCCGCCTCGTCGCTGGAAGGCGGCAAGGGTTCCAAGGGCTCGGACGTCGCCGCTGCAGCCGCCATTGGCAAGCTGATCGCCGAACGCGCCAAGGAGAAGGGTGTCACCGACGTCGTCTTCGACCGCGGCGGCTACATCTATCACGGCCGCGTCAAGGCGCTGGCGGAGGCCGCGCGTGAAGCCGGCCTGAACTTCTAAGGGACGAGAAGCATGGCTCGTGAACCCCAACGCGGACAAGGTGGTCAGAACCGCGACCGCCGCGACCGTAACGCTCCCGCTGTTGACGGTCCGGATTCGGACATCGTCGAAAAGCTGGTGCACATCAACCGCGTCGCCGCCACCGTTAAGGGCGGACGTCGTTTCTCGTTCGCAGCCCTGATGGTTGTGGGCGACGGCAAGGGCCGGGTCGGCTTCGGTCATGGCAAGGCGCGTGAAGTGCCGGAAGCCATCCGCAAGGCGACTGAAGAAGCCAAGAAGACGATGATCCGCGTTCCGCTCCGCGAGAACCGCACCCTGCACCACGACGGCAACGGCCGTTGGGGCGCTGGCAAGATCATGATGCGCGCCGCCCCTCCCGGGACCGGCGTCATCGCTGGCGGTCCGATGCGTGCGGTCCTCGAAACCCTCGGCGTTCAAGACGTCGTGGGCAAGTCGACCGGCTCGTCGAACCCCTACAACATGATCCGTGCGACCTTCGAAGCTCTGAAGGTCCAATCGTCGCCGCGTCAGGTGGCCTCGAAGCGTGGCAAGAAGGTCTCCGACCTGATGGGCCGTCGCAACGATGGCGCATCGGCGCCTGAAGCTGTCGAGGGCTGATAGACATGGCCAAGCAAGAAAAAGCGACCGTCACGGTTCGCCAGACGGCCAGCCCGATCCGCCGCAAGGCTGATCAGCGCGCCACCCTGGCGGGCCTGGGTCTCAACCGCATCGGCCGCGAGTCGACGCTGGAAGACACCCCTTCGGTTCGTGGGATGATCGCCAAGGTCGCCCACATGCTCGAAGTCGTCGAGAAGTAAGCTGTTTCGCCCTCTCCCGTTCGCGGGGGAGGGCGTTTCGCTTTTGAAGAAGCATCTTGCGATGCTGCGATAGGCCGCCTAGAAGCGGCCTTCAATTTTTCCAACGCCGAGTCAGTGCCGCCTTGCGGTCTGGCGCTAGCACCCGAAAGGATCAGGCACATGAAACTGAACGAAATTCGCGACAACGAAGGCGCCCACAAGAAGCGTATGCGCGTCGGCCGTGGCCCGGGTTCGGGCAAGGGCAAGACCGCCGGTCGCGGCGTCAAGGGTCAGAAGTCGCGTTCGGGCGTCGCCATCGGCGGCTTCGAAGGCGGTCAAATGCCGCTGTACATGCGTATGCCCAAGCGCGGCTTCAACAACGCCAACGCTCTGAAGCTGGCCGAAGTGAACCTGTGGCGCGTGCAAGAGGCTATCGACGCCGGCAAGCTGGACGCCAAGGCTGAGATCAACGGCGCCGCCCTGGTGGCCGCCGGCGTGATCCGCCGCGTCAAGGACGGCGTGCGCGTGCTGGGCGAAGGCGAGCTGAAGGCCAAGCTGAACCTGGTCGTGTGGTCGGCCTCGGCCGGCGCCGTCAAGGCGATCGAAGCTGCTGGCGGTTCGGTCGAGCAACAGCGCATCGCCGCTGAAGCCAAGGCCGCCGCTCGCGTCGAGAAGCGCAACTTGGCCAAGGGCAAGGCTCCGGCGCCCAAGGCTCCGCTGGGCGACGCCAACAAGGTCTCGGCTCGCGCCAAGCGCGCCGCAGCCAAGGCCTAAATCGATGTCGTCATCCCGTGCGGGCGCTGCTGAGGCGGCGTTCGCCGGGATCGTCCGAACCGGGATGACGAAAATCATGAAAGCGGCCCTCGCAAGACGGCCGCTTTCCGCCTATCTGACGACGGGCATAGTCGTGGGGACCGCGTAATGGCTTCGGCCGCTGAACAACTCGCCGCCAATATGAACATGGGCTCGTTCGCGAAAGCGACCGAGCTGCACAAACGCCTGCTGTTCACGCTGGGCGCGCTGCTGGTCTATCGGATCGGCACCTATGTTCCGATTCCGGGCATCAATTCCGAGGCCTTCCTGGCCTTCTTCCAGAACCCTCAGGGCCAGCGCGGCATCCTGGACATGTTCAACATGTTCTCGGGCGGCGCGGTCGAGCGGATGGCCGTCTTCGCGCTGAACGTGATGCCGTACATCTCGGCCTCGATCATCGTGCAGCTGATGGGCGCGGTGTATCCGCCCTGGGAGAAGCTGAAGAAGGAAGGCGGCGAAAGCGGCCGTAAGCAGCTGAACCAGTACACCCGCTATCTGACGGTGTTCCTGGCCCTGGCCCAGTCCTTCGGCATCGCCGCGGGCCTGAACGCCCAGAGCGGCCTGATCGATCAGCCGGGCATCTTCTTCATCATCTCGACGGTCACCACCCTGACGGGCGGCACCATGTTCCTGATGTGGCTGGGTGAGCAGGTGACGGCGCGCGGCGTCGGCAACGGCATCTCGCTGATCATCTTCGCCGGCATCGTGGCGGTTCTGCCGTCGACGGTGGCGCGTCTGCTCGGTCTGGCCCAGCAGGGCCAGATGTCGGCCTTCGCCCTGCTGGCCATCGCCATCATGGCCGTGGGCGTGATCGTCTTCATCGTCTTCATGGAGCGCGCCCAGCGCCGCCTTCTGATCCAGTATCCGAAGCGCCAGGAAGGCAACCGCATGACGGGCGGCGAACGCTCGTTCCTGCCGCTGAAGGTGAACACCGCCGGCGTCATCCCGGCCATCTTCGCCTCGTCGCTGCTGATGCTGCCGACGACGGTGGCTACGTTCACCGCTCAGGCCAATCTGCCCGAGTGGATGAGCTGGCTGCCGCTGGTGACGGCGCAGCTGACGCACGGCCAGCCGCTGTTCATGATCCTGTATGCGATCCTGATCGTCTTCTTCTGCTTCTTCTACACCTCGATCACCTTCAACCCCGAGGACACGGCCGAGAACCTGCGCAAGTACGGCGGCTTCCTGCCGGGGATCCGTCCGGGCAAGCGCACGGCCGAGTATCTGGACTATGTCCTGACTCGCCTGACGGTGATCGGCGCCGGCTATATCACCGCCGTCTGCCTGCTGCCGGAGTTCCTGGTCAGCCAGATGGGCAACAGCCTGTACTTCGGCGGGACGTCGATCCTGATCGTCGTGTCGGTGACGATGGACACTGTCGCCCAGATCCAGTCCCAACTGCTGGCGCACCAGTACGAAGGCCTGATCAAGAAGGCGAAGCTGCGTGGTCGCGGCCGGGGCGGCTCCGCCCCCGCCCGGCGCTGATACTCCGGTAGGGGAGCCCGTACGATGAACCTGATCCTGTTCGGGCCGCCTGCGGCCGGCAAGGGCACGCAAGCCAAGCGGCTGGTCGACGGGCGCGGCATGATCCAGCTCTCGACTGGCGACATGCTGCGCGCGGCGATCGCCTCAGGCTCGGAGCTGGGCCTCAAGGTCAAGGACGTTCTGGCGCGCGGCGACCTCGTCACCGACGAGATCGTCATCGCCCTGATCGAGGACCGCCTGGCGGAGGCCGAGGCCGCCGGCGGCGCCATCTTCGACGGCTTCCCCCGCAACGTGGCCCAGGCGGAAGCCCTGGACGCGATGCTGGCCACGCGCGGCGCCCGGATCGACCGGGTCGTTCGCCTGAAGGTCGACGACCAGGCGCTGACCGATCGGATCGCCAAGCGCTTCGCCGAGCAGGGCCGTCCGGACGACAATCCCGAGACCTTCAAGGATCGTCTGGCTGTGTATAACCGCCAGACCGCTCCGCTGCTTCCCTACTATGAGGCGCAGGGCAAGCTGACCGAGATCGACGGCATGGGCGATATCGCCACGGTCGCCGGCGCTATCGACGGCGCTCTGGCCTGAATTGCCTGATCTGAAGCGGCGTTCGGGCGTTAGGCTCGGGGCGACCGCATTCAGGAGGCGCTGTTGACCGACAGACCGACCTCGCGCCATCGCACTCTGGCGCGTTTCAGCGCGGCGGGCGTCGTCGGTCTGGCCCATGTCGGTCTCTTTCTTCTGCTCGGCCAGATTCAGGCGGATCGGCGGTTCGTTCCGCCCAATCCCCCCATCGTCGTGGACCTGATCCGGCCAGAACCGGTCCCCAAGCCGCCTCCGCTGCGTAGGCCGACCCCAACCATGGGCGGCGGCGCGCCCGCTGCGCCGTCGATTACCCGGCCCGCGCGACCCAGGCCCCTCCGACCTCTGCCAGAAATCACCGCGTCTGCGCGCCCGGCGCCGGAACAGCCGCTGGTTGTCGGGGCTGCGCCGTCTGCGTCGCCCGCTCCCGGTCCCGGCCAGGGCGGGCAGGGCGCCGGTGAGGGGGGAGGAACCGGGGCGGGCTTAGGGCGGGGCGCCGGAGACGGTCGGTTCCGCCTGTTGCGCGGACCGACCCTGGAGGAGTTGCGCCGGCTTCACCCGCCTGCGGCGTTTCGTCAGAGAATGGGCGGGCAGGCCGTCCTGTCTTGCCGCATCCGGCTCGACACGCGGCTGGAGGGCTGCCGCGTGGTGGATGAAGCGCCGCCCGGCATGGGATTTGGCGCCGCCGCCCTGGCGGCTGCGATCTATTTCCGTTTTCAGCCGCCCACGCGCGACGGCGTGCCGGTCGACGGGCAGGAGGTTCCCGTCGCCGTGCTTTGGCCGTGAGGCGGGGGGCGGCGTCGTCGGGCCCGGGGGCCGTTGACCACCTGCGGCAGTTGGGCATGATGCGTCGTATTCCGGTGTTATTTTCATGCCGATGGAGAGATCGCTTGTGAGCGTGGCGACGCATCACGGTTCGGACCCCAGGCGACGCCTGGGCGCGGTCGTCGGGGTAGGCCTGATCCACGCCGTTCTGATCGCCGGCTTCGGCCTGAGCCGTCAGGACTTTCCGTTGGAGCCCGTTACGCCGCCGGTGTTCGACATTCTGATGATGCGGCTTCAGCCGCCGCCGCCCCAAGGGACGGACACACAGCCGAGGGGAGGCGCGCCCGCGACCGCGTCGCGAATCCACAGGCCGCCCGATGCCCCGACGGAGACGGCGGAGTTGTCGGCGCCTCTGGTGCAGGCGCCGCTTCCCGCGCTTGAGGTCGGCCTCGCCGCCGTCCCGACCATCGAGCCGGGCATGGGGCGGGGCGGCGAAGGAACCGGGACGGGCGAGGGAGTCGGGACGGGGGACGGCGCAGGTTCGGGCCGCGGGGCGGGGCCTGTTCTTGTCAGCGGTCCGCGCGGGGCCGTCATGTCGGCCAATGTTTCGGCCAGTTCCCTGACCTCGCTGCCCGGTCCCTACGCCGTGCTACAATGCTATATCCGGGTCGGCCGCGACCGGCTTGAGGATTGCCGTGTGAAGGACGAACATCCGTCCGGCGCGGGCGTGGGGGCGGCGGCGCTTCGGAAAGCCGAAGAGTTCCGCTATAGACCGCCCTTGGGCGTCGGGCGCTTCAACCGCCGTCATCGCCAGACGATCGCGGTCGCCTTTCCTGCTCCGCAGCCGATGCTCGCGAGCGGCGATGGGGGGCGGCATTGACGCAAATAGAATCCCCTGTATAAGAGCCGCTTCCGCGAAGGGCGCACACGCTCCTGGTCTGTTGACCGGAGCGGTTTCCGCGTCTGTTTAAGCGTATCTGGAGATTCTCGTGGCCCGTATCGCTGGCGTCAACATTCCGACCAACAAGCGCGTCGAAATCGCGCTTCAGTACATCCATGGCATCGGCGCACACGCCGCCAAGGAAATCACCGCGAAGGTCGGCATTGAGCCGGCTCGCCGCGTGAACCAGCTGACCGACGCAGAAGTCCTGCAGATCCGCGAAACGATCGACAAGGACCACACCGTCGAAGGCGACCTGCGCCGTGAGACGTCGATGAACATCAAGCGTCTGATGGACCTGGCCTGCTACCGCGGCCTGCGTCACCGTAAGGGCCTGCCGGTCCGCGGTCAGCGCACGCATACCAACGCCCGTACCCGCAAGGGTCCGGCCAAGCCGATCGCCGGCAAGAAGAAGTAAGAGAGGGCTGATCGATGGCCAAGGAAACGGGTCGCGTAAAGAAGCGCGAGCGCAAGAACATCACGTCGGGCG
Source organism: Brevundimonas sp. 2YAF1 (assembly GCF_052114745.1). Lineage (NCBI taxonomy): Bacteria > Pseudomonadati > Pseudomonadota > Alphaproteobacteria > Caulobacterales > Caulobacteraceae > Brevundimonas > Brevundimonas sp. 2YAF1. Next base: position 157,111 of record NZ_JBFRFI010000008.1, on the reverse strand, counting down.
TCGCCCACGTGAACGCCTCTTTCAACAACACCATGATCACGATCACGGACGCCCAGGGGAACGCGATTTCCTGGTCTTCGGCCGGTCACATGGGCTTCAAGGGTTCGCGTAAGTCGACCCCTTACGCCGCCCAGATGGCTGCTGAAGACGCCGGCAAGAAGGCTCAAGAGCACGGCGTGAAGACGCTGGAAGTCAACGTCTCGGGTCCGGGTTCCGGCCGTGAGTCGGCGCTTCGCGCTCTGCAGGCCGTGGGTCTGACGATCACGACCATCCGCGACGTCACGCCGATGCCGCACAATGGTTGCCGTCCGCCCAAGCGCCGCCGCGTCTAAGCGAACCGCCTACCCCTTTCCCCGCCGGTTCCGACTGCCCTGAACGTGAGGGTGCGGAGCCGGCGAAACCCGTTCGAGGGACTCTATGATCGAAAGAAATTGGCAAGAGCTGATCCGTCCCGAGAAGCCGCAAGTCGAGGGCGGATCCGACCCGCTGCGCAAGGCGCGTCTGGTCGCTGAGCCTCTCGAGCGCGGTTTCGGTGTGACGCTCGGCAACGCGCTTCGTCGCGTGCTGCTGTCGTCGCTGCAAGGCGCGGCTGTCACGGCCATCCAGATCGACGGCGTGGTCCACGAGTTCTCGTCGCTGGAAGGCGTTCGCGAGGACGTGGTCGACATCGTCCTGAACATCAAGCAACTGGCGCTGCGCATGCACGCCGAAGGCCCCAAGCGCATGACTCTGCGCGCCACGGGCCCCGGCGTCGTGACGGCTGGTCAGATCGAAGTCCCGGCTGACATCGAGGTTCTGAACCCCGACCACGTCATCTGCACCCTGGACGACGGCGCTTCGGTGCGCATGGAACTGACTGTCCAGAACGGCAAGGGCTACGTCGCCGCCGAACTGAACCGTCCGGAAGATGCGCCCATCGGCCTGATCGCCGTTGACGCCCTGTACTCGCCGGTCAAGCGCGTCGCCTATCGCGTCGAGCCGACCCGTCAGGGCCAGTCGATGGATTACGACAAGCTGATCCTAGAAGTCGAAACCAACGGCGCCGTCTCGCCGGTTGACGCGGTGGCCTATGCCGCCCGCATCCTGCAAGACCAGCTGCAGATTTTCATCACCTTCGACGAGCCGACCAAGGCGGTTGAGGCGACGGACGGCAAGCCCGACCTGCCCTTCAACCCGGCCCTGCTCAAGAAGGTCGACGAACTGGAGCTGTCGGTCCGTTCGGCCAACTGCCTGAAGAACGACAACATTGTCTATATCGGCGACCTGATCCAGAAGACCGAGGGCGAAATGCTTCGCACCCCGAACTTCGGCCGCAAGTCGCTGAACGAGATCAAGGAAGTTCTCGCGACGATGGGCCTGTCGCTCGGCATGGACGTGCCGAACTGGCCGCCCGAAAACATCGAAGATCTGGCCAAAAAGTTCGACGACCAGATCTGATCATCAACCCTCCGCCCAGCGCCCTTCGGGGCGCGGATGGGGCGGTTAGAATGAACAAGGCCCCAGGTCCCGCCCCTTAGTAAAGGCCGGAAACCAGGGTTGAGTAGGAGAGACCCCGATGCGCCACGGCGCCGCTTACCGCAAGCTCGGCCGTACGGTCAGCCACCGCCAAGCCATGTTCGCCAACATGGCCGCCTCGCTGATCAAGCACGAGCAGATCACGACGACCCTGCCCAAGGCGAAGGAACTGCGTCCCTTCGTCGAGAAGCTGGTCACCCTCGCCAAGAAAGGCGACCTGCACGCCCGTCGTCAGGCCATCAGCGCCGTCCGCGACGTGCCGCAAGTCGGCAAGCTGTTTGAAACGATCGGCCCGCGTTACGCCGAACGTCAAGGCGGCTATATCCGCATCATGAAGGCCGGCTTCCGTCATGGCGACAACGCCGCGATGGCCGTGATCGAGTTCGTCGATCGCGACGCCGCCGCCAAGGGCCTGGACTCGGGTCCGGTCTATGCGATCGAAGGCGACGACGAAGCCTGATCGGCTTCACCGTTTCCGGAGTAGAATAGAGAGGGCGGCGGGTTTCGGACCTGCCGCCCTTTTGCTTTTGGGGCGAGCGATGGACGACGCGATCCGGGTTCTGGCAGGCTGGCCGGTGTTCGTCTGCGCCAGCGATGGTCCGCGCCTGGAAGGCGAGGCCGACGCGCTGGACCTGATGGGGCGGCTGTGGGGGCTGGAGGCGGACTGGGTGGCGGTGCCGACGTCGCTTCTGGCCGAGGACTTCCTTCGTCTGAGGACGGGCGTTCTGGGCGCGGTCGTGCAGAAGTTCGTCAACTATCGCCTGAAGCTGGCTGTGGTGGGGGACATCGCGGCCCCCGCGGCGGCCAGCGAAGCCCTGCGGGATTTCGTCCGCGAGGCGAACGCGGGGGACCATGTCTGGTTCGTCGCCGATCTCGCGGAACTGGAACAACGATTAGCTGCCCGCTCGGTCGGCTGATCCGTTGCCAGCGGCGGGCCTTGCCGCGATACAGGCCCTATGACCAGTACCCAAGACCGTATCGTCGCCTTCACCCCGGCCCATCGTGAGGCCTGGAAGCGGTTGAACACCGACTGGCTGGTGGAGGGCGGCTTCGCGCTGGAGGCCAAGGATCATCTGACACTGGATGATCCCGAGGGACGAATCCTGAGCCAGGGCGGCCATATCTTCTTCGCGGAGCGGGAGGGCGTGCCGGTGGGCTGCTGCGGCCTGATCGCCATGGCGGACGGGGGCTATGAGGTCACCAAGATGACCGTGACGCCGCAGGCGCGGGGCGGCGGGCTGGCGGTGCGCCTGCTGGAGGCCTGCGAGGCGGCGGCCCGGGCTGCGGGCGCGCACCGCCTCTATCTGGAAACCAGTTCGACCCTGGCGCCCGCAATCGCCCTTTATCATCGGTTCGGCTTTACAAACCTGCCGCCGCAGCCGACGCCCTATGCGCGCGCCGACGTCTGGATGGAGAAGCAGCTTTAGAGCTTGATCGGCTGGTGAAACGCTGCGCGATTTCGCTCTAGCCGCTACTCCTTGGACAGGTCCTGACGGCTGAACCAGGCGATGGCGGCGGCTAGGGGGGCGAGGCTCCACAGGGCCAGGCTGGCGATGGCCTTGACCATGACGCCAGCGGGCAGGGTGGAGGCTTCCATGCCGCCTTTGATCAGGGCCTTGAGCGTCTCGAACGCCGTGCCGGGCAGCAGCAGTTGGGTCAGCCAGTCGCCCGGCTCCAGCCCCAGCATGGGCGCGAACGGGCCGCCGAGGAAAAACTGGCCGACGCCGACCACCAGCGGGATGAACAGGGCCGCCAGCAGCGACCGCGTCAGCGTCGCCGCCAACAGGCTGATCATCAGGAACTGCACCACGCGCACGAAGGACAGCAGGAACAGCAGGCCGAACTGAGCCGCCTGCTGGGCGCCGAAGCCGAAGGTCATGGGGCGGTCGAAGATCAGGCCCTTCGCCACGTCGGACACGGAGCCGATCAGCAGGAAGACCAGCATGGCGGCCAGCGCCAGGAACTTCACCACGCCGACCTTGCCCAGCAGCAGATTGGGACGGGTGTTGCGGGCGCTGATCAGCCGCCAGGTCTCCCAGCGATAGTCTCCGGCATAGAGGGTGGCCGCGCCGATCAGCAGAAAGGCGAGGATGGCCGGATTGGCCAGATCGCCGGCGTTGCCCGCCAGTGCCGCGCCGAGATCCAGCGGGCCGCCCAGCGACAGCTCGGAAGGCAGGTTGCCGCCGCTGATCTGCGCCGCTTTCGACTTGATCAGGAGGAAGCCGAGGATCGAGATCGCCAGTCCCACGATCGGAACGAAGAAGACGCTCAAGAAGACCGCGGTGCGGTTCTGAAGCAGGCGATAGAATTCGGAGCGGACGGCGTCAGCCAGCATGGTGGGCCTCCCGGACCTGAGCATCGGTGCGTGCGGGGCCGGTCTCGGCCATGAAGACGCTTTCCAGATCGGCGCCGACCCAGCGGGCCTCGTCGATGTCGACGCCCTGTTCGATCAGGGCGCGCAGCAGGGCGGGGCCCTCGGCCCTGGGAATGGCGGCCAGAACGGCGTCGCCGTCGATCGTCCCCTTGTCGCCCAGCACGCTCATGATCCGGGCCAGGGGCGTGGCCGACAGGCGCAGACGCTCGCCGGCCGCGGTCAGTTCGCTGACCTTGCCCTCGGCGGCCAGGGTTCCGCGATTGAAGATGGCCACGCGGTCGCAGACGCGCTGGACCTCGAGCAACTGGTGGCTGGCCAGGATGATGGTCACGCCGTCGTCGTCGGCCAGGGATCGGATCAGGGCGCGCATTTCCTGGATGCCGGGCGGGTCCATGCCGCTGGTCGGTTCATCGAGGATGACCAGGTCCGGCTTGGTCATCAGGGCGGCGGCGACGCCGAGGCGCTGCAACATGCCGACAGAGAAGCCGCGCACCCGGCGGTTCGCCGCTTCGGTCAGGCCGACCCGGTCCAGCCAGGCGTCGATGGCGGCTTCTTTTCTCATGCCCCGTTCTTGGCCGTGGGCCAGAGCCAGCCATTCCAGCACCTGGCGCGCGGTCAGATAGGGCGGAAAGCGGGGCGTCTCGATCATCGACCCCATGCGGCGCGTGACCGCGGGATCGCCCGTATGCTGGCCCAGGACCCGAACCTCGCCCTCCGTCGGACGGATCAGGCCCAGCAGGATGCGGAACAGGGTCGACTTGCCGGCGCCGTTCGGCCCCAACACGCCGTAAACCCCGCCGCGCGGGATGGAGAGGCTGAGCCCGTCCAGGGCGCGCACGGCACCGTAGGTCTTGGTCAGGCCGGTCGTTTCGATAACAGCGGTCATGCAGCGGAGCTTGGCGCGATGGGGATAAGCCGACAAGCCGTCTTCTGTCTGTCGCAGATTAAGCTTAGGCAATCTTCCCGAAGTCGCTTCGGAGTTTTCATGTTTTCACGCGTCGCGGGCCTGTGTCTGGCCCTGCTGCTGACGGCCTGCGCCACCCCTCCCGTCATCGGCCCTGATGCCGCCCCTGAATCACAGGCCGCGGTCGAGCCGCCGCTGGTCATGCTGATCTCCATCGACGGGTTCCGCGCCGACTATCTGGACCGGGGGATCACGCCGAACTTGTCGCGGATGGCGGGGGAGGGGGCGACGGGGCCGATGCGGCCCTCCTTCCCCAGCGTGACCTTCCCCAACCACTATACGCTGGTCACGGGCCTGCACCCTGATCATCACGGCATCATCGGCAACAACATGGTCGACGCCGAACTGGGCCGGTTCTCGCTGAGCGCCAAGGAGGCCGTGACCGACCGCCGCTGGTGGGATCAGGGTGAGCCGATCTGGGTCTCGGCCGAGAAGGCGGGGGTCAAGACCGCCACCATGTTCTGGCCGGGATCGGAAGCCGATATTCGCGGCGTGCGACCGTCGTACTGGACTTCCTTCGACCAGGAGACGCCGGGCGACGCGCGGGTGGACCGCCTGCTGGAATGGATGGACCTGCCTCAGGATCGGCGGCCGCAGCTGACGACCCTCTATTTCGATATCGTCGACACCCAAGGACACCGCTTCGGTCCCGACTCGCCCGAGGCCGCCGAAGCGATCCGCTCGGTCGACGCCTCCATCGGCCGACTGGTCGAGGGGCTGAAGGCGCGCGGCCTTTATGAGCGTACGGTTCTGGTGGTTGTGTCCGACCACGGCATGGCGGCGACCTCGCCCGAGCGGGTGCTGGTGCTGGACGACCTGATCGATCCGGCGGCGGTGCAGATCGTCTATTCCGGCGCGGTCAGCTTCCTGAACCCGGTCGCCGGTCGCGAGGCCGAGGTCGAGGCGGCGCTGCTGGGCTCGCGTCCGCATCTGGACTGCTGGAAGAAGAGCGAAATCCCGGCGCGTTTCGTCCTGGGCTCCAACCCGCGCGTCTCGGCCATCGTCTGCGCGGCGGAGCCGGGCTGGCTGCTGGCGACGCGGGCGCGGCCCGTGACCAAGCCGGGCGGAGCGCACGGCTATGACAACGTCTCGCCGGATATGGCGGCGATCTTCATCGCCCATGGTCCCGGCGTGATTCAGGGGCGGCGTCTGCGCGACCTGGACAGCGTGGACGTTCAGCCCTTCCTCGCCCGTCTGCTGGGCGTGGACGCGCCGCGCGGCGACGGCCGGCCCGAAGACACCCTGCCGGTGACGACGCACTGAAGTCGGGCGGCCCGGGAGCGGAACGAGGCGCAGTCACGGCCGTTTGATCGCGGCTGCGCCCCTCGCTTTACGGCGGCCTTGATCCTGTCGAAAAGCCGGGGCGGAATGGGATGAACGCCCAAGCTTCCAGAACCGGGACGAGATGAAAACTTCCAGACTGGCCATCGCCGCCGCCCTGATGCTGTCCGCCTGCGGCCAGCCCAACCCGTCCAAGGCGCAGGAAGGCGTCTTCGCCGAACAACCGCGTCAGGCCCCGCGCGACGCCGGAACGATGAAGTCCAGCTTCGCCCCCGTGGTGCGGGAGGCCGCCCCCGCCGTGGTCAATATCTCGGCGCGCGGGGTGCAGCAGGTCCGCGATCCCTTCTTCGAGATGTTCGGCGGCGGGCCGCAGTCGCGCGTGACCGGCTCGATCGGGTCGGGCGTCATCGTGCGCTCTGACGGCGTGGTGGTGACGAACAACCACGTCATCGAGAACATGCAGCAAATCCGCGTCACCCTGAACGACCGGCGAGAATACGCCGCCAAGGTCTTGCTGGCCGATGAGCGTTCCGACATTGCCGTGCTGCAACTGGAAGGCGTCGAGGGCAGGCTGCCGGTGCTGCGCATCGACGATCAGGAGGAACAGCAGGTCGGCGACCTGGTCCTGGCCATCGGCAATCCGTTCGGCGTCGGGCAGACGGTGACCAACGGCATCATCTCGGCCCTGAACCGAACCGAGACGGGCATCAACGATTCCGGCTCCTTCATCCAGACCGACGCCCCCATCAATCCCGGCAATTCCGGCGGGGCGCTGGTGGACATGGACGGCGACCTGATCGGCATCAACACCGCCATCTTCTCGCGCACCGGCTCCTCGACGGGCGTGGGCTTTGCGGTGCCGGCGACCATGGTCAAGCGCGTGGTCGATTCCGCCGTCGGGGGCGCCAAGTCCGTGGTGCGGCCCTGGCTGGGCGTGAGGGGCGACACCGTCAGCGCCGACATCGCCCGCAGCCTGGGCCTGTCGCGACCGCAGGGTCTGATCATCACCGACGTCTATCCGCAGGGGCCGGGCGCGCGCGCCGGTCTGCAGAAGGGCGACGTCATCACCGCCGTCGACGGGGCTGAGATCAACGATCAGGGCGGGCTGAATTTCCGCGTGGGCACCCGCTCGCCGGACGATACGGTCGTCGTGGCCGTCCTGCGGGGCGGCAAGACCCAGACGATCAACGCGCGGGTCTCGGCCCTGCCTGGAAAGGTCGAGGCAGGCGAGGAGGCTGTGGTCGCCCAGGGACCGTTGGCGGGGCTTCAGGGCGTGGCGCTGAACCCGGCGCTGGCCGACAGCCTGGGCGGCGATCCTTTCACCAGCGGCGTGGTCGTAACCGGCGTGGCGAGCAACAGCGCCGCCGCGAAGATCGGCTTGAGCCGTCGCGATCTGATCCGTCAGGTGGACGGTCGGCCGGTGACCTCGGTCGCCGCCCTGGGGCGTGCGCAACGCGGGTCGGAAATCGTCATCGTGCGCGGCGGACGCCAACTGACCGGGCGTCTGCCGTAGGGGGAATTTCCTTCCCACTTGTGGGAGGGGGGGCCGCGACCCGAAGGGCGGTGCGAGGCAGCCAGGCGGTGGGAGGGGCTGCTTCCATTGACCGGCGAAGCCCCTCCGTCACGTCGCCTTCGGCGCCGCGCCACCTCCCCATGGAATGGGGAGGAAAGGCTACTTGCCCTTCGCTGGCCCGACGATCGACCAGACGTGGCCGTAGGGATCGCGCAGCTTGCCGTGGCGGCCGTAGAATTCGTCGGCGGGAGGACGCAGGGCGGTCGCGCCGGCCTGGATGGCGCGGTCGAACCAGCGGTCCACGTCGTCGACCGACAGGTTCACCGAACTGGTCGTGCCGCCCAGCGTCTCGGGCGAGGACGTGCCGACGACCTCGGCCATTTCGGGGAATTCGTCCGACAGCATCAATGAGCCGCCGTTCAGGCTGAGCGTGGCGTGGCCCAGTCGGCCGTCGTCCATGTCGTAACGCTCGACCACCTCGGCGCCGAAAGCGCGGGCGTACCAGTCCAGCGCCTCTGGTCCGCGTTTGACCATCAGATAGGGGCTGAGCGGCGGGTAGGCGGGGTCGGACATCGCGCGTCTCCTTTTCGACGTCGGTGGATCAGCCCTTCTTGGGGCCGCCGATGGACCAGGTGTGGCCGAAAGGATCGCGGACCTGGCCGTAACGGTCGCCCCAGAACTGATCCGCCAGCGGCATGACCGGGACGGCGCCCGCCACCAGGGCGCGGGTCCACCATTCGTCGGGATCATCGACCTGAAGATGCAGGGTCACGCCCTTGGGCTGGATGTCGGCCTCGCCGGTCCATTCGGGAAATTCGTCAGCCAGCATGACGCTGGCGCCGTTGATCTTGAGGTGGGCGTGCATCAGCCGCTCGCCGTCCTCGGCAGGCATCCGCATGATCTCCTCGGCGCCGAAGGCCCGGCCGTAGAATTCGATTGCCGCCGTCCCGCCTTTCGACGGAATGGTCAGGTGAGGCGTGACGCCGCCGCTGGGGCCTTGGTTCGGCTGAGATTCGGACATGGGGTTTCCTCCGTCGGGCCGATACTAGTGCGTGTAATCGCCTGAACGAACGCCTATCTTTGCCGTTCCCCATCTCTGTCTGTTTCATGTCTGATCTGTTCGAAGCCTCCGGCATCCATCCTCCCGACGCTCCCCTGGCCGATCGTCTGCGCCCGCAGACGCTGGAACAGGTCGTGGGCCAAGACCACCTGCTGGGGGCGGGCGGGCCGATCCGCCGCATGATCGAGGCAGGGCGGCTCGGCTCCATGATCCTGTGGGGACCGCCCGGCACCGGCAAGACCACCATCGCCCGGCTGCTGGCCAAGGCGGCGGGCTATGAATACCAGTCGATCAGCGCCGTCTTTTCGGGCGTGGCCGATTTGAAGAAGGCGTTCGAGGCCGCGCGGATGCGCCGGGCCGCCGGGCAGCAGACCCTGTTGTTCGTGGATGAGATCCACCGCTTCAACCGCGCCCAGCAGGACGGCTTCCTGCCTTTCGTGGAGGAGGGGATCGTCACCCTGGTCGGAGCGACGACCGAAAATCCCTCGTTTGAGTTGAACGGCGCCTTGCTGTCGCGGTCGCAGGTCTACGTGCTGAAGCGCCTGGACGACGCGGCGCTGGATCAGTTGCTGGACCGGGCCGCCGCTCTGATGGACCGGCCCCTGCCGCTGACGCCCGAGGCGCGTCAGGCCATGCTGGCGTTGGCCGACGGCGACGGCCGCTATCTGCTGACCATGTCCGAGGTCCTGTTCGACTTGCCGGAAGGCGAGGCGCTGGATGTTCAGGCCCTGGCCGGGGTGCTGCAGAAACGCGCGCCTGCTTACGACAAATCGCGAGAAGAACACTATAACCTCATATCCGCGCTGCATAAATCGGTTCGCGGGTCGGACCCGGACGCGGCGCTGTATTGGCTGGCGCGGATGCTGAACGGGGGCGAGGACCCGCTCTATCTGGCGCGGCGGATCGTGCGGATGGCGGTCGAGGACATCGGCCAGGCCGACCCCCTGTCCATCCTGGTCGCCAACGCCGCCAAGGACACCTACGACTTTCTCGGCAGCCCCGAGGGCGAGCTGGCCTTGGCCCAGGCCGTCGTCCATCTGGCCACGGCGCCCAAGTCGGTCGGCGTCTATGAAGCCTTCAAGGCTGCCAGGAAGGCGGCGCACGAGACCGGGTCACTGATGCCGCCCGCCCACATCCGCAACGCCCCGACCAAGCTGATGAAGCAGCTCGGCTACGGCAAGGGCTATCGGTACGACCCCGACACGCCCGAGGGCTTCTCGGGCGCCAACTTCTTCCCCGACGAAATGGAGCGCCGCACCTTCTACAAGCCCAAGGGCGAGGGCCACGAGGAGAAGGTCAAGGCGCGGCTGGAACGCTGGGCGGCGATGCGAGCGCGAGCGCAGGGCGGCGAGGGCTAAGCTTTCCTCCCCGTTCCATGGGGAGGAAAGAAGAGTGATCGCTGTTCATTGTTAAGCGTGGTGGTTCGGGCTTAGCCTCACGCTGATCGACAACTTGGGGAGGGAATAATGATCGATATTGCGAGACGGGCGGCGACGCCCTGGCATCTGTGGCTCGTGGGCGTGCTGTCGCTGTTGTGGAGCGCCGTCGGCGGCTTTGACTTCGTTCAGACCAATACGCGTGGTGAAGCCTATATGCGTGAGAACGGCTTCTCCGACGCCATGATCGCCTATTTCACCGCCATGCCGACCTGGATGTACGTGCCGTGGACCCTGGGAGTATGGGGCGCGGTTCTGGGGTCGCTGCTGTTGCTGGCGCGCAGCCGCTGGGCGGTGCACGTCTTCGCCATTTCCCTGATCGGAGCGGTGGTCAGCCTGATCTATCAGAAGGCGATCAATCCCCCGCCGCCGCTGCCGGCGACAATGCAGGTGATGGGCTGGATGCCCTATGTCATCGTCGTGATTGCCCTGTTCCTGCTCTGGTACGCCTGGACCATGGCGAAGCGGGGCGTCCTCCGCTAAAGGCTCGGCGGGTGAAAACCCGCCAGCCCGTCGCCCTGACCGAAGAAGAAATCGCCGCCGTCCGTTCGTGGGTCATCCACGAGGACGCGCACATCATCGCCTTCAACAAGCCCTCGGGCCTGTCGAGCCAGGGCGGCCGCATCCAGGCCAATACCCTGGACGACCTACTGTGGGCCTTCGCCCGCTCGAACGGGAAGCGGCCGGAACTTGTGCACCGGCTGGACCGCGACACCTCGGGCGTCATCCTGGCGGCCAAGACCAAGCCGGCGGCCAGTTTCCTGGGCAAGGCGATGCAGATGCGCCGGTTCCAGAAGACCTATCTGGCCCTGGTGTCCGCAGCACCCGAGCCCAAGTCCGGCCGGATCACCGCCGCTCTGCGCCGCGAAGAGATCGGGCGCGAAAGCTATATGCGCGTGGTCGAGTTTGACGCAGCCGGAGCACAGGGGGCGGTCAGCGGCTATCGCACCCTGGCGTCCAGCGAGGACGGCGCTCTGGTCGAGTTGTCGCCGGAAACGGGGCGGATGCACCAACTCCGGGTCCACATGGCCTCTATCGGGCGGCCTCTTGTCGGCGACGTGCGCTATGGCGGGGCGCTGACCTTCGCCGGTCGCGGCGCTCCGCGCCTGATGCTGCACGCGGCCAAGCTGTCCTTCCCGCACCCCGAGAGCGGCGAGCGAATGACGCTGGAGGCGGCTCCGCCCGAGGACTTCGCCGCGCTGCGGACGGCGGCGGGTCTCTAGGCCGGTTCAGCGCCGGTTCAGCTTCAAGGCGGAACATCCAGTTCTGCTCGACGCTATTCGAGCAAGGAGATCGCCGCATGAAACGTCTTACCTTCGGCCTGATCGCGGCCTCGGTCCTCATGTTGACCGCCTGCGCCAGCCTGGCTCCCTACGGCCCGCAGCAAGCGGCGCGGGGGCAGGGGTTCAGCGAGCAGCGCATCGAAGCCAACCGCTTCCGCGTCACCTACAACGGGGTCGGTGCGCCGGGGCCGGTCGCGGATCGCGCCCTGTTCCGCGCCGCCCAACTGACCGTCGATCAGGGCTATGACTGGTTCGAGGTGACGCAGCGCTGGATCGACGGACGCCCCGACAGCGCCGGCGGCGTGCGCCCCAGTATCTCGATCGGCGCCGGCTCCAGCCGCTACGGCGGCTGGTCGACCTCGGGCGTCGGCGTGGGTCTGGGCTTCGACCTCAGCGGGCCTCAGCCGACCTCGACCACGCTCGAGATCGTCCTGGGACGCGGCCCGCGCCCGGGCCGCCCCGGCGCCTATGACGCGCGGGGTGTGCAGGACGCGATCCGACCTCGGCTTTAGAACGTGCAGGAAACGGTCGAGGCATAGCGGCCGGCACAGGAACTATTGCCAGAGAAATGTCTATTTCTTAGCCGTTACTGTCGCTTGGCCCGTACGGCGGGATTGTCTGCGACCTTGAGGAAATAGCTGCCCATGGCGGCTCGGCGTATTCTGACCGGCAGGCCCGCGGTCGCACGGAACTGAAGAGACGCGGTGTCGATCTGAGTCCAGATCGACCCGTCCGCCAGATAAAACGTCCATCCAGGGCCCGTTGCATAGGTTGCGCGCTCGAGTGTCGTCTCGACCTCGTCCAACCGCTCTGCTTGTCCGCCCAGCAGGCTGGGGAAGGCGGGGAGGGTAAAGCCGAACAGGGCGCGTCTCGCCTCTAGGACGCGTTCGCGTTCGACGACGACGATTTCGCCTTGGCGCTCGGCGACGCCCAGTGATTCGACGGCTGCGTCGTAGCAATCCACACGGGCAGCGCGTTCAGCGATGAGTTTGCACTCGAAAAGCCGTTGCATTTCCGCCGCTCTTGGCGACGGCGACACTCTCGCATAACCTTGGTCTGCGTGGAGGGAAATCGCCAAAAATGCGCAGGATGCGGCGAATATTTTTCCGTGAACAACGTTCATGAAAGGGTCCTTGTCGCGAATGGAGCGAAAAATAAGTCAAGTTGACCGATGCTATCGGTTCGCCGAAGCGTGTCCGCTTTGTGACATATGGGCCAACATCATCAGGCGGCTAAGTAATTTCGTGGCGTAAATTGGACGCCCTCGCGTAATCGGTTTGGGATTGGCGAGCGAATCTAATGATTGTTCGCGCCAGGATATGGGGGGCGGAAGCGGGGGACGGTCCCTTTGCTTTGTCGTCCGGACGTCAGGAGAGGGTTTTGAAATTGACCAACAAACGTGAACGGTTGCTGGCCACGACGATGATCGCCGGCTTTGCGCTGGCAGGTTTCGCTGCGCCGGTTATGGCCCAGTCTCAGGCTACGAACGATCAGGCTTCTCAGGTGGGCGACATCGTCGTCACCGGATCGCGCATCGCGCGTCAGGACTATCGGTCGACCAGCCCGATCGTCACGGTTTCCGCCGAGGACTTCCAGGCGACCGGCTCGGTCACCATCGACACGCTGATCAACGACCTGCCGCAGTTCACTCCGTCGATCTCTTCGACGTCGAACAACCCTTCGAACGGCGGCCAAGCCAACATCAACCTGCGTAACCTGGGGTCCAACCGCACCCTGGTCCTGATGAACGGCCGTCGCGTTGTTCCGTCGAACTCGGACGGTACGGTCGATGTGAACCTGATCCCGACGGCTCTGATCAAGAATGTCGAAGTCATCTCCGGCGGCGCCTCGGCGGCCTACGGGTCTGACGCTCTGGCCGGTGTGGCCAACTTCATTCTCAATGAGAACTTCCAGGGCGTTCAGTTCGACGCACAATATGGCGAGACCGACCGCAGCGACGGCAGGACCGAAAGCTATTCGGTGACCCTCGGCGGCAATTTCGACAACGACCGTGGCAACATGGTCCTGTCCCTGGCTCGTTCGACCCGAGGCACCATCTTTAACGGGGCTCGTGAGTTCTCGGCGGTTTCGGGGGCTTCGGGCACGTCGCCGCTGGGGTCGACGACTTTTGACAGCACCAACCTGCCTACTTTGGCCGCCATCCGCGCCTACTTCAACAACCCGACGCTGTCGAACACGGGCCAGTTCGGCTTCAATAACGACGGATCGATCTTCTCGTACACCGGCAAGCTGAATGTAAAAAATCCCGCCGGCGCCGGTCCTGAGTACACGGCTCCTGGGGCGAACTATACGTTCAACACGGGCCCGCTGAACTATCTTCAGCTTCCGCTCCAGCGTTACAACGTTTATAGCGCAGGTCGTTACAAGATCAACGACAGCGCCGAAGTGTACGCTAACGCACTGTTCACCCAGTATTCGTCTGACACTGAGCTGGCGGCCAGCCCGGCGGCCAGCGGAACCGGGTTCCGCGTACCGTCGACCAACCCCTTCATCACGGCGGACCTTCGCGCCCTGCTGAATACGCGTGCCAATCCGAACTCTTCGTTCGCACTGAACAAGCGGTTCACCTCGCTTGGGGGACGCCATTCGAACCAAGATTACAACATCTACCAGTTGACGACGGGCCTTCGCGGTCGCGTGCCGAATAGCGAATGGACCTATGACGTCTATGGCTCCTACGGGCGTGTGGCCAACGTCACCACCCAATCCGGCAACGTCTCGCGTTCCTCCGTTCAGCGCCTGTTGGATGATCCCTTCGGCGGTGCTGGCGGCGTTAAAAACGGCGCTACCATTCCGGAGCTCTGCAAAGGCGGCTTCAATCCGTTCGGCGTGACCCAGTTGTCGGCCGAGTGCATCAGCTACATCGGCCGTTCCGCTCGCAACCAGACGACGACCGAGCAACGCAACGTCGAAGCCTCGATGCAGGGCAAGGCGTTCGACCTGCCGGCCGGCGAAGTCCGGGTCGCCGTGGGCGCTCAGTACCGCCAGGATAACTTCGCCTTCGGCGCCGACTCTTCGCTTTCTCAGCAAAATGCGAGCACGGATCACCTGGGCGCTGATGGCAAGCCGGACGGTGGTAAGATCGGCGGATCGGAAATCGCGGGCTTCAACCCGGTGCCTTCGCTGAAGGGCAGCACCAACTCCAAGGAACTGTTCATCGAAGCGCTGGTGCCGGTGCTTGCGGATCTGCCGTTCGTCGAGAAGCTGGATCTGAACCTGGGCTATCGCTACGCCGACTACAGCACTGCAGGGGGCACCAAGGCCTATCGTGCGGAACTGGATTGGACCATCGCGGGCGGCGTGCGCGCTCGTGGCGGTTACAGCCGTTCGGTTCGGGCGCCTTCGATCGGCGAACTGTTTGCGACCGGCGGCACCAACTTCCCTGGGATCGGCGCGCCGTCGTTGAAGGGTACGGAGGGCGATCCTTGCGACAACCGCAGCAGCTTCCGCAACGGCCCTGACGCGGCCAAGGTTAAGGCGCTGTGCCTTGCCCAGGGCCTTTCTCCTCTGGCGATCGACAACTTCCAGTACTCGAACGCCCAGGTTGAGGGCGTGAGCGGCGGCAACCCCGGTCTGTTCGAAGAAACTTCGGACAGCTGGAATGTCGGTCTGGTCTACCAGTCGCGCTTCGCTTCACCCTGGCTGTCGGGCATCTCGGCGTCGGTCGATTACTATAACATCAAGATCACCGATGCGATCGGCTCGATCGCGGCTACGGACGCCCTTCAGGGTTGCTTCAACGTTACGGGTGAAAACCCGACCTTCGACGTCAACAACGGCTACTGCCAACTGTTCCGCCGTGATCCACTGTCGGGCGGCATCGTCGGGGCGATCGAGCGTCAAGCGAACCTGGGAGCGATCGAGACTTCTGGCGTCGACTTCCAGGCTGACTGGGGCTTCAATATCGACGAAGTCGGCGGCGGCGACTGGGGCCGACTGCGGTTCAACACCGTGATCAGCTGGTTGTCCGAGTATAAGGACAATGTTGTTGAGGGCGGCGTCTTCACTGATCGTACCGGCACGATCGCCAGCTCGTTCGGCAAGACCTTCCCTGTGTGGAAGGCCCTGAGCTCGGTGACCTGGTCGGATGGCCCGTTCTCGGTCGGCGCGCGCTGGCGCCGTGTCGGCGAACTGACGGTTATCAATACCGACATCGTTCTGCCTTCGATCGACTACTTCGACCTGAACGGTTCGTGGTCGATCAACGACACCGTCTCTCTGCGCGCCGGTGTGAACAACGTCACTGACGAACAGCCCAACGTCTTCTCGCCGGGCGTTCAAGCGAACACCGACCCGTCGACTTATGATGTTCTGGGCCGTCGCTACTACGTCGGTCTGACCGCGCGCTTCTAAGCAACCGGTTCTATTCAAGAGAAGGCGGTGGGTTTCGACCCGCCGCCTTTTTTGATTCCAGAGCTGAAGACGTCTTGAGACGCCTTCGCCAAAGTCGTCTTGCCGGTGTAGAAGCGCGGCATGACACGATTTCTTCTCGTCGCGTGCGGCGGCGCCCTGGGGGCCATGGCCCGCTATGGGCTGGGCCTGACGGTCGGTCGGTTGGCCCCCGGCGCGGCTTGGCCCTTGGCCACCTTCGCCGCCAACACCTCGGGCGGTCTGCTGATGGGGCTGCTGGTCGGCTGGCTGGCGCTGAAAGCCGGCGCGGGGCAGGAGAGCATCCGCCTGTTCGCCGCCGTGGGCGTGCTGGGCGGCTTCACCACCTTCTCGGCTTTTTCGCTGGAAGCCGCTTTGATGATCGAACGCCGTGAACTGGCCACGGCTTTCGTCTATGCGGTGGGTTCGGTGGTTCTTGCCATCGCCGCCCTGTTCGTCGGCCTGATGATCGCGCGCAAACTGTTTATCGGAGTGGGCGCATGAGCCGCGAAGTCCAGACCCTCTATGTTGCTGAGGACGAACACGACATCCGCCTGGATCGGTGGTTCAAGCGCCGCTGGCCGCACCTGACCCATATCCAGGTGGAAAAGATGGCTCGCAGCGGCCAGATCCGCGTCGATGGTTCGCGGGTCAAGCCGCAGGATCGCCTGACCGCCGGCGCCGCCGTGCGCGTGCCGCCTCTGCCGGACGCCAACCCGCGCAAGCCCGGCGACCTGCATGAACTGACCGAGCGCGACGTGGCCTACGCCAAGTCGCTGGTCCTCTATGAAGATCACATGGTCATCGCCCTGAACAAGCCGCACGGCCTGGCCGTGCAGGGCGGCACCAAGACGACCAAGCACGTCGATCGCCTGCTGTCGGCCTGGGGCGAGGGGATGGACCGGCCGCGTCTGGTCCACCGCCTGGACCGCGACACCTCGGGCGTGCTGCTGCTGGGCAAGGGGCCGGAGGCGGCCAAGCGTCTGGCCGGGGCCTTCGCGCGGCGTCAGGCCAAGAAGACCTATTGGGCCATCGTCATCGGCAACCCCAAGCCGACGCACGGCCAGATCGACCTAGCGCTGAAGAAGACCGGCATCAACGACTATGAGATGATGCGTCCCGCCGAGCCCAAGGACCCCAAGGGCGAACCGGCCGAGACCGCCTTCGCCACCATCAGCCGCGCCGCGCACCGCGCCTCATGGATGGCGCTGCGCCCCTTCACCGGCCGGACGCACCAGCTGCGCGCCCACATGGCGGCCATCGGCCACCCGATCCTGGGCGACCACAAGTACGGCACGGACGCCTCCAAGCAGTTGAGCGGCGTGCTGAAGTTGCAACTGCACGCCCGCCGCATCGAACTGGACCACCCCGGCGGCGGCACCCTGATCGTCGAGGCCCCGCTGAGCCCCGAGATCAAGGCCGGCTTCGCCCACTTCGGCTTCTCCGAGGACGAAAGCGACGTCGATCCGTTCGAAGGGGTCAAGCGCCAGCGATGAGCCACGACGGCCGTTCCAGTCCCGAGCGCGCGGCCATCGACCGGCTGATCGCGGCTGGTCGCTATGAGGAGGCTCTGGCAGGCTTGCGCGCGGCGGCGAACCCGTCCACGACTTGGCCCCTTCAGGCTGACCTTCTCAAGCTTCTGGGACGGCTGGACGAGGCCTTGGCCCTGCGTGTCGCCCAGGCGAAGGCCAGGCCGATCAGCAGCGTGTCGGAGCATAATCTGGCGGCGCTTCTGGGCGATATGAGGCGGCATGTTGAGGCTGAGGCGGCGGTTCGGCGCGCCTTTGAAAAGGGCGGCGACGCGCCGGAAACCTGGCTGGTGCTGGCGCGGTCTCTGGCCGGGCAGGAGAAGTATGACGACGGCGAGCATGCCTATCGTCAGGCGGTTGCGCGGCGACCGGCCTATGTCGAAGCTCTGCGCGAACTGGCGCAACTGATCTGGATGCGGACGGCCGACGCTGCGCGCGCTCTGGCGCCGGTTCGCGAGGCGCTGGATAGCGCACCCGGCGATAGTGGGTTGCGCGGCCTGCTCGGGCTGCTGATGGACTACACCGGTTCGGCGCCGCGCGAGGTCTGGGGCACCCTGGTCGAAGGCGGTGTGCGAAATCCGGCGATTGATCTGGCCGCCGCCAACGCCGCCTTGTCGTTCGACCTCGATCTGGCGCTCGATCATGCGCTGACGGCTGTGGCCGGGGCGCCGGGCCATCCGGTCGTGGCCTTGAAGCTGGCCGAGATTCGATTGGCGCGGGGCGAGCTGGATCACGTCTCCGCCTTGCTGGCGGGGACTGTCCGGCCGGCGGACGATCAGAATTGGCTGTCGCTGCAGGCCACGTACGAACGGTTGTCCGGCGCGTCGGACGGCTTGGCGCTGAATGACTATGACGCCTTCGTGCAGGGCGGGCTCATTGATACGCCTGAGGGGTGGTCTGATCTGACCGCCTATCTCGACGATCTCGCGGCGGCCCTGCGTCGGCTGCATACGTTCCGAACGCATCCGGTGGGACAGAGTCTGCGGCACGGCACTCAGACCCAGGTTGATCTGAAATCCAGCGACGATCCCGCCATCCGGGCCTTCTTTGTCGCCATCCACGGGCCGATCAAAAGCTATATGGAGCGGCTGGGCGCTGGCGACGACCATTTGCGGCGTCGCCATACCGGGGCCTATCGCATCGCCGGGTGCTGGTCGGTGCAGTTGGCGCCGAACGGATACCACGCGCCGCACGTCCATCCCGAGGGGTGGCTGTCCTCGGCCTGTTATATTGATCTCCCGGCGGCGGTTGATGCGGGCGGGCGAGAGGGGTGGATCGGTTTCGGCGCGCCGCCGTTCGTCTGCGCCGCGCCTACGCCGCCTGAACATTTCGAGAAGCCGGAGCCGGGCAAGCTGGTGCTGTTTCCTTCCTATATGTGGCATGGAACCGTGCCGTTCTCGGGCGAAGAAACGCGCCTGACCATAGCCTTTGACGTGGTGCCGGCATGATGCGTCCGCTGGCAGTCTTCGACATCGACGGCACCCTGGTCGACAGCCGCGCCTCGATCTTTCGGGCATCGTGCGAGGCGGCGCAGGTTCTGGGTCTGCCCGAACCCAGCTATGACCGGGTGCGCCAGATCGTCGGCCTGACGCTGGACAAGGCGCTGCACGTGCTGGAGCCCAGCCTGACGGAGGCTGAACTGGCGGACTTCGTCGCTGCCTTCCAGGCCAGTTTCCGGGTGATGCATGAGGCGGGGCATGAGGAAGCGCTCTATCCCGGCGTCATGGAGACGCTGCGGCGGTTGAAGCGCGACGGCTGGCGGTTGTCGCTGGCGACGGGGCAGAATCGGCGCGGCGTGGCCCGCAATCTGGCGCGGCCGGAATGGAGCGAGCTGTTCCTGTCCAGCCATTGCGCGGCGGACGGTCCGGGCAAGCCCCACCCGGCCATGCTGCTCGCCGCCATGACGGCTTGCGGGGCCGATGCGGCTTCGACCACCATGATCGGCGACACATCGCATGATGTCAGAATGGCCCTGAACGCGGGCGTGCATCCGCTGGGCGTCGGCTGGGGTTTCCATACCTACGAGGAACAGGTCGCGGCGGGCGCCCATCACGTCGCCGTCGACTTCCCTGATCTGGAGGCGGCGCTCGACCGCTTCGCCTCGATCGCCATTGCCGCTTAGAAGACCGTCATGTCCCACATCCCCCCGCTCGATCCCAACGTCGCCGCCCGCAAGGGTTTCCGGGAGTCCGAGGAGCGCATCAAACGCTTCTGGAAGGTGGCCGACGTCTCGGCGGATGAGGGCGGCTGGACCGTGCGTCTGGACGGGCGCACGCCCAAGACGCCGGCGGGAAACACCCTGACCCTGCCGACCGAGGCGGCTGCAAGGCTGGTGGCGGATGAATGGGCGGCGCAAGGCGAGTTCCTGGTTCCCGGGACCATGCCGGCGACACGCTTGGCCTCGACCGCCATCGACCGGGTCAGCCAGACGCGCGAGCCGGTCGCCGCCGAAATCGCCGCCTACGCCGGGTCGGACGTCATCTGCTACCTGGCCGAGAATCCCGGATCGCTGGTGGCGCGTCAGCAGGCCGAGTGGGGGCCGTGGCGCGACTGGGCTGCGCGCGAACTGGACGTGGCCCTGCGCCCCGCCGAGGGCATCGTTCACCGGGCGCAGTCGCCTGAGGCTTTGGAGCGCGTGAAGGCGCTGGCGCTGGCGCTGGACGACCACGCCCTGACGGGACTGGCGACGGCAGTGCCGCTGCTGGGATCGGCGGTGCTGGGGCTGGCCGTGCAGCGTGGGGCGCTGTCTGGCGAGGCGGCGCTGGACCTGTCGCGTCTGGACGAGGCCTTCACCGAGAGCCGCTGGGGCGTGGACGAGGAGGCGGCGCTGCGCACGGCCGCCCACCGCGCAGAGGCGAGCTTGCTGCAGCGGTGGTTCGAGGCGTTGCGGTCTTAATTTTCCAATCTGGAAACTTATGACTTGACGATATGGAAAGTCAGTTTCATTTTCCAGTTTGGAAAGTGAGGAAGACGCCATGAACCCACACCGGAACGATGATCCCGCCGCCGCCTTGACGGCCATCCGCCAAGCCCAGTCCATGGTCCACGACAAGGTGGCGCAGGGATCCTGGCGCTTTGACCTGATCTATTCGACGGTGGCCGCCGTGATGGTGGGGGGGCAGGCCGCGCCCTTGCCGTTCAACGTGCTGGCGTCCGGCGGCGGTGCTCTGGCGCTGATGCTGCTGATGCGGAGCTGGGCCCAGAAAAACGGGGTCATGGTGACAGGTGTGACGCCGAAGAAGGCGCGCTGGGTGGCCTTTGGGCTGGGCGGCCTGTTCCTGATCCTGATGGGGCTGTCGCTCTATACCGGCCGACGGGGCGACATGATCTGGGCGCCGTTCGCGCTGGCGGCGATCGGCTTTGTCTGCGCCCTGGCCCTCTCGCGCCTATGGTTCAGGGTCTATCGCGCCGAGACGGGGGCCAAGGGATGAGCTTCGTCCCGCAGTTCGACCCTGTGATCCATGCGCCGGGCCGTTTGCAGATCTGCGCCATGCTGTCGGTGGCGGACGAGGTCGAGTTCGCGGTCGTCCGCGACGCCATCGTCGTGTCGGATTCCGTTTTGTCCAAACATGTGAAGCAACTGGAGGAGGCGGGCTATCTCAAGGTCCGCAAGGCAGCGGCGGCGGGGCGTCAGCGCACCTGGCTGGCGCTGACCCCGGCAGGCAAGAAGGCCTTCGCCGCCCATGTGTCGGAACTGACCCGGCTAGCCGGGATCGTCGCTGGCTGACCTCAGCCCATCTCGCCTCGGATCAGGGCGTCGCGTTCTTCGGTGGTGATCATCCGCCACTTGCCTTCGGGCAGGTTGTTCAGATGCACCGGGCCGACGCGGATGCGCAGCAGGTCGGTGACCTCCAGGTCGACCATTTCGCACATCCGGCGGATCTGACGGTTGCGGCCCTCGGTCAGGATGAAGCGCAGGCGGTTCTGGTCCATGCGCGACACGCGGGCGTATTTTAGGATACGGCCATCCAGCATCAGGCCGCGCCGCAGGGTGGCCAGCTTCTTCTCGGTCACGTCGCCTTCGATGCGGACGAGGTATTCCTTGTCCAGGCGCGATTGCGGCCCGATCACCGCCTTGGCCACGACCCCGTCGGACGACAGCATCAGCAGGCCGCGCGAGTCCTCGTCCAGACGGCCGATGGGGGGCAGGGAGGCGTCCTCGGCGGGCACGGCGCCCTCGCCGATGCGATTGGCCTCGGTCAGCAGGCGCACGGCGGGGATCTTGTCCGGCTCAGGCTGGCCCGAGACATAGCCCAGCGGCTTGTGGATCAGGATGGTGATGCCGGACGCCAGGGCCGCCTCGGCCCGATCGTTCAGGGTCAGGGTCTGGCCCGGCTCGATCTTGCGGCCGGCGTCGGTGACGCTCTCGCCGTCGATCGTGACCATGCCGGCGGCGATCAGGGCTTCGGCCTCGCGCCGCGAGCAGATGCCGGTCTGGCCCAGCCATTTGTTGATGCGAACAGGCTCGGGGCCGTCATAGGTGCGGGTGAAGGCCATGGGGTCCATCCTCGAAGATGCCGCTCTGTAGAAGGCCGGAGGCGGGGCAGGCAAGCGGCAGGATCGAACACCGGTCGAAAGATTTCGCGCGGCGCTTCTGAATATCACTGAGATCAGATGGCCGTGACCTGTCATTGACCCCCAGCGCAGGGAGACTATATGTGCAGTCACCCCATCGAACTGATCCAGATCGCGTCCGGCCGCGCCGTGACGCGGCGATTCTCGTTTTCAGTTCCCCCTAGGGGGCTTTTCGCCTGATCCAATCTGATCGGGCGATCGAATATTGAACGATAACCTTTGAAGGAGACGTCTTGAACGCTCAACGCAACACTTCGACCGCCCCCCGTCCTCGCCAGGGCTTCAGTCGCCCCGCGCCCATGCGTCTGCGCATGGGCCTGATCATGCGCAAGGGCATGGATTTCGGCCCGCTGGGCGACATGGAGAGCGCGCTTCGCTTCGACGGCGTGTCTTTGGCGCCGATCTCGACGGGCGACGCCAGTCTGATCAGCGGCGGCGTGACCGTTCTCGCCACGGCGACGGCTGACGACATCACGAGCGGACGGGTCAAGGGCGTGGTGGTTCCGGGCGGCGCGGCGGACGAGGCGGGCGTGGCCCATATCAAGGCGCTGCTGGTCCTGGCGAAGGCGCAAGCCCTGCCGGTGCTGGCCTTCGCCGACGGCGTGGCCCTGGCGGCCGAGGCATTCGGTGTCGCCGCTGAGGCGCCGGGCGCCGTCTTCCAGGGTGACAAGGTTGCTCTGATCAACGAGCGCGCCGAACTGTCGGCCGTGGTCGCGACGATTTCCTGATTGAGGACGCCTGATTGAGGACGCCTGATCGGGGAAGCCCGATCAGGCCCGCCTGAACAGAAGGCTGATGTTGTTGGCGGGCATTTCCGTCCGCAACGTCAGCGTCAGGCCGTGCGATCGGGCCAAGGCGACGACCTTGTCCCGATCGCGCAGGCCCCAGGCCGGATCGCGAGCTTTCAGACTGGCGTCGAAGGCTTCGTTGGACGGGGCCAGCGGAACTTCGGCCTCAAGGTAGGGGCCGTAGAGATAAAGCAGTCCGGCGGGGCGGGGCAGGACGCGTTCCGCCAGCGTCATCAATCCCTCGGTCGCCGCCCACGGGCTGATGTGGACCATGTTGATGCAGACGACCGCGTCGAACCCGACATCCGGCCAAGTGCGCTCGTCCATGCAGTCCAGCGCCAGCGGCGGCTGAAGGTTCGCCGATCCAGCGTTGGCGGCCCAGGCGGCGATGCTGGCGCGGGCGTCCGCGCTGGGATCGCTGGGCGTCCATGTCACGCCGGGCAGGGCGCTGGAAAAGGCCACGGCGTGCTGGCCGGATCCGGCCGCGATCTCGAGCACCCGCCCGCTTTTCGGCAAATGCGCGCGCAGCAGGCGCAGGATCGGCTCGGCGTTGCGAACCGAAGCGGGCGAGGCCAGGGCGCCGTCGGGCAGGGCGGTGAGGGTGTCCATGGTGCGCACCCGGTCTTGATATCGTCGCGCAGAGCCAGCCGCGACCGGAAAACGTGCTGCAACGCACCAATTTTATTCCGCCAGAAGTGAATTCGGGCAACGGTTGACCTTGCGTCGCCTCCGATGGCATTGCGCCTGTAACAGGGCGTGATCAGCGCCCGACTCGTCACGGCGGCGACAGATCGTCGGGCGGCCCGGTTCAGGAGACCATGGTTGTGACTGCAGACGTATCGATTCCCGGACTTTACCCCGCCCCGACCTCCCATAAGGGGCTGGTCGCCTGGGTCGAGCAGATCGCGGCGCTGACCAAGCCGGACCGGGTTCACTGGTGCGACGGTTCGGAAGCGGAAAAGTCGGCTATCGTCGCGGACCTGATCGCCAAAGGCACGCTGAAGGCGCTGGATCAGTCCAAACGCCCCGGCTGCTACTATGCCGCCTCGGATCCCAAGGACGTGGCTCGGGTCGAGAGCCGCACCTTCATCTGCTCGCAAGACGAGGCCGACGCCGGTCCGACCAACAACTGGTCTGACCCGATCGAGATGCGTGACCGCCTCGACGGTCTGTTCGACGGCTGCATGAAGGGCAGGACGATGTATGTCGTGCCCTTCTGCATGGGCCCGCTGGGTTCGAAGATCTCGGCCCTGGGCGTCGAGATCACCGACAGCGGCTATGTCGCCGTGTCGATGGCCGTCATGACCCGCATGGGCAAGGGCGCGCTGGACATGCTGGGCGCCGACGGCGCCTTCGTGCCCGCCGTGCACACCCTGGGCGCGCCGCTGGCGCCGGGCGCGGAAGACGCGCCGTGGCCCTGCAACGACGACAAGTGGATCGTCCACTTCCCCGAAACCCGCGAGATCTGGTCCTACGGCTCGGGCTACGGCGGCAACGCCCTGCTGGGCAAGAAATGCTACGCTCTGCGCATCGCCTCGGTCATGGCTCGCGACGAGGGGTGGCTGGCCGAGCACATGCTGATCCTCAAGCTGACCAGCCCAGAGGGCGTGTCGAAATACGTCGCCGCCGCCTTCCCCTCGGCCTGCGGCAAGACCAACCTGGCCATGCTGCAACCGGCGTTGGACGGCTGGAAGGCTGAGACCATCGGCGACGACATCGCCTGGATGCGTTTCGGCGACGACGGCCGCCTGTATGCGGTGAACCCGGAAGCCGGCTTCTTCGGCGTGGCGCCGGGCACCAGCCGCAACACCAATCAGAACGCCCTGGCGACCCTGACGAAGAACACGATCTTCACCAACACCGCCCTGACCGCGGACGGCGACGTCTGGTGGGAAGGTCTGACCAAGGAGGCCCCCGAGGGTCTGACGACCTGGAAGGGTCAGCCCTACGACGCGGCCTCGGGCGAGCCCGCCGCCCACCCGAACGCCCGCTTCGCCGCCCCCGCCGGTCAGTGCCCCGCCATCGCGCCGGAATGGGAAGACCCCAAGGGCGTGCCGATCGACGCCATCCTGTTCGGCGGTCGCCGCGCCTCGGCCGTGCCGCTGGTGACGGAGGCCTTCGACTGGGAGCACGGCGTCTTCCTCGGCTCGACCGTGGCTTCGGAAGGCACTGCCGCCGCCGAGAACAAGGTCGGCGAACTGCGCCGTGATCCCTTCGCCATGCTGCCCTTCTGCGGCTACAACATGGGCGACTATTTCGGCCACTGGCTGAAGTTGGGCGCGCAGGCCGATGCGGCCAAGCTGCCCCGCCTGTTCTTCGTCAACTGGTTCCGCAAGGGCGAGGACGGCAAGTTCGTCTGGCCCGGCTTCGGCGACAACGCTCGCGTCCTGAAGTGGATTGTCGAGCGTCTGGACGGCAAGGCCGAGGCCGTGGACACCGCCGTCGGCCGCGTGCCGTCGAAGGCGGCGCTGGACCTGTCGGGCCTGAGCCTGTCGGACGCCGAACTGAAGATCCTGCTGGATGTCGATGCCGACGTCTGGACCGAGGAGGCGGCCCTGATCCCCGCGTTTTATGAGAAGTTCGGCGACCGCCTGCCCCAGGCCCTGTGGAGCCAGCACGCGGCCCTGACCAAGCGTCTGGACGAGGCTAGAGCGGCCAAGCTCGCCGCCGAATAGGTCCATCGCCGGGTTGAAATCGGGGCGCGGTCGGTCGAAGGACTGGCCGTGCCCCTTTTTAATTCTCAAGACATCGTGGTCGTCGGCGCGGGCGTCCTGGGCCTATGCACGGCGGCCGAACTGGTCCGGCGCGGACATCGCGTGACGGTGGTCGATCCCGGCGGCGTCAACGCCTCGGCGGTCGCCGCCGGCATGATCGCGCCGGCGATGGAAAGCGCCATCGACGATCTGAGCCCTGACCACGCCGCCCTGCTGCGGCGCGGGCGCGATGTCTGGGCCGGATTCTCCTCGGCGACGGGCGTGGCGCTGAGCCGCGATCTGGCAGAGTGGCGGGGCGGCGAAGTCGAGGGGCTGGCCGCGCGGCTGGCCTCGCTGGGCTTCGAGCATGACTTCGACCGCGACGCTGGGCGGCTGACCACTGATGAAGACTGGAAGGTCGAGCCGGCGCAGGCGCTGCAGGCGATGAGCCGGGGTGTTCGCCTGGTGGAAGGCTGTGCGACGTCGCTGTTGCGGTCAGGGACGCGTTGGCGGGTCGAGACGACGGCGGGGCCGGTCGAGGCCGATCAGGTCGTGCTGGCGACCGGGACGGGCGCGCCACTGGCGGGTCTTCCCGAAGCCGTCGCCAGCCTTCTGGCCCTCATCACGCCAATTCGGGGTCAGATCGGTCTGGTCCGCGAACGGCTGACGGATCGGGTTCTGCGCGGGCCTGGGGCCTATGTCGCGCCCATGGGCGAGGGGTCGGTGATCGGCGCGACGATGGAGCCGGGCGAGCGGTCGCTGACGCCCGATCCCGAGCGATGCGCGCAGATGCTGGCGGCGGCCTGGGCTGTACTGGGTCAAGCGCCGCGACCGCTGGACATCGACTGGCGCGCCGGGGTTCGCGGGGCCACGCCCGACGGCCTGCCGATGGCGGGCGCGGTCGAGAGGGGGCTGCATCTGGCCCTGGGGCCGCGCCGCAACGGCTGGCTGCTGGGGCCGTTGGTCGCTGGCGTCGTGGCTGACGAAGTCGAGGGCCGGCCCTCGCAGGAACCGGCCCTCGCGCCCCGTCGCTTCATCTAGCCTTCAGGCAGGTTGAAGCGAATGGCCATGCTGACGCGGGCGCCGTCGACGGCCTGACCGTCGACCGTGCGCGGGCTGAGGCGGAAGTAGCGCGTCAGGCCCAGAGCTGCGCGGCCAAAGCCCTGATTGCCGGGCGTCTCGGATGCGACCGAACAGCCGGTCAGGGAGCCGTCCACCCGGACCAGGCAGGACAGGTTGGCGACGCCGCTGACGCCGCGCGCCTCGGCCGCCGAGGGGTAGGCGCGCATCATCTGCTCGGCCGTCGGCCTCTTGACCCAGTCCGGGTTGGTGATGACCGGGACCGGAGGCGTCGGTTGGGCCGTGGCGGCGCTTCCGTGCGCGGGCGTCGATGCCGGCTCAGTCAGGTTGATGATCGGACCGGCGTTTGCCGACGTGACGGGCGCGACTGGAACTTCCAGCGGAGCGACGGTCGAGGCGACGACGCGATCCGGCCGATGGATCGGCGGCGTCGGCGCGGGCGGAGCCGTGGGCGCGACCGCGGGCGGCGGGAGAACAGGGCGGATCATGTCGACGAGGGTGACCACGTCCTGGCCTTCGTCCGGCGTGGCGGCGATCTCGAACTTCTGCTGATACAACCACACGCCGGCGCCGACGTGGACCAGGGCCGAAACCCCGATCGCCGCCCACATCCAGCGGGGAATCGGCTTTCTTCGCTCGGAAAAGTCTATCGGGCTCACCAGTCCGGGGCCGCCCGCGGTTCTGATCATCATGGCCTTCAACGCCTCCTGTCGCAGGCCCTCCCCAGCGCCCACGCAACAAAGTTCGCGCCAAGCTTGCGGCGATATTGCGGCGCTTGTTCGTTAGGGGTTCGTTAACCTTGGTTAGCGACCGTCAACCATATGAGCGTAGGGGCGATTCCATCATCCGGCGGGGTTGAGGCGGCCATCAGGCGTGCGTCCAGCACGACCGGCGTGGACTTCGATTTCCTGATGAAGACGGCGCGTCGCGAGAGCGCGATGAACCCGTCCGCGCGGGCCGGCGCCTCGTCGGCCTCGGGTCTGTTCCAGTTCATCGAACAGACCTGGCTGTCGACCGTGAAACAGCACGGCGCCAAGCACGGCTACGGACAGTACGCCGATCTGATCCATCGCGACGACGACGGGCGCTGGCGGGTGCAGGGTTCGGCCCGCAACGTCGTGTTGGATCTGCGCTTCGACGCCCAGGCGTCCTCGACCATGGCGGCCGAACTCACCGCGTCCAACGCGGCCTATCTGCGCGGCCGCACGGGACGCGAGCCGGGCGCGGGCGACCTCTACGCCGCCCACTTCCTCGGCCCCGCAGGCGCCGCGAAGCTGATAGAGGCGATGCAGTCGCGGCCGCAGGCCAGCGCGGCGTCCCTGTTCCCTGAAGCAGCGTCGGCCAACCGTTCGATCTTCTATCGCGACGGCCGCTACGCCACGGTGGCCGAGGTGCACGCCAACCTGCAGCGCACGGCGGGCGAGGGCGCTCCGGCGGCGGGTACGGGGTCTGGGCTGACCACGGCCTCGGACCTGAGCGACAAGGACCGGATGCTGGCGGCGCGGCTGGATCGGTTGAAGCAGGACCAGAGCCTGCTGGCGCTGCTGCTGGGGCAGGACGGCCAGGGCGGCGGCCCGGGCGGCGGATTCGGCGGGGCCTTTGCGCCGCCTTCGGACGCGGCAGCGTAAAAGAACCTGGTTTCGTCTCATTCCTAACGAGGCGTTAACTATGTAACGCTAGGCGTGACGATTGATTCTTCGCCCGTCTAGCTCACGAGCTCTTCCATGACCGCCTACCGCGCCCGACTGACGGAAAGCGACATCAGGCGTCTGATCAAGTCGGATGCGGAAGACGACCGCGCGGCGGCGGCGCACAAACTGTGCCGCAGCATCGACCGCATGCCGCTGGACGACGCGGGCCGGGCGGCGGCGCAGAAGATCCTGAACGTGCTGGCCAATGACGCCGCCGAACTGGTGCGGCGGGCGCTGGCTGTCACTTTGAAGGCGTCCGAGCTGATGCCGCGCGAGGTGGCGCGCCGCCTGGTCGCCGACGCGGACAGCGTGGCCTTGCCGATCATCGGCAGTTCGCCCGCCTTCACCGACGACGACCTGATCGAAATCATCCGCGCGGGCTCGGTCGTGCGTCAGAATGCGATCGCGGGACGCGAGCGGGTGCCGCGCGACGTCGCCACGGTTCTGGCGGCCGAGGGCTGCCGCTCGGCGGTCCGCACTCTGGCGGCCAACGACAACGCCGACCTTTCCGAGGACGCGCTGCGCGTGGTCATCGACCGCTTTGGCGGTGCGCCCGAGGTAGTCTCGGCCGTCGCCTATCGCCAGGTCCTGCCGCTGTCGGTGACCGAACGGCTTGTGGCCCTGGCCAGCGACGCGGTGCGCGAGCATCTAGTGACGCGCCACGCCGTGGCCCCTGAGACCGCGATCCAGTTCGCCCAGTTCGCGCGCGAGCGGGTGACGGTCGATCTGGTGGATCAGGCGCGGGTCAGCGACGATCTGCCCGCCTTCATCGCCGGACTGAGCGCCCGCAAGGTGCTGAACGCCTCGCTGCTGTTGCGGGCGCTGGCGCGGGGGCAGATGGCCCTGTTCGAGCACGCCCTGGCTGAACTGACCGGCACGCCGCATCACCGCGCCTGGCTGATGGTGCATGACGCCGGGCCTTTGGGCCTGAAGTCGATTTATGATCGCGCCGGCCTGCCGCCGCGCCTGTTCCAGGCCTTCCGCGCCGGCGTGGACACCTGGCGGGCGCTGCAGGCCGAGGGCGGCGACACCGCCAGCGACCTGTTCCGCCAGCGGATGCTGGAGCGGTTCCTGAGCCAGCGGCCCAATACGTCGCGCGAGGATCTGGCCTATCTCATGGAGCGGCTGGATCGGCCCGGGCTGCCCGAAATCGAGACCGCCGTCAGCGCGGCCTGACGGATCAGGCTGAACACCATACGAAAAAAGGCGCCTCCGCAGGGGGGGCGCCTTTTCTGTTTGAGGGGCTCGGATCAGGCCAGGTGTTCGGCGACCCGGGCTTCCAGGGTTTCGGCCAGGGCGCGGCCGGTTGGATGATCGTCGGTCTGGATTTCGTCGCGGACCACGGCGCGAATAGCGTCGATGTGGGCGTCCAGGATCGCCACCGGCGCCTGCATCCGCTTGTCGGCGTCGTCCATCATCCGGCACAGGGAGCCGGCGATTCGCGTCACCAGCGGATACTGGTAGGTGGAGCCCAGGCCCTTCAGGTCGTGGGCGCGGAAATAGAGCCCCTCGGCCGTTTCGGGGGTGTAGCCCTTAGTGCGGATATCGGCCTGGGCCTGATCCAGCTTGACGATCTCGTCCTGAAGCCATTGGCCGAACTGAGCCGACATGGCTTTGAGGGCTTCTTCGGCCTTGGCGATGGCGTTGGCGTCGATGCCGCCGAAGCCCCCGCCGATCTTGGCGCGCAGGGGGTTGGGCGGGCGAATGACTTGCGGAGGGTTGGTCACGTCACTGGCTCCTGAACTCTTAGCGACGAGCCTAGACGCGGGAGGCTTAAAAACCCGTGACGTTTAACCGGCGAACTGTTCGGCCATGACGCGTTCCTCGAACGACCGCCCGGCGTCGAACAGCATGGTCAGGCTGATGTCGCGGCGTTCGCGCACTTCGACGTGGGTCACGCGGCGGACCTCGAAATTGTCGGCCGTGGCGCTGACGGGGCGTTTGTCGGGCTCCAGCACCTCGAATCGGACCCTTGCCGTATGCGACAGCAGGGCGCCGCGCCAGCGCCGGGGACGGAAGGCGCTGATCGGGGTCAGCGCCAGACTGGGCGCGTCCAGCGGGATGATCGGGCCGTGGGCCGACAGGTTGTAGGCGGTCGAACCGGCGGGCGTGGCGACCATGCAGCCGTCGCAGCTGAGTTCCTCCAGCCGCACCTTGTCGTTGATGCTGATGCGCAGCTTGGCGCTCTGGCGAGTCTGACGCAGCAGGGAGATCTCATTGATCGCCAGCCCGCTGTGGACTTCGCCGCTTTCGGTCCAGGCGTCCATCTGCAGCGGGTGGATCACGGTGCGGTCGGCCTCGGCGAGGCGCGCCAGCAGGTGGTCCTCGTCATAGTCGTTCATCAGGAAGCCGACGGAGCCCCGGTTCATGCCGTAGACCGGGGTGCGCAGTTGCAGGTTGTTGTGCAGGGTCTCCAGCATGAAGCCATCCCCGCCCAGGGCGACGATCACGTCGGCTTCGGCCACGGGAACCGAACCATAGCGTTCGCTCAGGCGCAGGCGCGCGGCCTCCGCTTCCGGCCGGTCGCTGGCGACGAAGGTGAGGGCGAGGGGAGGGCGGGACTGGGTCACGCCGCTACGCAAGCCGAGCCGGTCGGCCGTGTCAAACGGAAGCGGCGTCGATTTCCGCCATCAGTAACCGGAATTCATAGGCGGCCTGATCCGCCGACCGCTCGGCCAGCCGCCAGGCGGAGCTGTCAGGATCGCGCGGGAAGCCTTGGTTCAGCTTGCGGATTTCGGTCAAAATGGCGGGGAAGGCGGCGCGGTCCAGCCCTACCGCGATACACGCCAGGAACAGAGGGCGGGCGGTGTCGCCCGCAAGCGCACGTTTAACCTGGGCGACCTCGAACCGGCCCAGGGTGGCTAGGCCGTGCGCGAAGACGCCAAGCTTTTCCTCACGCAGGGCGCGGATCAGATAGGCCGGGCGCAGTTGGCCGGCCGCGTGCAGTTTGGTCACCAAGCGGGCGTCGGGGTCCTCTGCGGTGGATCCCCATTCGGCGGCGGGTTGGCCGGCGGCTTGGGTGGCGGCCTGGACGGCTTCCGCCAAGCGAGCGGGGTCGAGAGTGAAACGATCGCTGATGGCCTGACGCAGGGCCTCGCCGACCCACTGATACAGGCGCAGTGCCAGATCTTCGTCCAGCAACGGGTGACGGGTCAGGGGCGCGCGCAGGGCGGCCAACTGACGCGAATGTCCGATCAGATCGGCGAAGGCGGCGGTTTCGATCTGGGCGCTGCGGTTGGTCGCAAGCGCCGTCATCACCGCCGGGTCGCCGCCGGCGATGATGGCGCGGGCGACGGCGGCGCCGATGTTGGGGCGCAGGGCTACCTGTATCTGATGCTCGATGGAACGGTCGGCCAGAAGCTGCAACAGGTCGTCGTCCAGCAGCAGGGGGCTGGCGGCGATCACCGGGCGAGCGATCTCGATCTCGTCGGCGGCCAGCATCCGCACCAGGGCGGCGGGCGCCCATTCGACCCTGGCCAGCCGCTGGGCCAGGACCTGACGGATTTCGCGCTCGGCGCTGCGGGTCAGGGCGATGAAAATGTCGGCCAGGGCTTCGGGCGCGCCGCCATGCGCGCCGGCGGACTCATAGAGACCCGCCACGCCCATCAGCAGCCGGTTCTGGTCGTCGGGCGAGCGCTTCTTGGCCAGGTCGAGCAACTGGTTCAGCCCGGAGAGGGGTATGGCCTGCGATGGCTTGGTCGGGTCTAGCGGAACGACTGTGGACACCGGCGGCTCCGCGTATCGAAAGACGGCCGCCTCGGCCGCGCGGCATAGTCGTCCGGCGCGCGTGAAAACAGGGTTAACGAAAACCTTCCGGGCCGAACGCGGGTCGCTTGACGGCGGAGCAGGGCGGGGCGAGGTTCAACGGAACAATGATAAGGGAGGTCGTCATGGCGGATGGATCGGCGGCATCGCTGAAATCGCGGGTGTCCGAGGCCGAGTGGCAGGCGCGCGTCGAACTGGCGGCGCTCTATCGGCTGGTGGCTCTGCACGGGTGGGACGACATGATCTTCACCCATGTCTCGGCGCGCGTGCCGGGGCCGGAGCATCATTTCCTGATCAACCCCTACGGCTGGTATTTCGACGAGATCACGGCCTCGTCGCTGGTGAAGGTCGATCTGGACGGCAACATCGTTCAGGACACGACCAGCTTCATCAATCCGGCCGGCTTCACCATCCATTCGGCGGTCCACGCCGCGCGCGAGGACGCTCATTTCGTCATCCATCTGCATACGGTGGCGGGCGTCGGCGTCGCGGCGCAGCAGCACGGCCTGCTGCCGATCAGCCAGAACGCCTGCCTGTTGCAGCATCAGGTCGCCTATCACGGCTATGAAGGGCTGGCGCTGAACCACGACGAGCGCGAACGGCTGGTGGCCGATCTGGGCGACAAGCCGCTGATGCTGCTGCGCAACCACGGCACGATGGCGGTGGGCCAGACGGCGGCCCAGGCCTGGGTCGGGATCTTCTTCCTGGAGCGGGCCTGCGCCCAGCAGGTGGCGGCCCTGTCGGGCGGGCGCGAGCACGTGCTGATCGCGCCGGACGCCGCCCAGGCCGAAACCAAGGATCAGGGGCGGGGGATCGGCTTCATCTCGTCGCTGGCCTGGCCGGGGGCGCTGCGCCAGCTCGAGCGAAAATCGCCCGGCTACGACGTGTGAGGGCGGTCGGGGGGCTGCTGATCGTTCTGGGGCTGGCGTCGGCGTCTTCGGCCGTCGCCGGAACCTGGAGCCTGCCGAAGGGGCAAGGGCAGGTGATCGTGAAATACGAGGACATGCAAGCCGACGAGGGGTTCGGCCCCAACGGTGGTCGCGTCGATCTTCCCGCTGAACGGCTGGACCGGTCCGTGTCGGCGTTTGTCGAATACGGCCTGACCGACCGGGTGACGCTGCAGTTCAAGGGCGAATGGCAGCAGGGGCGAGACGCCTATGTCGACTTCGACGGAAGCGGCCCGGTCGAAATCGGCGCGCGCTGGCAGGCTTACCGCGACGACCACACCGCCGCGGCCGTTTATGTCGGCTACGCCCAGGGCGGGGCGGCGCGCAACGCCGGATATGCGTCGCCGGGCGCGGGCGACAGCGACTGGGAGGCGCGCGCGCTGGTCGCCCGTTCGCTGGACGGCGGCGGGCGAGCGTGGGCGCCTCAACGCAGTTTTGTCGAGGCGCAGGTGGCGCGACGCTGGCGTCAGGGCCTGCCGGACGAGGTACGGGTCGACCTGACAGCCGGAGCCCATCTGGGCGCGAACTGGATGCTGCTGGGACAGGCGTTCGGCGGCGCGACGGATGGCGAGAGCGCGCGCTGGCTGTCGGTCGAGGGCTCGGCGGTGCGCCGTTTTGGCGACTGGAGCGTGCAGGCGGGATGGCGGCAGGCCATGGCCGGCCGAGAGACAGTCGTGTCGGGCGGGCCTGTCATCGGCCTTTGGCGACAATTCTGACGCGGTTTTCCGCGACGGAAACCAAACACCTCGACGTTACAGATACTTTATTTGCGTAACGGCCATGACCCGCTAAGCGGGAGCGCTTGTTGTCGGGGAGACTGCGTCGCGTGTTCAAACGCCATTTTTTCATCATCGCTGCGGCCTGTCTCGTGGGGCTTATGGTCCTGGCGGCGGTTCTGAAAATCACTCTCGCTGACGACAGCAAGGGCGGCGGGGGCGGTCCTGGCGGCCGGGGCGGACCCGGCGGCGGTCGGGGCCAGGCCGTGGCCGAGGCGGTCGTAACCCAGCGTGAGTTCGCCGATCAGATCCGTGTTCTGGGCGTGGCCCGCAGCCGCCACTCGGTCAACATCACCTCCAATACGACCGAACTGATCACGCGGGTGATGTTCACGGACGGCCAGCGCGTCGCCGCGGGCGCGCCCCTGGTCGAGTTGCAGGCGCGCGAGGAAGACGCTGATCTGATCCAGGCGAATGCGCGACTGGTTCAGGCGCAGCGCGAGTATGATCGCTACAAGACCCTGGCCGAGCGCGGCGTCGCGCCGCGCATCACGGCCGAACAGGCCGAGACAGCGCTTCACACCGCCCGCGCGGCCGTCGCGGCCTCGGAAGCCCGTCGCGGCGACCGCGTGCTGCGCGCACCCTTCGCCGGGGTGCTGGGCCTGACCACGGTGACGCCGGGCACGCTGATCACGCCTGGGGCGGTCATCACCACCCTGGACGACACCAGCGCGGTCCGCGTCGACTTCCCCCTGCCGGAGCGTTATCTGGGCGTGCTGCGGCTCGGCACGCCGCTGACCGCGACCTCCGACGCCTATGCCGGCGAGGTCTTTTCCGGCCGCATCGCGCTGCTGGACACGCGCGTCAATGAACAGACCCGCGCCGTCATCGCCCGCGCCGAATTCGCCAACCCGGGCAATCGTCTTCGCCCCGGCATGATGATGCGCGTCGCCGTTCAGCAGGGCCGTCGCCAGAGCCTAGCGGTGCCGGAAGCCGCCGTTCAGTATGAAGGGCAGGGCGCCTTCGTCTATCGCATCGCGCGCGGCGAAAAGGGCACGACCGCTCAGCGCGTCGAGGTGCAGACCGGCGCCGTCGAGGGCGGCTTTGTCGAAATCCTGTCGGGTCTGGACAACAACGACCACGTCGTCGCCTCGGGCCTGAATCGTATCCAGCCCGGCGCGCCCGTGAGCGTCGGCGGCGGCGGGGACGAGCAGAAGGGCGGCGCGCGCGCAGCTCAGGCGGCCCGCCAATGATGCTGTCCGATCTCTCGGTCCGCCGCCCCGTCTTTGCGGCGGTGGGGGCCATCGTTCTGTGCGTGATCGGCCTGGCGGCCTTCTTCTTCCTGCCCGTGCGGGAACTGCCGGACGTCGATCCGCCCATCGTTTCGGTCAACACCACCTACGCCGGGGCCTCGGCCGAGGTGATCGAGAGCCGGATCACCGAGCCGATCGAGCAGCAGATCGCCGGCATCCAGGGCGTCCAACGCATCAATTCGACCAGCCGCGACGGCCGCTCGAACGTGAACATCGAGTTCTCGCTGAATCGCAACATCGACGACGCCGCCAACGACGTGCGCGACCGCGTTTCGCGCGTCGTCGGCCGTCTGCCGGATCAGGCCGACCCCCCGGAAGTGGCCAAGGCCGATTCCAACAGCCAGCCGATCATGGTCCTGTTCCTGCGCTCCACGACGATGAACCGGCTGGAGCTGACGGACTACGCCGACCGCTATCTGGTCGACCGGTTCGCCACCGTGCCGGGCGTGGCCCAGGTCCAGATCTTCGGCGAGCAACGCTACGCCATGCGTATCTGGCTGGACGCCGCCGCCATGGCCGCGCGCGGCCTGACGGTCAACGACGTCGAGACGGCTCTGACCAACCAGAACGTCGAACTGCCGGCCGGTTCGCTGGAGTCGACGCAGAAGGACTACACCGTCCGCGTCGCCCGCACCTATGCGCGGCCCGCCGACTTCGCCCAGTTGCCGATCGGCACGCGCGGCTCGGCCTCGACCGCCACGGGGGCGCAGGCGTCCGGCACCCTTGCCGGGGCGACGACCGCCATGACCAACGGCGTGACCGGCGCCCTGCTGGGCAACGCCGCCTATGTCACCCGCCTGGGCGATATCGCCCGGATCGAGGAGGCGCCCGCCGAGGCGCGGCGCCTGTTCCGCGGCAACGGCATCGACCAGATCGGTCTGGCCGTCACGCGTCAGGCCCAGTCGAACGACCTGGCCATCTCCGAGGGCGTGCGCGCCCTGATGTTGCAGGTGCAGCCGACCCTTCCGCCGGGCACGACGCTGGAAGTCGGGTCCGACAATTCGGTCTTCACCTCCCACGCCATCGACGAGGTCTGGATCACCATCGGCATTTCGATGGCGCTGGTGGCCCTGGTCAATTTCATCTTCCTGGGCAGTCTGCGGGCGGCGATCATCCCTTCGGTGGTGGCGCCCATCTGCCTGCTGGCGACCTTCATCGTCCTGGCCCCGCTGGGCTTCTCGCTGAACCTGCTGACCCTGCTGGCTCTGGTGCTGGCCATCGGCCTGGTCGTCGACGACGCCATCGTGGTGGTCGAGAACATCCAGCGTCGCCTGGACCTGGGCGAGCCCCCGCTGATCGCCGCCGAGCGCGGCGCCCGTCAGGTCTTCTTCGCCGTCGTGGCGACGACCGTGGTCCTGCTGTCGGTGTTCGCGCCCCTGCTGTTCCTGCCCGGATATGTCGGCCGTCTGTTCGTCGAACTGGCGGCGGCCATCGCCGCGGCCGTGGCCTTCTCGGCCTTCCTGGCGCTGAGCCTGTCGCCCATGCTGGCATCCAAGATCCTGAAGCCGGCGCAGACCGGCGGGTGGCTGGCGCGCCGCGTCGATCGGGCGATGGATGCGCTTAAGAACTCCTACGCCAACTCGCTGAACGCTCTGTTGGGCCGTCGCATCGCCGTCGTCGGCGTCATCGGCCTGATTGTCTTGGTCGCGGCCGGGGCGGGCGGCATCTTCCTGACCCTGCCCAGCGAACTGGTGCCGCCCGAGGACCGGGGCCGCGTCGGCGTTCGCGTTCAGGGGCCGGAAGGCGCCGGCTTCGATTACACCCGCAAGATCATGCTGGGGCTGGAGCCGATCCTGGCCGAGTACAAGGAAAAGGGCGAAGTCGAATCCTATCTGATCTCGGCGCCCGGCTTCGGCGGCGGCAGCTACAATTCCGGCAGCGCCAGCCTGACGTTGAAGGACTGGTCCCAGCGCAAGCGCTCGGCGGACGAGATCGCGCGGGAACTGAACCGCAAGCTGCGCGGCCAGACCGACGCCCAGGTCAACGCCTCGACCCCCGGCGCCTTCCAGCGCGGCGGCGGCAGCTCCAACTCGGTCGAAATGATCGTCACCGGCGCCGAATACGGCCCGCTCTACAACTGGCTGCAGCCCATCCTGGCGGCGGCGCAGGAGTACCCAGGCTTCTCGCGTCCGCGTCTGAACTATGAGCCGAACGCGCCGCGCCTGCTGGTCAACGTCGACCCGCAGAAGGCGGCGGCCCTGGGCGTGTCGTCGCAGCAGATCGGCCGCACCCTGGAGACAATGTTCGGTTCCCGCCGCGCCACGACCTATATAAAGGGCGGTCAGGAATACGACGTCATCCTGCAGACCGACCGCAACAACCGTCGCGAGGTCGCCGACCTTCAGGCGCTGTATGTCGCGACCGGCGCGGGGCAATTGGTGCCGCTGTCGGCGGTGGTCACGACCGAGACCTCGGGCGACACGCCCGACCGTCGCCGTCTGGACCGTCAGCGGGCGATCACGCTTCAGGCCGACCTGAACCCGGGCACCACGATCGCGGACGCCATGGCCTTCCTGAACGCCGAGGTCGCCAAACAGCCGCAGGGCCTGGCCACTGTCCGTTGGGGCGGCGCGGCGCGGGATCAGCAGGAGGCGGGCAGCGCCGTGGGCTGGGCCTTCGCCCTGGCCTTGCTGCTGGTCTTCCTGGTTCTGGCGGCCCAGTTCGAGAGCTGGATCACCCCCGCGGTCATCATGCTGACGGTGCCTCTGGCGGCGGCGGGCGGGTTGTTCGGCCTGCTGATGGCCGGGTCCAGCCTGAACATCTACAGCCAGATCGGCCTGATCATCCTGATCGGGGTGGCGGCCAAGAACGGCATCCTGATCGTCGAATTCGCCAACCAGCTGCGCGATCAGGGGCGTTCGATCCGCGAGGCGATCATCGAGTCGTCGTCGCTGCGCCTGCGCCCCATCATCATGACCTCGATCGCCACCGCCTTCGGCGCCCTGCCGCTAGTGCTGTGGCACGGGGCGGGGGCGGGCAGCCGCCAGACCATCGGCGTGGTCATCTTCACGGGGGCGATCTTCGCCACCGTCCTGACCCTGTTCGTGGTGCCGGTGATCTATGGCGTGCTGGCGCGCTTCACCAAGTCGCCGGAATGGACCGCCCGCAAGATCGAGGAGTGGGAAGCCCAGGAGTTGGCCGACGGAAAGTCGGCGGACATGACTCCGGGGTAAATCGCTGTGGGCTGAATCCTCAGGAAGCGGGGGCCGTCGCGGGAGCGGCGGCCTTCGCCGTTTCCGGCTTGTAGCCCGTCTCCACCTTCAGGAAGGCGATGACGTCGCGGCGGTCCGTGGCGTCGGGAAGGCCGGGGAAGGTCATCTTGTTGCCCGGCAGGAAGATCTTCGGGTTCTGCAGCCAGTGGTCCAGCTTGTCCGCGTCCCAGGTGAAGCCCGCCGTCCGCATGGCGTGCGAGTAGCTGTACTTGTCCAAGGCCCCGGCCTGGCGGCCGAAGACGCCGTACAGGTTCGGCCCGGCCATATTCGGGCCGCCCGGCGTGATGGTGTGGCACGATCGGCAACGGGCGAAGGCGCGACGGCCGTTCTCCAAATCGCCAGCGTTGTAGGGCGAAGGCAGGGCGGCCAGCATCGCCACCTTCTCCGCTTCGGTCGGTGCGGGCGGAGGCGGGGCCTTGGCTGTTTCGGCGCCGGGCGCGGCGTTGTCGCCGCAGGCGGCCAATCCCAGCGAGGCGGAAAGAACAGCGGAAAGGATCAGGGCGGTGCGCATGGCGGACTCCATAGGCCAGACCGCCTTGATAGCCGATGGACGTTTGGTCGCAACGCTGCGGTTATCCTTACTGGACGCGGCGGCCTCGCACCTGATAATCACTGTCAATAGAGAGTGAACGGCGCCCGCGCGCCGTTGTAATGAGCGCCATGACCGACACCATCAAACTCAGCCAGGCCCGTCGCGGCGATCGCGGCGTCATCGTTCAGGTCGGCGCGCATTGCCATCATCAGGACCATGAGGTCGAACTGGAGCGCCGCCTGCTGGAATTGGGCTTCGTCGAGGGCGCCCACGTCGAACTGTTGCACGAAGGCCTGTTCGGTCGCGATCCGATCGCCATCAAGGTGGACGACATGCGCGTCGCCCTGCGTCGCCACGAGGCCGCCAGCCTGACCATCCGCCTGGAAGGCGGAGCCCTCTGATGGACATGGCCGTTCGCACCGCCCGCGTCGCCCTGGTTGGCAACCCGAACAGCGGCAAGACCGCCCTGTTCAACGCCCTGACCGGCGCGCATCAGAAGGTCGCCAACTACGCCGGCGTCACCGTCGAACGCAAGGAAGGGCGGATCACCGCCGCCGACGGCCGCACCCTGGCGGTGCTGGACCTGCCGGGCACCTATTCCCTGCGCGCGCGCAGTCTGGACGAAGAAGTCACCCGGGACGCCGTTCTGGGCGCCCTGCCGGGCGAGACGCCGCCGGACGTCGTCATCTGCGTCGCCGACGCCACCAATCTGCGTCTGGTGCTGCGCCTGGCGCTGGAGCTGAAACAGGTCGGGCGCCCGATGGTTCTGGCGCTGAACATGTACGACATCGCCCAGCGTCAGGGCCTGCGCATCGATCTGGAAAAACTGTCGGCTGAGGTTGGCGCGCCGGTGGTGACCACGGTCGCCACGCGCAAACGAGGCATCGCCGAACTGGTCGCCGCCGCCCAGGCCCAGGCTGATCAGGCGGTGGGCGAGACCCACAGCGAATGGCACGCGCCCGCAGCCGCCGAAATCCGCGCCGCCCACCGCGAAGCCGAACGCATCATGAAGGCCTGCGTGCGTCCGCCCGAGCGGCCGGACACGCTGACGGGCAAGATCGACAGCGTCCTGCTGCACCCGGTCGCCGGTCTGGCGATTCTGCTGGGCGTGCTGTTCCTGATGTTCCAGGCGGTCTTCACCTGGGCCACGCCCGCCATGGACGGCATCGAGGCTGGTTTCGCCCTGTTGGGTCAGGCGGTCGCCGCCTTCGTGCCCGACGGCCTGGTGCAGAGCCTGATCGTCGACGGCCTGATCTCGGGCGTCGGCAGCGTTCTGGTCTTCCTGCCGCAGATTTTGCTGATCTTCCTGTTCATCATCGTGCTGGAGGACTTCGGCTATATGGCGCGCGCCGCCTTCCTGATGGACAAGATCATGGGCGGGGCCGGGCTGCACGGCCGCGCCTTCATCCCCCTTTTGTCCAGCTTCGCCTGCGCCATTCCCGGTATCATGGCGACGCGGGTGATCGAGGCCCGGCGCGACCGGCTGACCACCATCCTGATCGCGCCGCTGATGACCTGTTCGGCGCGGATTCCCGTCTACACATTGATCATCGCCGCCTTCATCCCGAACCGGACGGTCTGGGGCTTCGCCAATCTGCAGGGTCTGGTGATGTTCGGTCTCTACGCCAGTGGCATCATCAGCGCGCTGCTGGTCTCGCTGGTGGTGCGCAGGGTGTTCTGGCGCGGCGCGGTCGAGCCTTTCATGATGGAACTGCCCGCCTACAAGATGCCCGACATCAAGAGCGTCCTGTTCAATCTGTGGTTGCGGGCCAAGATTTTCCTGCGTCGCGCGGGCAGGATCATCCTGCCGTTGATGATCATCGTCTGGGCGCTGGCGACCTTCCCCTATCCGCCGGAGGGCGCGACCGGGCCGGCCATCGACTATTCCTTCGCCGGCATGATCGGCAAGGCGCTGGCGCCTGTCTTCGCCCCCATCGGCTTTAGCTGGCAGATGGTGGTGGCCCTCGTCCCCGGCATGGCCGCGCGCGAAGTGGCCGTCGCGGTGCTGGGCACGGTCTACGCCGTCG
Organism: Brevundimonas sp. 2YAF1; assembly: GCF_052114745.1. Classification (NCBI taxonomy): domain Bacteria; kingdom Pseudomonadati; phylum Pseudomonadota; class Alphaproteobacteria; order Caulobacterales; family Caulobacteraceae; genus Brevundimonas; species Brevundimonas sp. 2YAF1. The sequence continues at coordinate 116,428 of NZ_JBFRFI010000008.1, read as the reverse complement.
CCGGGGCCGAGGAGAATGTCGGGGCGCTGGCCTCGGTGCTGTCCGCGGACTGGTCGCTGGCGACGGGGCTGGCCTTCCTCGCCTGGTATGTCTTCGCGCCGCAATGCCTGCCGACCATCGGTGTCGTGCGCCGGGAAACCGGCTCGCTGAAATGGACGTTGATCATGGTCGGCTACATGTTCGGCCTGGCCTATCTGGCGGCCTTCATCGTCTATCACCTGGCCGTGGCGCTGGGCGGGGGCTAGGCCGCCTCGGGTCGAGAAGGCGGAGCCTTCTGACCGCGGCCCACAAAAATGAAGGGGCGCTCACGCTCTCTTCGGGCGTCAGCGTCCGGTCGTCAGCTTGACGACGATGTGGGCGGTGGTGTCGACGATGGCCTCTCCCGTGTCGGCTCGGCGCATCAGGGCGAAGCCGGCGGCGACGGATTCCACCAGATTAGCGGTCTCGTAAGAGGTCAGGCGCGGGCTCAACCCCTCGGGAAGATAGCCGTTGGCCTTGGCCTGGGCGATGCGGCGCTCCAGCGCCAGGTGCAGGCGTCGCTGGCGCTTGATGCGGCTTTCGGCGAAGGCGGGCTCGCCCTTGTCGGCCAGCATGTGTTCGACCCGCAGCACAGGCCCGTGGTCGTTCCATAGCGTCAGCACCTCCAGCACATAGGCGCGGACGGCTTCGAAGGCGCGGTCCCCGGTCCAGTCGGCGTGAATGTGCTTGGCCAGGCGCTGGAAGTCCTCGCCGGCCTCCTCGCACAGGATCAGCAGCCCTTCATCGACCGAGTTGAAATAGGTGTAGAAGGTCGGCGCCGAGACGCCCGCCGCCTGGGCCACGTCGGCGGCGCGGATTTCGCCCAGATGCTTGTGGTTCAGCAGGCCGCGTAGGGCGTCGAGGATGGCGCGACGAGTGCGCGCGCCGCGCGTCCCGATCTTGTGGCCCAGTTTGTTGGTCGTCTCGGACATGGAGGAGGCGGCCGGAGAGGTGGTGCCGGTTGCAGGAATCGAACCCGCGACATCCAGTTTACAAAACTGGCGCTCTACCAACTGAGCTAAACCGGCGTTGCGCGCCTTATGCTGGCCCGGCGCGGCGGAGGCAAGCGAGGAAAGCCGCTTCAGTCCAGTTCGGCGGCGATCCGGGCGGCCAAGGCCTTCAGCTGTTCGGCGTCGGCCATGGGGGCGTGGCCGTGGCCCTTCATGGCGCGGTCGCTCCAGCGCGGGATGATGTGGAAATGCAGGTGGAAGACGGTCTGGCCGCCAGCCTCGCCGTTGAACTGCATCAGGCTGAGACCGTCCGGCTTCAGCGCCCTTTCCACCGCGCGCGCGGTGCGCTGGACGGCGGCGGTCAGCGTCGCCAGCGTCGCGGGCTCGACATCCAGAAGATTGCGTGCCTGAGAGGTCTTGGACACGACGAGCACATGACCTTCGGACTGGGGGAAGACGTCCATGAAGGCCAGCACGTCATCGTCTTCCCACACCTTCACGGTCGGGATCTCGCCGCGCAGAATCCTGGCGAAGATGTTGTCGGGGTCGTAGGCGCCGTGAAGGCTCATGGGGAGGCTCCGTCAGTGTGGTCGGGCCAAGGCTAGCAGGGCAGAGCGGATTTCGCACGGAGCCGAACGCGATCTGGCGCACTATATGGTCAAGGTTCAACCAGACAGAGGCTGTCATGCTGCGTTTTATTGTTCAGGCCGTCGTCACCGCCCTGGGGCTGTGGCTGGCGGCCAAGATCGTGCCGGGGGTGGACTTCACCTCGACCGGGTCGCTGATCGCAGCGGCGGTCATCCTGGGTCTGGTCAACGCTATCGTGCGGCCGATCATGGTGATCCTGACCCTGCCGCTGACCATCGTGACGTTCGGTCTGTTCCTGCTGGTGGTGAACGCGGCGATGATCGGGCTGACGGCCTGGTTCCTGGGCGGGTTCGTCGTCAACGGCCTTTGGGCCGGGATCGGCGCGGCCATCGTCACCGGCGTGGTCAGCTGGATCGCCGCCTCCCTATTCGGTGAGGGCGAGCGCGCCTAGGTAATTATCCGGATAATATTGACGCCCATATTTTATCCGGGTAAATCATCGCGACCTTCAAGGAGCCGATGATGACCGCCGCTACCTGCACCGCCTTCGCCGGCGACCGCCTGATTGCATCGGGTGCGCCGTCCCAGGTCGCCGCGGCCGTAAAGGCCGTGCATGACGCGGGGAAGGCGGTTCTGGTGTTCGATGACGCCGACGCCCGTCCGGTCGAGTTCGACCTGCGCGGCGATCTGGACGCGGTCCTGGCGCGCCTGACGCCCGCCGAACTGGTCGAGAAGCGCGGGCCGGGGCGGCCCAGGCTGGGCGTCACTGCCCGTGAGGTGACGCTGTTGCCGCGTCACTGGGACTGGCTGGCGGCCCAGCCGGGCGGGGCGTCGGTGGCGCTGCGCAAGCTGGTCGAGAGCGCCCTGCGCGAGGCCGAGGGCCCGGACCGGGTGCGCCGCAGCCGCGAGGCCGCCTATCGGTTCATGACCGCCGTAGCGGGCGACAAGCGCGGCTACGAGGAGGCGACGCGGATGCTGTTCGCGGGCGACTGGATCGCCTTCGACCTGGCGGTCGAGGGCTGGCCTGCGGACGTGCGCGACTACGCCAATCGACTGGCCGAGGGCGGTTGGCGCAATGGTAAGGGCCGAAAGGCGACCACCGAGCGCGATTAGCTCGGGCGGATGACCATACAGGTGACGCGGCGTTCGTTCAGGGTCTCGCATGCGGCTTCGGCGGCGGCCTGGGTCATGCCGGTAAAGCGCGAGCGATACCAGCCGTTGGCGGTCTGCACGTCGCGTTGCGCCTCGGTGAACTGGGTGCGGAAGCGGCGACTGACGTCGTTCAGCCAGTCACGCGCGACGGTTTCCTCGCGGAAGGCACCGACCTGAACCGTCCAGCGGCCGGCGGGCTCGCGCGCAGCCTGGCGGGTCGGTTCACGCGTCGGCGTAGCGGCGGCGGATGAGGATGAACGGCGCGTGGCCGTCGTCGTCCCGCCGTTCAGCGCGGCGGTAAGGCTTTCCGGCGGGCGAGGCGCTTCGGCGCGCTGGACCGGGGCCGCGGCGCGGGGCGTTGCGGCGCGAGGAGCGGGCGCAGGCGTCCGGGCCGAGGGCGGCGGCGTGATTTCGGTGGGCAGGGTGCGCGGCGCCGGCCCGGAGACATAGGCGACCGTCGTCGAACCGACGCCTTCGCCGTCCTCGTCCGAAGCCGAGGCGTATTCCACCGGCGGGTTCGGATCTGCGCTGACGCCGAAGCCGCGTTGTTCGAAGAAATTCTGGGCGATCTGGATCGGTTCGCCCTGGCCGCGACGGCGTTGGACCTCGAAGCCGGTGTCCATCAGTTCCGAGACATGAGAGTTGCGGCTGGCCGTCGAGCGGCCTCCCATGACGATGGTGATGATCCGCTTGCCGTCCCGGACCGATGAGGCGGCGAGGTTGTAGCCCGAGGCGTTGGTGAAGCCGGTCTTGATGCCGTCATAGCCGCGGCCGGTAGCCAGCAGACCGTTGGTGTTGCGATAGTCGCGACCGTTGTAGGCCCAGTCGCGCAGGCCGAGGTAGCGGTAATATTGCGGGAAGTCGCGCATGACCGCGCGGCTGAGGATCGACAGGTCGCGGGCGGTCGTCGCCTGACGCGTGTCGGGCAGGCCGTTGGCGGTGGTGAACCGAGTTTGGTCCATCCCCAACTCCTTGGCCTTGGCCGTCATCCGGGCGGTGAACTGGGCTTCCGAGCCGCCGATGTGCTCGGCCAGGACCACGGCCATGTCGTTGGCGCTGCGGACCGCTGTGGCGCGCATGGCGTCGTCCAGGCTGATCGACTGGCCGGCGGCGAGGCCCAGTTTCGACGGGGGCTGCGACGCGGCGCGCGGCGACACGGTCAGAGTGTCGGTCAGCTTGACCTTGCCGGACTCCAGCGCCTCGAACGTCAGGTACAGGGTCATGACCTTGGTGATCGAGGCGGGATAGCGTCGGGCGTCGGCGAAGCGAGAGAACAGCACCTCACCCGAGGCGGCGTCGACCACGATGGCGGCGTAGCGCGAACTGTCGGAATCCTGAGCGACCGGCGGAAGCGCGCCGAGGGCAGGGGTCAGGACGAGCCCGCCCAGAACCATGGCGGCCAGGAAGCGACGGCGGAATACGGCGTTCATGGTCAATCAACTAGCCTCGTCACTGTGGCGCGAAGACGACCCCGATCATCGCGCGTTAACAGAGGCTAACATCGGACTCCGGGGTTTCGAGACGGTTAACAAGCCGTCAACGGAGTTGTGATCTGCGCGGGCGGGAGCGGGTGATCGTCGATCATATTGTGCACCGCACAAATTTAACTTGAAGTCACTTCGCACATGCACCATATGACCCCTGTTGCGATGAACGCCGTTCGTCGTGAGGCCCTTTTCGCTTCAGGAGAGTCCCAATGGCTGACGCCGCCGAGACTGTTAAGAAGACTGTTGAACAGACCACCGCCAAGGCCAAAGCCCAGGCAGAGAACATCCAGGCCGCCGGCGCCAAGGCTTTCCGCGAAGGCGTGGACAAGTCCGTCGCCTCGCTGACCGAGCTGAACGCTCAGGGCAAGAAGAACCTGGAAGCCGTGGTCGAGTCGGCCGCCGCCGCCCAGAAGGGCGCCGAGGCCCTGTCGCAGGAAGCGCTCGCCTTCTCCAAGAAGAGCTGGGAAGACGGCGTCGCCGCCGCCCAGTCGCTGAGCCAGGCGCGTTCGGTGCAGGAACTGGTCGAGCTTCAGACCTCGTGGGCCAAGTCGGCCGCCGAGGCCTATCTGGCGCAGTTCGGCAAGGCGACCGAGATCTTCACCGCCTCGGTGAAGGACAGCTTCAAGCCCATCAACGAGCGCGTCACCGCGACCGTCGAGACCTTCCAGGCCGCCCGCTAAGCCGGATAAGTTTCAGTAGGCGTACAATCAGGCCCCGGCGGAAACGCCGGGGCCTTTTTGCGTCTGGGAGGCGTTTCAAAGCGTGGCGGTCGAGAAGACGTGTAGCCGCAGGCGACACGACTCACTGGACGCCCCTACAAATCCGGCCATCATTGCCTATCTGATCCATCGAACTCCCCCGAAGACGGACAAAGAATGCCTACGAGACGGCCAGGTGAAGAAGGCGGAGGCGCAGGCGCCGCCGTCGTCACCGAGACAAAGCCGAAGCTTCAGCGGCCCTCCCTATATCGGGTGCTGATCCTGAATGACGACTACACCCCTATGGAGTTCGTCATCTATGTGCTGGAGCGGTTCTTCCAGAAGAGCCGCGAGGACGCGACCCGCATCATGCTGCATGTGCACCAGCATGGCGTTGGGGTGTGCGGCGTCTTCACCTACGAAGTGGCCGAAACCAAGGTCGCCCAGGTGGTCGAGACGGCGCGCCGTCACCAGCATCCTCTGCAATGCACGATGGAAAAAGACTGAGAGGATCTCCCATGCCCTCCTTTTCTCGTCCTCTCGAAGAGACCCTGCACCGCGCGGTCAGCTATGCGAACGAGCGTCGGCACGAATACGCCACGCTTGAACACCTGCTGCTGGCCCTGATCGACGATATCGACGCGGCAGCCGTGATGACCGCCTGCAACGTGGACCTCGGCGCGCTGAAGGCGGCTCTGACCCTCTATGTCGACAACGATCTGGCCGCCCTGGCCACGGCCGACGGCGACGACGCCAAGCCCACAGCCGGCTTCCAGCGCGTGATCCAGCGCGCGGTGATCCACGTCCAGTCCTCGGGCCGGGAAGAGGTGACGGGGGCCAATGTCCTGGTCGCCATCTTCTCTGAGCGCGAGAGCCACGCCGCCTATTTCCTGCAGGAGCAGGACATGACGCGCTATGACGCGGTGAATTTCATCGCCCACGGCATCGCCAAGAAGCCGGGCGCGACCGAGGCCCGCCCCGCCAAGGGCTCGCCCGAGGACGCCGAGGACGCCGCCGCCGTGAAATCGGGCGGAGAGGCTCTGGAGGCCTACTGCGTCGACCTGAACGAGAAGGCCCGCAAGGGCAAGATCGACCCCCTGATCGGGCGTCAGGCCGAGGTTGAACGCTCGATCCAGATCCTGTGCCGCCGGACCAAGAACAACCCGCTGCTGGTCGGCGACCCCGGCGTCGGCAAGACCGCCATCGCGGAGGGCCTGGCCCGCAAGATCGTCAACGGCGAGGTGCCGGACGTTCTGAAAGACGCCACCATCTACAGCCTCGACATGGGGGCGTTGCTGGCCGGCACCCGCTATCGCGGCGACTTCGAGGAACGGCTGAAACAGGTCGTCAAGGAACTGGAGACGCACGAGAACGCGGTCCTGTTCATCGACGAGATTCACACGGTGATCGGCGCCGGCGCGACCAGCGGCGGGGCTATGGACGCGTCCAACCTGCTGAAACCGGCCCTGGCCTCGGGCAGCCTGCGCTGCATGGGCTCGACCACCTACAAGGAATACCGCCAGCACTTCGAGAAGGACCGCGCCCTGGTGCGCCGCTTCCAGAAGATCGACGTCAACGAGCCGACGATCGAGGACACGGTGAAGATCCTCAAGGGTCTGAAGACGACCTACGAGAACCATCACAAGCTGCGCTACACCGACGCCGCCATCCGCACGGCGGTCGACCTGTCGGCCCGCTACATCACCGACCGGAAACTGCCCGACAAGGCCATCGACGTGATCGACGAGGCGGGCGCCGGCCAGATGTTGCTGCCGGAATCCAAGCGCAAGAAGGTCATCGGCCAGAAGGAGGTCGAAGCCGTCATCGCCAAGATGGCCCGCATCCCGCCGAAATCGGTGTCCAAGTCGGACACGGAATCCCTGCGCGAGCTTGAGGCCGATCTGAAGCGGACGGTCTATGGCCAGGAACAGGCCATCGACCAGGTCTCGTCGGCGATGAAGCTGGCGCGGGCGGGTCTGCGCGATCCGAACAAGCCCATCGGCGCCTTCCTGTTCAGCGGCCCCACCGGCGTCGGCAAGACCGAGGTGGCCAAGCAGTTGGCCGCGACGCTGGGCATCGAGATGCAGCGCTTCGACATGTCGGAATACATGGAGCGCCACACGGTCAGCCGTCTGATCGGCGCCCCTCCGGGCTATGTCGGCCATGACCAGGGGGGGCTGCTGACCGACGCCGTCGACCAGCACCCGCACTCGGTTGTGCTGCTGGACGAGATCGAGAAGGCCCACCCCGACGTCTACAACATCCTGCTGCAGGTGATGGACAACGGGACCCTGACGGACGCCATCGGCAAGAAGGTCGATTTCAGGAACGTCATCCTGATCATGACCACCAATGCCGGCGCCGCCGACAACGCTCGCGCCTCCATCGGCTTCGGCCGCGGCAAGGTCGAGGGCGAGGACGACAAGGCCATCCAGCGCCTGTTCGCGCCGGAGTTCCGCAACCGCCTGGACGCCATCGTGGCCTTCAAGCCTCTGGGCGCCGAGACGATCCGCTCGGTGGTGACCAAGTTCGTGATGCAGTTGGAAGCCCAACTGGCGGACCGCAACATCACCATCGAACTGACCGACGAAGCCGCCGACTGGCTGGCCAAGAACGGCTTCGACGAACTGTATGGCGCACGCCCCCTGGCCCGCGTCATTCAGGAGCACATCAAAAAGCCGCTGGCCGACGACATCCTGTTCGGCCGCCTGACCCGCGGCGGCCACGTCAAGGTCGAGCTGAAGGACGGCAAGATCGCCTTCGACATCACCCCGACCAAGGGCGCGGCGGTGAAGGAAGAGGAAGAAGAAACGGCCTGATTTCGGTCAGGTCGAAGTCAGAGGCCCGGGCGGAAACGCCCGGGCCTTTTTCTTTAGCGCTTCCCCATAACCCCGCTCATCCCGGCGGACGCCGGGATCCAGTCAGAGCCAAGGACGTTCCCCGGCGAATTCTAGCGTGAGTACTTGTAGCCAAAGATCTGGATCCCGGCGTCCGCCGGGATGAGCGGAAGAGGTGGTCGCGGAGCATCCAGCGTTGCATAGTCCTCTCGAATTCGAGAGGGACGCACATGACCGCAGTGCTGACGGAGCGGCAGAAGAAGTGGTTCGCCACGGTTCAGGCCAATCTGGAGAAGAACACCGGCAAACCGCTGGCCGACTGGGTCGCCATCATGAAGGCTTGTCCCGAGACCGCGCCGCGCGCTCAGGCGGTCTGGTTGAAGACGGAACACGGCGTCGGCCAGAACCACGCGGCGCAAATCCTGGACGCCTGCCGCCCGTCCGACGGCCCCGGCTGGGACGAGCCCGAGGCCCTGCGCGCCGCGCTGTGGAAGGATGCCGATTCGGCGGCGATCCTGGAGGCGGTCGAGCGGGGCGCGGACGGGGTCGAGGGTGTCATCTCGGGCCAGCGCAAGGGCTACACCGCCTTCTCACGCACGGTGCAGTTCGCGGCCATGCGTCCGCTCAAGGGCGGTCGGGCGCTGCTGGGCTTGAAGTTGGCGCCGGAGGCCTCGCCGCGCCTATCGCCGTCGGCGCGGCGGGAAAGCTGGTCCGAGCGGCTGACGGCCGTGGTCGAACTGGACGCGCCGGATCAAGTGGACGCGGAGATTGGCCGCCTGTTCGCCCAGGCGGCCGATAACGGTTGATGACCTTTCCTCCCTGTTCGCAAGGCGAATGGGGAGGTGGATCGGACGCGTAGCGGACGAGACGGAGGGGGCGACTCGACGGTTGATGTCAGTGCCGCCCCCTCCACCACTGCGTGGTCCCCCTCCCCACGAGGGGGGAGGAAAGGAATGTCAGCGTTTACGGCCCAGCGCGCTCAGAAGCACCGCAGCCCCGGCGATGAGGGCGGTGGTCAGCAGGGGTTTGCGGCGAGCGAAGTCCAGTCCCTTGTGGGCGGGATCGCGAAGATCGGCGGGGGCCTTGTCGACCATGCCGTCCAGTCCGTCGATAACGCGGCCATAGGCGTCCTTCGCCTTGCCCTTGAACTCGGTCAGCTTGCCTTCGACCTGAAGCTTGCCGTCGCCGGTCAGGCGGCCCGCGCCGTTCTGGGCCTTGCCCTTCAGTTCCGTCGCGACGCCTTCAATACGTTGATCAGTCATGGTGATCCCTGATGTGAGGAGGAGACTCTCTCCCCAAGCGCGCTGGTGTCCCGAGGGTTCCTCGCGGCGCGCGCGGCGAAATGTCAGGCGCTGCGGTAAGGCGACAAGGTTTCGGCCATCTCAGCCATCTCGGCCTCGACCGCCGGTCGTTCGTTGTCGAGATAGCGGGCGACCGGATCGCGCAGGGCCGGGTCGGCGATCCAGTGGGCGCTGTAGACCGGGGAGGGCAGGTAGCCGCGGGCGATCTTGTGCTCGCCCTGTGCGCCCGCCTCGACGCGGGACAGGCCGCGCGCGATGGCGAAGTCGATGGCCTGATAATAGCAGAGCTCGAAATGGAGGAAGGGGACCTCCTCCAGCGCGCCCCACTGACGGCCATAGAGAGCGTCGCGACCGATGAAGTTCAAGGCCCCGGCGATGGGTGTCCCATCCCGAAAGGCCATGACCAGGGCGATCCGGTCGGCCATCGACGCGCCGACGCGGGCGAAGAAGTCGCGCGTCAGATAGGGCCGGCCCCATTTGCGGTCGCCGGTGTCCATGTAGAAGTCGAAGAAGGCGTCCCAGTGCGCCTCGGTCAGGTCGGCCCCGCTCAGGACGCGGATGTCGAGACCTGCTTGCGCCTCGCGCCGCTCGCGCCGGATGGTCTTCCTCCGATTGGACGACAGGGCGGCCAGAAAGTCGTCGAAGCTCCGATAGCCGTCGTTGCGCCAGATGAACTGGATGTCGCGTCGAGGGAGAAGGCCCGCCTCGGTCATGAGGCGCCATTCGGGCTCGGTCGGGAAGTTGACGTGCAGGGATGAGGCGCCGAGCCGTTCGACCAGGGTCAGGGCGCCTTGCAGCAGGGCCGCCCTGATCGCGTCATCCCGGCCGGAGCGAAGCGCAGAGCCGGGACCGCCAAGGGCGCTGCCGTCGGCGTCTTGGGCGGCCCCGGATAAGCCCCGCGGGCTTTCCGGGGTGACGCCGGGTTTGATCAGAAAACGCGGCCCCGTCGCCGGGGTGAAGGGCACGGCGCTCAGAAGCTTGGGATAATAGCGGCCGCCGGCGCGCTGATAGGCGTCGGCCCAGCTGTGGTCGAAGACGTATTCGCCCTGGCTGTTCCCCTTCAGATAGAGGGGCATGACGCCGAGAACGGCGCCGTCGTCATCGTGCAGGGACAGGTGGCGCGCCCCCCAGCCCTGGGACGGGACGGCGCTGCCGGACGCCTCGCACGCGTGCAGGAAGTCGTAGGAGACGAAGGGATCGCCGGTCGGGGCCGCGCAGGCGTCCCACGCGTCCCGGCCTATGTCGGCGACCCCGTCGTTGACCTGGAGCGTGAAGCTCACTTCACCTCGATGATGGCGTCGACTTCGACTGCGAAGCCGAGCGGCAGCTTGTAGACGCCGACGGCCGAGCGCGAGTGCTTGCCCGCGTCGCCGAAGACCTGGACCATCAGGTCCGAGCAGCCGTTGATGACGGCGGGGATGGCGATGAAGTCCGGTCCGGCCTGGACGAAGCCGCCCAGCTTGACGATGCGGACGACGCGATCCAGGTCGCCGTCGACGGCGGCGTTGATCTGGGCCAGCAGGTTGATGCCGCACAGGCGAGCGGCCTCGGCGGCCTGGTCCGGGGTCACGTCCACGCCGACGGTGCCCTTGATGCCGCCATTGGCGTCGTTCGACAACTGGCCCGAGATGAAGATCTGCGAGCCCGACTGGACGTAGGAGACGTAGCTGGCGACGGGCTTGGCCGGCTCGGGCAGGGTGATGCCGAGTTCGGCGATGCGGGCGTGGATGCTCATGTCGGAGACTCCGTTGAATGGGTTGTGCGGGGTTTAGCGCGCCAGACGGGCGGCGTCATCCGGGCTTCTTCAGGGCGCGGCCCGCGACCACGGCGGCGACGCCGAATTTGGCGCGCAGGGCGTCGATGGCGGTCTCGGTCTTCAGGGCGCGGGTCTCGGCGGTGGCGAACAGGCCGGCGGGCGCGGTCCCGGCGTCGGTGATCTCGGCCAGGCCGATGCCGATCAGTCGATAGGGGACGCCCAACTCCGGCTTCAGCAGGTCGCGCCCGGCGGAAAACAGCACCCGCGCCGTCTGCACCGGCTCGACCAGGGTGACGCGGCGGGTGACGATCTTGAAGTCGCTCTTGCGCAGCTTCAGCACCACGACCCGGCTGGCCACGCCGTCGCGTCGGGCCTTGGACGCCAGCTTCTCGCACAGGGGCCAGAGCTCGGCCTCCAGAGCCTCGGCCGTGGTCAGGTCGTCGTTGAAGGTGGTCTCGGCGCTCATGCCGCGCCGGTCGTGGTCTGGTCGAACCGGACGGGCGTCGCGGGCATGGCTGAGGTCGTAGAGGCGAAGGCCCGTCTCGCCATAACGCCGGACCAGATCCTTGACGTCGGCGGCGGCCAGATCGCCGACCGTGGCGAAGCCGTCCGAGCGCAGGGTGCGGCCGAAGACCGGGCCGACGCCGGGCAGGATGGAGACGGGACGGGGCGCCAGCAGGTCCTTCGCCTCGGCCACGCCGATGACGGAAAAACCGCGCGGCTTATCCAGTTCAGACGCGATCTTGGCCAGGAATCGGTTGGGGGCCAGGCCGATGGAGACGCTCAGGCCGGTCTCGTCCTCGATCCATTTCTGTAGCCGGATCAGTTGGAAGGCGGGCGGGCCGCCGTTCAGCCGCTCGGTCCCCGACAGATCGATCCAGGCCTCGTCCAGCGACAGGGTTTGAACCAGCGGCGTCAGCTTTTCTATCGCGCCGAAGATGCGCCGGCTCTCTGCGACGTATTTGGCGAAATCCGGTTTGATGACAACGGCGTCGGGACAGGCCTTCAGCGCCTTGTACATGGGCATGGCCGAGCCGACGCCGTGCAGGCGGGCGACATAGCAGGCGGTCGAGACCACGCCGCGCTTGCCGCCGCCGATGATGACCGGCTTGTCGCGCAGTTCCGGCCGGTCGCGTTTCTCAACCGAGGCGTAGAAGGCGTCGCAGTCCAGGTGGGCGATGGACAGGTCGGCCAGTTCGTCATGGGCGATGACCCGACGCGAGGCGCAACTCGGACACCGCGCGACCTTGCGGTCGCCGGTCCACAGGCAGTCGCGGCAGACGGCCGTCAGGCTCAAAAGGAACTCCGGTTCTTCAGCTTCACGTCAACTTAAGACTGCGTGCGTCACAGTGCATCCGAAGAAGGCGAAAAGCCCATCGCAGGTGCGCGATTTCGAGGCGAAACAGCCGGGTGGCGGATGTCCAAGAAAGTCCTCATCGTCGAGGATAACGAGCTGAACATGAAGCTTTTTCATGATCTGCTCGAGTCCCAGGGCTACGAAACCCTGCAGACCCGTGAAGGGCTGCAGGCGCTCGCCATCGCGCGCGAGCACCGGCCCGACCTGATCCTGATGGATATCCAACTGCCGGAAATCAGCGGCCTTGAGGTCACCAAATGGCTCAAGGACGACGAAGAGCTGAACCATATCCCCGTCATCGCCGTTACCGCCTTCGCCATGAAGGGCGATGAGGAGCGGATCAGGCAGGGTGGTTGCGAGGCCTATATCTCCAAGCCCATCTCGGTGGTGTCGTTCCTCGAGACAATCCGCAAGCATCTGGGGTAGGGCCGCATGAGCGCGCGCATCCTGGTCGTGGACGACGTCGACACCAACGTCCGACTGCTCGAAGCCAAGCTGACCATCGAATATTACGACGCCCTGACCTGCAGCGACGGGTTGACGGCCATCGCCCTGGCGACGGCGGAACAGCCGGACCTGATCCTGCTGGATGTCATGATGCCTGGCCTAGACGGGTTCGAAACCTGTCGCCGTCTGAAGGAGGACCCCCGGACCCGACATATCCCCGTGGTGCTGGTCACGGCGCTGGACGGGCGACATGATCGTATTCGCGGCCTGGAAGCCGGCGCCGACGACTTCCTGACCAAGCCGCTGGACGACGTGATCCTGATGGCGCGGGTCAAGAGCCTGACCCGGCTGAAGATGGTCATGGACGAACTGCGCGAGCGCGAGGAAAGCGGGCGGCGGGTCGGCGTCGACACGGCCGGCGTGGCGCGGCTCAAGGGCTCCGGCGGGCGGGTTCTGGTCGTCGACGACAACGAGCTTCAGGCGGCCAAGGTGGCGCAGGAACTGGCGGTCGAGCACCGCCCCCTGATCGAATCGACGCCCGAGGCGGCGCTGGAAGCGGCGCGGGGGCCGGTCGATCTGATGATCGTCAATGTCACGTCCGAGGGCTTTGACGGGCTGCGCCTGATCGCCCAGGCGCGCTCGAAGGAGCCGACGCGGCGGTTGCCGATTCTGGCCCTGGTGGATTCGCAGGACCGGCCTCGGCTTCTGAAGGCGCTGGAACTGGGCGCCAACGACATCCTGACCCGGCCTGTCGATCCCGAAGAGTTGTCGGCGCGGGTGCGCACTCAAGTGCGGCGCAAGCGTTACGGCGACTTCCTCCGGGAAAAGCTGGACTACAGCCTCGAGATGGCCGTCACCGACGCCCTGACCGGACTTCACAACCGCCGCTATATGTCCAGCCAGCTTCAGGCCCTGGTGGCGCGCGCCAACAACGGCGGCGAGCCGCTGGCCGTGCTGGTGCTGGACATCGATCACTTCAAGGCGGTCAACGACGGCTTCGGCCACGACGCCGGCGATGAAGTGTTGCGCGAGTTCTCGGTGCGTTTGGCGACCAATGTCCGGGCGGTGGATTTGCCCTGCCGATTCGGCGGCGAGGAGTTCGTCGTGGTCATGCCCGGCACCACGCTGGAGGACGCCAGGCGAATCGCCGAGCGAATCCGTCGTGACGTGGGCGCGGCGCCGTTCCGCGCCCTGGGCGGGCGCGAGCTTCTGAACATCACCGTTTCTGTCGGCGTGGCGGCGACGACGGGCGAGGGCGATACGCCCGAAGCCCTGCTGAAGCGGGCGGACGAGGGGGTCTATGAGGCCAAGGCTTCGGGCCGGAACAAGGTCGTCGCCCGCGCGGCTTGAGCCGCCTGGCTATTGAACGTGCAACGAAAAACGCCCGGCTGAAAAGCCGGGCGTTTCGAATTCTGCAGTCAAGCGAGCCAAAGGCCCGGGCGGTTAAGCCCTTACTTGATCTTGCCTTCCTTGAACTCGACGTGCTTGCGCACGACCGGATCGTACTTCTTGACGACCATCTTTTCGGTCATCGTACGGGCGTTCTTCTTCGTCACGTAGAAGAAGCCGGTGTCAGCGGTGGAGTTCAGGCGGATCTTGATGGAAGCCGGTTTGGCCATCGGAATTACCTTTGCGACGGCGAAAGCCGCATGAAACAAGAGGCGCGGAACATACTCAGGCGCGAACCAAAGTCAACGCCCGCGATGTCGCGTTGAGGAATGGCTTCTAGCGGCTAGGCTGCCGGAATGAAAGCCATGACCTCGATCGCCTTTGCGGCCGCCGCCCTGACCCTGTCGTCCTTGCCCGCCGCCGCGCAGGCGGAGACGCCACAGGACGCCTTCTTCAAGAACCTGAGCGCCCTGTGCGGCCAGCGCTTCGAGGGCAAGGTGGTGACGACCGACGCCGCCGATTCGGATTTCGCCAGCCAGCGGCTGCTGATGCATGTCCGCGATTGTTCGGCCGAAGAGATTCGCATTCCCTTCTGGGTCGGCGCGGACCGGTCGCGCACTTGGGTGGTGACGCGCACGGCCACCGGGCTGCGGTTGAAACATGATCACCGCCACGACGACGGCACGACCGACGTCCTGCACTGGTATGGCGGTGACACGGCGGGATCGGGCACGGCCCAGCGGCAGGAATTCCCGGTCGATCAGGAATCCATCGACTTGTTCACCGCCAACAACGCCTCGGTGTCGACCACCAACACCTGGGCGATGGAAGTCCATCCGGCGCAGATGTTCGCCTATGAACTGCGTCGCCCCAACCGCCATTTCCGCGTCGAGTTCGACCTGACGAAGCCGGTCGCCCAGTAAAGACGGGGGGGCCTCGGGCCGTCAGTCCCGATGTTCGACCACGTGGCGGCCCCGCACCATGCGCACGAAGGGCAGGGGGCGGTTGGGATGCTCCAGCCGCTCGGCCATTTCGTCTAGGACGAAGCGGGTGATGGCGGGCAGGTCCAGGTGCTGCGCCTCGGCCAGCGGCAGCCAGGCGATCTCGTCCAGTTCGCCTGAGCCCTTGATCCGGTCGGGATCGCGCAGCGCCTCGACCGGGGCCATGAAGAAACGGGCGTCGAAGCGGCGCGAGCGGCCCGGCGGGGTCACGGCACGGGCCACGTAGGACAGCACCGACAGGTCGGGCAGGACGCCCGCCTGACGATACTCGCGCCAGGGTCCGGCGACCGAGGCGGGAGGGGCGGGGCGGCCCAGGATCAGGCCGGTCTCCTCGAACGTCTCGCGCACGGCGGTCAGGGCCAGGGCGCGGGCGCGGCGGGCCGGCATTTCGGCCTCCAGCCGCCGGGCCACGTCCGAGGACAGGTCGCCGGTCGAGGCGGCGGTGAAGTCGGAACGGTCGATACGTCCGCCGGGAAAGACCCATTTGGACGCCATGAAGACATGGCCGGGCGCGCGACGCCCCATCAGCACCTCGGGCCGGTCGCCGCCGCGCGTCAGGATCAGGGTGGCGGCGTCCTTGGGACGCTGTCCGCCGCCCGTGCGCGGGGCGTCGGCCAGGTCCTGAGCGGCGTCGAAGGGCGCTCTCATATCCGCTCACCCCGGCGGACGCCGGGGTCCAGTGAGAGCCAGGCCCGCTGCGGCGCACCTGCTTGGGCAATGATCCGCGCGCGGCGTCTGAAAGCCAAAGAACTGGATCCCGGCGTCCGCCGGGATGGGCGGGAGGAAAGGGTCACCGCCGCTTGCCTTTCCGAACCCCCTTCAGTCCGCCGGAGGGCTTCACGCCGTTGCGGGGCTTGGGACCGCCGGGGCGGCCCTTGCCGCGCTTGGGCGGGCCGTCGCCGCCGCGTCCGCGAATGCCGTAGCGCGGGGCCGGGGCGTTGGGGTCGCGGGGGTCAGGCTCGGACAGCATTTCCAGCACCAGGCCGCCGGTGACGGGCGTGGCCTCCATCAGTTTGACCTCGACGCGACGGCCCAGGGTGAACCGCTTGCCGGTGCGTTCGCCGACCAGGGCGTGGGCGCGGTCGTCGTGGGTGAAATACTCGCTGCCGAGCGTCGAGACCGGCACCAGACCGTCGGCGCCCGTCTCGTCCAGCCGTACGAACAGGCCGAAGCGGGTGACGCCGGTGATCCGGCCGCTGAAGGTCGCGCCCACATGGTCTTCGAGGAAGGCGGCGATGTAGCGGTCCATGGCGTCGCGCTCGGCGGCCATCGAGCGGCGCTCGGTGGTCGTGACCTGCTCGGCAATGGCGGTCATTTCGGCGATCTCGCGGTCCGTCAGCCCGTCCGAGCCCAGGTTCAGCCCTCGGATCAGGCCGCGGTGAACGATCAGGTCGGAATAGCGCCGGATCGGCGACGTGAAGTGGGCGTAGCGGTCCAGGTGCAAGCCGAAGTGGCCGACGTTGTCCGGCGAATAGACGGCCTGCATCTGGGTGCGCAGGACCACCTCGTTGACGACCTCGGCGTGGGGGCCGTCGCGGGTTTCGTCCAGCAGCTTGTTGAACCGCTTGGTGTTGGCCGGCTCGCCCTTGTTCCAGGGCATGGCGATGGTGTGCAGGAAGTCCGCCAGGTTGAAGATCTTCTCCTGGCTAGGCGCTTCGTGGACGCGATAGATCAGCGGCGTGCGCGTCTTCTCCAGCGTTTCGGCGGCGCAGACGTTGGCCTGGATCATCATCTCTTCGATCAGGCGATGGGCCTCCAGCGACTTGCGCGGCTCGATGGCGGCGATGCCGCCGCCGGGGTCCATCACCACCCTGCGTTCGGGGCTTTCGATGGCCAGGGGGCTGCGGCGGTTGCGGCCCTTCAGCATGGTCGAATAGGCATTCCACAGCGGATAGAGGATGGCGTCCATGATCGGACCTGTCACGTCGTCCTGCTGGCCGTCGATGGCGTTCTGGGCCTGCTCGTAGGAGAGCTTGGCGTGCGAACGCATCAGGCCGCGCATGAACTTGTGCCCGCTCTTCTTGCCGTCCTTGTCGAAGATCATGCGCACGGCCATGCAGGCGCGGTTCTCGCCCTGTTTCAGGCTGCACAGGCCGTTGGACAGGACTTCCGGCAGCATCGGCTCGACGCGGTCGGGGAAGTAGGTCGAGTTGCCCTTGTCGCGCGCCTCGCGGTCCAGCGCCGAGTTGGGCCGGACGTAGGCCGCCACATCGGCGATGGCGACCCAGACGATCCAGCCGTCCGGGTTCTTGGCGTCCATATCGCGCTCGGCATAGACGGCGTCGTCGTGGTCGCGCGCGTCGGCCGGGTCGATGGTGATGAAGGGAACCTCGCGCAGGTCCTCGCGGCCCTTCAGCGTCGGCAGGGCCTGATCCTCGGCCTCGCGCTCCACCTGTTCCGAGAAGCCAGTCGGCAGGCCGTGGGCGTGGATGGCGATGATGGAGGCGGCGCAGGGGTCGTCCTCGCGGCCGATGGTCTCGAGAATTTTGCCGCGCTTGGGCCCGTGGCGATGATCGCCCTTTTCGATGGAGGCCAGCACCAGATCGCCGTCGCGCAGGTCGCCGGCCTGGGCCGAGGGGATCAGCAGCACGTCCTTGGAGCGCTTGTCGACCGGCTCGACGCGGGTTTCGCGGGCGGATTTGCGGATCACGCCCAGGACGCGGTTGGTCCCGGCGTCCAGCCGCTTGACCAGCCGGGCCTCCCAGCCCTTGGCGCCTTGCGTAAACTTGACCAGCAGTCGGTCGCCCAGGCCGGGCGCGGGCGTCTTGCCTTCGCGATCAGGCAGCAGAAGCGCGCGCGGCGCGTCCTCGCCGGCCTTGACCAGTTCGACATAGAGCTCGCCGTCGGCGTCGCGATCCACGACATCGACCACGCCCACGGCGGGCAGGGCGCCGGCTTCGGCAAAGCCCTTGCGGCCGCGCTTGCCCAAGGCGCCTTCGGCCTCCAGCGTCTTCAGCATTTCGCGCAGTTGGCGGCGTTCGATCCCTTTCAGGCCGAAGACGCGGGCGATGTCGGCCTTCTCGGCCTCGCCGGCTTCGCGCAGGAAGGCGATCAGGGTGTCTTTGTCGGGCAGACCCGCGGCGGGGCGTTTGGGCGTCTTGGTCATTGCGTCCTATGTAATGCGCTTCGGGGCAAATGGGTGAAAACTTGCGTGAGTTGACCGCGAGGGCGCCGACGCCCAGCTTCCGCCCCTGAACACGCCCTTTTCGGAGCCTTCCGCATGTCGATGTCCGACGCCCCCGTCCTGTCCCGTCCCGTGGGGTCGCTGCTGGACCTGATCGGCAAGACGCCGATGGTCGAGGTGACCAAGATCGACACCGGCCCCTGCCGCCTGTTCCTGAAGCTGGAGAGCCAGAACCCAGGAGGGTCGATCAAGGATCGGATCGCCCTGTCGATGATCGCGGCCGCCGAGGAAGCCGGCTGGCTGAAGCCCGGCGGCACGATCGTGGAAGCGACTGCGGGCAACACCGGTCTGGCCCTGACGCTGGTCGGCAAGCAGAAGGGCTACAAGGTCCTGCTGGTCATCCCCGACAAGATGTCGAAGGAGAAGATCCAGCATCTGCGGGCCATGGGCGCCGACGTTCGCCTGACCCGTTCGGACGTGCCGCACGGCCACCCTGAGTACTACACCGACATGGCCGAGCGCCTGGCCCAGCAGATTCCGGGCGGCTATTTCGTCAACCAGTTCGCCAACGACGCCAACTCCGAGGCCCACTTCAAGACGACGGGGCCGGAGATCTGGGAGCAGATGGAGGGCAAGGTCGACGCCTTCGTCGCCGGCATCGGTTCGGGCGGCACCATCACCGGCATCGCCCGCTATCTGAAGGCGCAAGGCTCGGACGCCGAGATCATCCTGGCCGACCCGGTCGGTTCGGCCCTGGCGGGCCTGATCAACGAGGGCGTGGCCGGGCCGGACGGCAGCTATACGGTCGAAGGCATCGGCCAGAACTTCATGCCCGAGACCGCCGATCCTGACCTGATCGACAAGGCCTATTCGATCCCTGACTCGGAGGCGATCGCCACGGTGCGCGACCTGCTGTTGAAGGAAGGCATTCTGGCCGGTTCGTCGTCCGGCACTCTGATCGCCACGGCCCTGCGCTGGTGCCGCGAACATACCGAGCCGAAGCGCGTCGTGACCTTCGTCTGCGACACCGGGGCCAAGTATCTGTCCAAGGTCTACAACGACGCCTGGCTGGCCGATCAGGGCCTGACCCAGCGCGAACTGCACGGCGACCTGTCGGACCTGATCACCCGCAAATACGCCAACGGCGACGTGGTCGTGATCGGCCCCGACGACACCCTGGACACCGCCTTCAAGCGGATGAAGGGCGACGGCGTCTCGCAGCTGCCGGTCATTCAGGACGGCCGCCTGGTCGGCATTCTGGACGAGAGCGACATCGTCCACACGATGAACACCGACGACATCACCCGTCAGGAGCGCTTCGCCATGCCGGTGTCCTCGGCCATGACCCGCGACCTGGACACGCTGCAGGTCAAGGAATCGCTGGACGCCCTGATCCCCATCTTCGACCGCGACCGGGTGGCCATCGTGCTGGACGGCGAGACCTTCGTCGGCCTGATCGCCCGCACCGACCTGATCAACCACCTCAGCCTGAACCGGTAGGGCCATGCTGACCCGGCGCGCAGGGCTGGGCGGGCTGGGCGGCGTCGCTCTGGCGACGTTAGGCGGCGGCGTCTTGGCGCAGGCCGCGCCCTTCGAGGGCGTGGCCTTCGACAGCGGCGGCAAGTCGATCCGCGCCATCTACTACCCCGCTCAGGGGGACGCGCGGGGCTCGGGGGTCGTCATGATGCATGGGGCGGGAGCCCGGATACGAAGCGCCGGACCCTGGCATGAACTGGCGCTGCGGTTTGCCGGGGACGGCTACGCCGTGCTGACGCCCCTATTCGTCGACGCAGCCCCGGACGATGGTCGACGGCCGCCGCCGGTCATGGCGGCCTGGCGGCGGGTCGGGCTGGACGGGGCCGACTGGCTGGCGACGCGAGCCGGTGTAGAGCCCGAGCGGATCGGCCTGTTCGGCTATTCCCTGGGTTCCTACGTCGCGGTGGACGGCGCTCTGGGGGGCGGTCACGCGGGGGCGGCGATTGGTCTGGCTGGCGGTGTGGATGTCTATACGCCGCGAAATCCGCAACGACATATCCCGGTTCTGATCATTCGGGCCGAGAACGACGCCAATGTGAAGCCCGGCAACACCGCCGCCTGGGCCAGCTTCATCCGCGATCACGACGTGCCGGTGCGGGTCCAGGTGCTGCGTGGCGCCGGACATATTTTGAATGCACAACAATGGGCCGAGGTGTTCACCCGGTCCTCGGACTATTTCGACGGCAACATCGGCCGTCGCAGAGACAGGACAAGATCATGAGCTTGCTCAAGAACAGCCAGGGTTTCTCGACCCGCGCCATCCACGCGGGCCAGAAGCCCGACCCGACCACGGGCGCGGTGATGACGCCGATCTACGCCACCTCGACCTACGCCCAGGAAAGCCCGGGCGTGAACAAGGGCTATGAGTACGCGCGCGGCAAGAACCCGACGCGCGAGGCGTTCGAGGCCTGCATCGCCGATCTGGAGGGCGGGGTTCAGGCCTTCGGCTTCGGCTCGGGTATGGCGGCGACCTCGACGGCGCTGGAACTGCTGGACGCCGGGTCGCACATCGTCACCGGCGACGACCTGTACGGCGGCTCGTGGCGGCTGTTCGAGCGGGTGCGGCGCCGGTCGATGGGGCTGGACTTCGCCTATGTCGATCTCAGCGACCTGAGCGCGGTCGAGGCGGCGATCACGGACAAGACGCGGATGCTGTGGGTCGAAACCCCGACCAATCCGATGATGAAGCTGGCCGACATCGAGGCCCTGTCGAAAATCGCCAAGGCGCACAAGCTGATCCTGGTGGTCGACAACACCTTCGCCACGCCGTGGAGCCAACAGCCGCTGGCCCTGGGGGCGGATGTCGTCATGCACTCGGCCACCAAATATCTGAACGGCCATTCCGACATCGTCGGCGGCGTTCTGGTGGCCAAGGATGCCGAGATGGCGGCCCAGCTGAAGTTCCTGCAGAACTCGATCGGCGGGGTCATGGGGCCGTTCGACGCCTTCCTGGCCAACCGGGGGCTAAAGACGCTGGGCCTGCGCATGAAGGCGCACAATGAGAACGCCATGGCCGTGGCGCGCTGGCTGGAAGACCGCGCCGGCGTCGCCAAGGTCATCTATCCGGGCCTGATCAGCCACCCGCAGCACGATCTGGCTGCGCGCCAGATGAACGGCCGCTTCGGCGGCATGGTCACGGTGCTGATCGACGGCGATCTGGAGCAGACCAAACGGGTGTTGGAGCGGGTCCGCGTCTTCACCCTGGCGGAGTCGCTGGGCGGGGTCGAAAGCCTGGTGAACCACCCGGCGATCATGACCCACGCCAGCGTGCCGAAAGAGGTGCGCGAGGCCGGCGGCGTCACTGATAACCTGATCCGTCTATCGGTCGGGGTCGAGGACGTGGAAGACCTGATCGCCGATCTGGATCAGGCCTTGAGCTGAAGGCCGATCAGGCCGTCTTGGGGGGCAGGGCGGTCTGGTGGCCGGTCGCGGGCGGCAGCTTCTTCTTGGGGGCTGCGCGCTTGCGCACGACCGTAGCCTTGGGCGCTGCAGCGATTTCGGCCAGACGGGCGTCGATCAGCGGAATGATTTCGGACGCGGAAGCGACCTGAACCGGTGAGCCGGTTTCCGCGAGGCGAGCGGCGTTGGCGCGCAGGGCCTTGAGGTCGGTTTCGGTCAGGGTCGGAATTCTATCGGCCAGGGAAGTCATGGGCGTCTCCAGATGGCGTCAGGGCCGGCGCGCATGCGACCGGCCCCTCAGCGAATAGAAAGCGAGTTCGGCGACTTTTCAGCCGCCGATCAGGTGCTGAGATTAGTCAGCAGCCTGAAGACGGCCAGCGGACTCTTTGCCGCTGCGGCTGTCGCGTTCGATTTCGTAGGAGATCTTCTGGCCTTCGTTCAGCATGCCGAGCGAAGAAGCCTCGACGGCCGTGGCGTGGACGAAGACGTCCTTGCCGCCGTCGTCAGGCTGGACGAAGCCGTAGCCCTTGGTGGAATTGTACCATTTGACAGTGCCGGTAGCCATTTTCAGGACTCCCCGTTTGAGTGGCCGCAGGAAGGATATCCTGGTGGCCTGTCGGGTCTGAATGGATCGGCTTTGGACCTCGGTGCGCGATGCAAAGGGGCAGCAGCGTTTCGCAGAGAGATCGACAAGATAGAGGTGGGCGCTTTGCCGCCCATTAGCAAGGGCAGGAGGCAAAAAGGCCTTGGAGAGGCCTTGGCGCATGCCCCAAACGAAAACGGCGGCGACAGCCGAAGCCGTCGCCGCCGTTAGAAATCCGCGCCGAATGAACGGCGCGAGAAATCAGCCTTCGGTCTTCAGTTGACCGGCCGATTCCTTGCCCGAGCGACGGTCGCGCTCGATTTCGTACGAGACCTTTTGGTTCTCGTCGAGGCCACGCAGGCCGGCAGCTTCGACAGCCGAGATGTGCACGAACACGTCCTTGCCGCCGTCATCCGGTTGGATGAAGCCGTAGCCCTTGGTGGAGTTAAACCATTTCACAGTGCCGGTAGCCATTTTCAGGACCTCCGCTAGTCGTTGGCCTCGGGGAACATCCCTTGGGCCTGTCGGGTCTGAATGGATCGGCTTAGTCCTCGGTGCGCATAGCAAAGGGGCAGGAGCGTTACGCAGAGAGATCGACGAGGGGTAAAATGGACGGCAATCGCGTCCAACGCAAGCCCCTAGGTTTCAGGCGTCTTCTTCCTCGACTTCGACCGCGGCTGAATCTTCGGCGCCGCCGACGAAATTCTCCTGGCAGCGTTTGCGCAGGGCGGCGGTGATCGTGCCGCCGTAGAGGCTGTCCTGAATGCGGTCATAGCCCTCGCTCTGAAGGGCCTGTTTGACGTCGCTGACCGTCCGGCAAGCGCCGCTTTCAGCCAACTGATACGCACGCTCTAGGGTGGTGGGGCGGAAAGTCATGCCCTTAACGTAGGGACTTTCCGCCGATTGACCACCGCTGATCGGTCAGGAACTCAGAAGGCGTAGCTGACGCCCGCCACCAGGGCCGAGCGGTACTGCTCGCCCGGAACATCGGCGTCGGTGTCGTAGTAGCGCAGCTCCAGATCCATCTTCGGGGTCAGGGCGTAGCTGCCGCCGACGTTCCAGCCGGTGTAGTCGATGGCGTTGTTCTGCTCACGGCGGCCGATCTCGGCCGAGACGTTCAGCTTGTCCGTGAAGTCCCAGCCGCCACGCACGGCGACCCAGGTCCAGGCCTTGGTCGAGCCGGTGCCGTCGGGCGAGTACTGCAGCCGCAGACGGGCGCTGGCCGGGCCGATCGACCGCTTCATGTCGGCGGTGAATTCCCAGGCGTCGGCGTCATAGCCGTCGTCGGCGCCGATGCGGTACTTGTGGGCGACGCTCAGGTCGAAGTCGAAGCCGGCGAACTCGGGGCGGACGCCCACGGCCAGTTCGTTCTCCAGCTTGGAGCCGCCGCCGTCGATGGTTTCCAGGCCGCCTGAACCGTAGAACAGGCCGCTGGCGCTCTCCCATTCCGCCGTCCCGAAGACGAAGGGATCGCCGTCGGACTTGGAGGCGTCCTTGGAGCGGTTGTCCGTCGCCGCACCGGCGGAGAAGGACCACTTGCCCGCGTCCTGCGCATGGGCCGTGGAGGCCAGCAGGACCAGGGGGGTGGCGGCGAGAAGGGCGGCGTTCGTCAGGGTGCGGAGCATGAGGGCCTCGTGAAAGCGACGAGCCTGCCTCTAGAGACGCTTCTTATCGAATTTGTCACAGGCTTGCGAAAATTCATCCGTCAACCGCGCGACAAGCTGGGCCGCGGAGGGGATGTCGTGCACGGATCCGGAACCTTGGCCTGCGGACCAGACGGTCTTCCACGCCTTGGCTTCCTCGCCCATGTCCAGCTTGTGCGCGGGCAGGGAAGCGGGGTCGATCTTGTTCTCGACCAGGGAGGGGGTCAGGAAGTTGGCGGGGATGCCCGAGACGGCGGGCGTATAGGTGATGTCGGCGGAGCCGGAGGCGACGATCAAGTCCTTGTAGTGGGGCTGGGCCGCGCTTTCGGTCGTGGCGATGAAGCGGGTGCCCATATAGGCGAAGTCGGCGCCCATCATCAGCGCCGCCGCCACGTCCTGACCCGTCGAGATGCAGCCCGCCAGGATGATGGTCCCTTCATAGAAGCTGCGCACCTCGTTGATCAGGGCGAAGGAATTGACCACGCCCGCGTGGCCGCCGGCGCCGTTGGCGACCAGGATCAGGCCGTCGACCCCGGCCTCGGCGGCCTTTCTCGCATGGCGGACATTGGCGATGTCGTGGAAGACCACGCCGCCGTAGCCGTGCACCGCATCCACCACGTCGCGCACCGCGCCGAGCGAGGTGATGATCAGCGGCACTTTTTCTTCGACCGAGACCATCATGTCGGCCATCAGGCGCGGGTTGGTCGGATGGACGATGTGGTTGACGCCAAAGGCGGCGGCGTCGGGCTTCAACCGCGACTTGATCTCCTGAACCCAGTCGCGATAGCCCTCGGTCGTGCGCTGGTTCAGCGAGGGGAAGGTGCCGATCGCGCCCGCATTGCAGGTCTCGACCACCAGATCCGGCCCCGAGACCAGGAACATGGGGGCCGCGATGACCGGCAGCTTGAGGCCGGACTGCAAGGAAGCGGGAATGGCCACGGGCGTCTCCTGGGTTGCTTTTGGCTACGCTAGACGGCTGTCGCGGGGGAAGGCAATGCATCCATCACCCTTCTCCCCTCGTGGGAGAAGGTGGCTCGCGCAGCGAGACGGATGAGGGGGCGTCAACTCAACCCTCCGCCGTCGCGCCTGTGGAACCCGCCCCCTCATCCGAGCGCCTTCGGCGCCCACCTTCTCCCACGAGGGGAGAAGGACGATTGAAGAGGGCGCGCCGAAAAAACAGAGTCCAATTCGTCTGAATCGTCTGAAATCCCCCTCAGGCCCATCCGTCCGCGAGCCGCATTCTACCACGGCCAGCAGGGGCGCCAGGTCGATTGTCGAAACGCCCGCGCGGGGCGAGGATTTTCTTTGGCGGGGCGAACGCCTAAATGGCGGGCATGACGCACTATACCGACAGCCTGTCCCAGCTCGGCGCCCAGACCGCCGCCCCGACCAACCCGGAAGAGGCGGTGCTGGAACGCGTGCCCAATCCGCACGCCGACACCCTGTATGTCGCGCGCTTCACCGCGCCCGAGTTCACCAGCCTGTGCCCGGTGACGGGCCAGCCCGACTTCGCCCACATCGTCATCGACTATGTGCCCGGCGACTGGCTGGTCGAGTCCAAGAGCCTGAAGATGTACCTGACCAGCTTCCGCAACCACGGCGCCTTCCACGAGGACTGCACCGTCGCCATCGGCAAGCGCCTGGCCGACCTGCTGCAACCGAAATGGCTGCGCATCGGCGGCTACTGGTACCCGCGCGGCGGCATCCCCATCGACGTCTTCTGGCAAACCGGCGCGCCCATCGAAGGCGTCTGGCTGCCGGATCAAGGCGTCGCGACCTATCGCGGGCGGGGGTGAGGGGCGTATGCAGCCAAGCAGGTGGCCTAGGTGCGCGGAGGGGAGCGTCGACCTTTGCCTCGCCGTCGGGCGGCAAGTTCTTCCTTCATGATCTTGTTGAATTGAAGCTGCCAATCCGACGTGTGGACGACACGATCGAATTTAGCGTCATGATCTCGTAGGAGGTCGAGGCGCGAACGCTTCGAGATTTCGTCCCAGTCATCATAGAGGATGTATAGCGCGTTCCCGTATCTGAGGTTTTCGAAAACTACTAGGTCTTCGGCGAACTTGGCACCGAAATAAGATCCAAATTGTCCTGATCCTCGAATGTAGGACTCGGGCTTCAGCTTGCTAAAGGCAGAGGTTCGATCTCGAAGATGTTTTTCGAAGTCTGGTGCTTTAGATGCTTTGCTCGGCTTTGAAGAAAACCATGCGACGACATCATCAATTGTTCCTGGTGGGAATATGTCCCAGTCGAGCTCTATGGTGCGAATAAAATCGTCTTTGCTGGCGGTGGTGGAAAATATACCCGTAACCCCGGTGTTCTCCTGCAGCACGTTTAGCGCCCAGAGAAGCATTAGTTCGAACTCCGGCTGGCTACGGCTCAGCAGAGGTGTAAGTGCGAACTTGACTAAGACGTAGTCGCCAGTCGTTTGAGATAAGATCGTTGGCTCAATCTCCATGCCCTGAGGCTCGAAGACTTGATTCTGATAGACCTGCCTGCTTTGGTAGTGGGTGTGCGTTCCGTACGTTGACGCGTCACCGAAGTTTGGCGTTTCCCATACGAAGCTCTTAGAGACCATGGGGAGGTCTCGGCGTTTGCGTTCCCAGCCTCGGGCGTTCCGGTAAGACCACTTGCCTGCATCTTCGACAGGCTGCTTGGGGCCGTCAGTTACGATGGCATCGTCTAGCAAGTCGACATTTAGGCCCAGGTGGCTGTAGAGGCCGCTATTGATATCAGCGACGCGAACTGACTTTACAGCCGCGACTGCGATTAGGTCGCCGTCGACCTTCTCAAGATCGGTCCGCACCTTCGGTGGGATTTTCAAGAAGTTGCTCTTCCACGGAAAACGCTTTTTACCCATTGCCATACCCCCATTAGTCAAGCTTGCATCTTGCAGATGGTGTCCGTTCGACGAACGTCAAGTTCTCAATCTGTCTCGCGGATGTTCGCCCCTTCGCGCGCCGGATGTCGTAGGGGGCATGGTGTCCGATTGGGCTGCTGCTAACCTCCTCTCATGACCCCATCCCCCCGTCTCCCGCTCGAAGCCTGGGGCCGTCGGCTGATGACCCACGCGGAGGCGTGGGCGGATCGGGGGCGGTGGCGGGGGTATGCCTATGAGTTCCTGTGGTTCGGGCTGAAGCAGGGGTGGGCCTGTCTGTTCGGCGGGGCCATGCTGGTGCTGCTGGTCGGGACGCATCTGCTGTGGCCGGTCCTGTGGCCTGAGGGCGGGGCGCCGGTGGCGCGCTATGACGTTCTGGTCATCGGGGCGCTGGGGATACAGGGGCTGATGCTGGCCTTCCGGCTGGAGAGCTGGGAGGAGGCGCGGGTCATCTTCCTGTTCCATGTCGCCGGGACGATCATGGAGCTGTTCAAGACCTGGCACGGGTCGTGGCTCTACCCTGAGGACTCGCTGCTGCGGATCGGGGCGGTGCCGCTGTTCTCGGGCTTCATGTATGCGGCGGTGGGCAGCTATATCGCGCGGGTGCAGCGCATCTTCCATATCCGGGTGAGGCACTATCCGCCGCTGTGGACGACGTGGGTTCTGGCGGCGGCGATCTATGTCAACTTCTTCGCCCATCACTGGCTGCCGGATGTGCGGATCGCGCTGTTTGCGGCCACCGTGCTGCTGTTCGGGCGGGGCTGGTTCTGGTTCACCGCAGACCGGCGGCGGCGGTCGATGCCGCTGCTGCTGGGCTTTGGGCTGGTGGCCCTGTTCATCTGGTTCGCCGAGAACCTGGGGACGTTTGCGCGGGCCTGGGTCT
Organism: Brevundimonas sp. 2YAF1; assembly: GCF_052114745.1. Classification (NCBI taxonomy): domain Bacteria; kingdom Pseudomonadati; phylum Pseudomonadota; class Alphaproteobacteria; order Caulobacterales; family Caulobacteraceae; genus Brevundimonas; species Brevundimonas sp. 2YAF1. The sequence continues at coordinate 88,901 of NZ_JBFRFI010000008.1, read as the reverse complement.
ATCCGGGGCAGGCGGACGGCTGGGAGATGGTCAGCCTGAACAAGCTGGGGGCGTGGTTCTTGCTGATGATCATTTCGGTGGTGCTGGTGTCGATCGTGCACCGGCCGGAGGCGGAGCCGAGGTAGAGCGTCCTTCTCCCCTTGCGGGAGAAGGTGGCCGAGCAACGCGAGGTCGGATGAGGGGTCTCGCGACGCTGGCTTCAGGTCGACAACTCAGGCGTGGCGCGACCCCTCATCCGTCAGCCTCCGGCTGCCACCTTCTCCCACAAGGGGAGAAGGGAGGGTTTACGCTCGCCGTTCGACCTTGTGCGCCATGACCGGGCGGGGGCGTTCCAGCGGGGGTTCGGCCAGGGTTCCGAGGTGGATGAAGCCGGCGATCTTCTCGCCGTCCTCGACGCCGAACAGGGCGACGGCGGCGGGGTCGTAGGCGTACCAGTCGGTGATCCAGCTGGCGGAATAGCCCAGGGCGTCGGCGGCGTGTTCCAGGTTCATGCAGACGGCGCCGGCGGACAGCTGCTGCTCCCACACCGGGACCTTGTGGCCCTGGATGGGGGTCGAGATCACCAGGATGGTCAGGGGCGGATTGGCCAGCTTGGCCAGGACGGCCAGGTCCTTGTCGACGCGGCCCTGGCTCTCGGCCAGGACGGCGAGGGCTTCGGACAGTTCGGTGCGGCTCTGCGGGCCCAGGACGACGAAGCGCCAGGGGAAGAGCTTGCCGTGGTCGGGGGTGCGGGCGCCGAGTTGCAGGATCTGCTCGATCTCGGCCTCGGAAGGGCCGGGCGCGGCGAGCGACTGGGCCGGGGCCGAGCGGCGCGTCGCCAGGCGGCGCAGCAGTTCGCCGGAGCGGACGGGCAGGGGCAGGGCGGTTGAAAGATCGGCGTCGGTCATCTCGTCTAGCTAGGATTTCGCGGCGTCCGGCGCCATAGCGGAGACATGAGCGATATCGTCGATATCAAACCGCGCTGGGCCGAACACCTGCCGGAACCGCCGCGCTGGCGCAGTGACGGGACGAGCGTGCTGGTCGACACGCCGTGGATGCGGGTGACGCGGCACCCGGCCGTCGCCCCGACGGGCATGGACGCCGACTATGTGGTGATGCGGCCCAAGAATGTCGGGACCGGGGTCCTGCCGCTGCATGACGACGGGACGGTGGTTCTGGTCGGGCAGCATCGGTTCACCCTGATGCGCTATTCCTGGGAAATGCCGGAAGGCGGCGCGCCGAGGGACGAGGACCCGTTTGACGCCGTGCGCCGCGAACTGGCGGAGGAGGCGGGGCTGAGGGCCGATCATTGGCGGGCGGCGCTGGACATGGACCTGTCGAACTCCATCACCGACGAGCGGGTCATGACCTGGGTGGCCTGGGGGCTGAGCCCGGTTCCGGTCAATCCCGATCCGACCGAGGTGATCGTGTCGGCGCGCGTGCCCTTCCTGGACCTGATGGCCGAGATCAAGCGCGGGGCGGTGCGCGACGCCATGACGGTGGCGACGGCCTACAAGGCCTACCATATGGCGCGGGAAGGCGAACTGCCCGCCGCGCTGGCGCGGGCCATGCTGGGGGCGTAGGATCGCCCCCTGAATACGGAGGGCCGATGGCCAAGCTGGAAGTCGTGCCGCAACAGCCGGACCTGTGGGCGCAACTGCGCGCCGCGGCGGAAGAGGCCGCGCGCGGGGAGCCGCGTCTGGCCTCGCAGCTGAACGCGGTGGTGCTGGCGCATGACGACCTGGCGGGCGCGCTGAGCTTCCAGATCGCGCGCAAGCTGGGCGACGCCGAACTGGGGGCCATGACGGTGCGCGAGGTGGCCCTGTCGGCCTTCGCCGCCGATCCGGGCATCGTCGCCGCCGCCGAGGCGGACCTGAAGGCGGTGCAGGACCGCGATCCGGCGATCCGGTCGTTGTTGCAGCCCTTTATGTATTTCAAGGGTTTCCAGGCGCTGCAGGCCTGGCGCGTGGCGCATTGGCTGTGGAGCGAGGGGCGCGACACCCTGGCCTTCCACTTCCAGAGCCGCATTTCCGAACTGTTCCAGCTGGACATCCATCCGGCGGCGCAGATCGGCTCGGGCGTCTTCCTCGACCACGGCACGGGCATCGTCATCGGCGAGACGGCGGTGGTCGGCGACGAGGTGTCGATGCTGCACGCCGTGACCCTGGGCGGGACCGGGGCCGAGCGCGGCGACCGTCACCCCAAGATCGGCCGCGGGGTCCTGCTGGGCGCGGGGGCCAAGGTGCTGGGCAACATCACGATCGGCGACTACGCCAAGGTGGCCTCGGGCTCGGTGGTGCTGAAGCCGGTGCCGGCGGGCTGCACCGTCGCCGGGGTGCCGGCGCGCATCGTCAACTGCCCGACCGACGCCACGCCGGCCCGGACCATGGATCACACCCTGGCCGACATCGCCTATGATTTCGTCATCTGAAGGGGCCGCCGTCTGTGGACGCCTGCTGCGCGGGCTTCCCATGGCGAGACGCCTTCTCTAGGGTCCGCCGTCAACGACACCAACGAGGCTACCCCCGTGAAAGAATCCGATCTGAAGCGCGTCGAAACGCACCTGAAGCGCACCTTCAACCACGGCGGCATCAAGGTGAAGGCCCGCAAGGTCGCCGACTCCGCCGAAGTCTATGTCGATGACGAGTTCATCGGCGTGGTGTTCGAGGACGAGGACGAGGCCGGCTCGTTCATGTTCGAGATGGCGATCCTGGCCGAAGACCTGCCGGAAGAATAAGCCGCGTCTCCAGAGCCTTCTGGAAACCACGCAGGAAAAAGGCCGGAGGGGCGAACCCTCCGGCCTTTTGTCGTTTCAGGCGATGGCCTGGATCAGTTCTTCTTGCCGAAGATCATGTCGCCCAGCTTGGCGAGGAAGCCCTTGGGCTCTGCCTTGGGAGCGGGCGCCGGTTGCGGAGCCGCAGCGGGCTTGGGCGCTTCGACCGGCTTGGGAGCCGGGGCGGGCGCAGCCGCGACCGGAGCAGGAGCGGGCGTCGGAGCCGGGGTGGGGGCCGGAGCAGCAACCGCAGCCGGGGCGACGGCGGGCTTGGGCGCTTCGACCGGCTTGGCGACGGGTTTCGGTGCAGCCTTGGGCGCCGCAGTCTTCTTCGGCGCGGCGGTCTTGGCGGGAGCCTTCGGAGCAGCGGTCTTGGGCTTCGCCGCGGCGGCCTTCACGGCCGGAGCCTTGGCGGCGGCTTTCGGAGCGGCCTTTGCGGCGGCCTTGGGCGCAGCCGTCTTGGCGGCGGGCTTTGCAGCAGCGGCCTTGGGAGCGGCGGTTTTCGGCGCGGCCTTCGGTTTTGCAGCGGCCTTCGGCGCCGCAGCGCTCGACTTTGCCGCCGGTTTCGGCTTGGAAGCGGCAGGCGCCGCCTTCGGCGCAGCAGATTTCGACTCAGACGGTGCTTTAGCCATGGATTCCCGGACCCCTCAGTGGAAACGGGCGATCCGCACGCCCGCACTCGTGATTCGTTATCATAACGGTGTTTGAGAAATGTCCGAGTCCGCTCTCCAGGTAATTGCACGCGGCGAACGCGAAGCCGCCGAAGCCGCCGCCGCCGCCATCGACGCCAACCCCCTGCTGGAGGGCGCGACCTATTCGATCCTGGAAGAAGACGAGGACAAGGGCGTCTGGCGCATCGACGCCTTCCCGACGACGGACGAGGAAGCCGAGGGCATCGCCGCCACCCTGCGCGCCCAGGGGGAGCTGGAAGTGATCGTCGAGAAGTTGGCCGACGCCGACTGGCTGGCCATGTCGCTGTCGGGCCTGCCGCCGGTCGAGGCCGGGCGCTTCTTCGTCTATGGCGCCCACGATCAGGGCAAGGTGCCGGAAGGCCGGATCAACCTGAAGATCGACGCGGGCGCCGCCTTCGGCACCGGCCACCACGGCACGACCGTCGGCTGCCTTGAAGCGTTCGACAACCTGTTGAAGACCGAAAAGTTCGACAAGGTGCTGGACGTCGGCTGCGGCACGGGCGTGCTGGCCATCGCGGCGGCCAGGACGGGCTCGCCCATCGCCGTCGGCACCGACATCGACGAGCCCTCGGCCCGCATCGCCAACGAGAACGCAGCGATCAACGACGCCAAGTGCGAATTCTATTTTGCCGACGGCCTGAGCGATCCGCGCATCGCCCAGCACGCGCCTTATGATCTGGTCTTCGCCAACATCCTGGCCGCGCCTTTGGTGTTTTTGGCGCCCGAGATCGGTCAGGCGTTGAAGTCGGGCGGCGTCGCCATTCTGTCGGGCCTGCTGCGCACGCAGGAGGAGCGGGTGCTGGACGCCTATCGTCCGCTGGGCTTCGTCGTTGAGCAGACCATCCACCACGACGCGTGGAGCGCGTTGCAGTTGCGCAAGGGCTGATGCTCTGATCCTTCTCCCCTTGCGGGAGAAGGTGGCTCGCGGAGCGAGACGGATGAGGGGTTGCGGGACATCAAGTCTCGCAGCCCCTTTTGCGTTGAGAGCCCCCTCATCCGCCCCTTCGGGGCACCTTCTCCCGCAAGGGGAGAAGGGTATAAGAGCAGCTATGCGCCAGACATTCGACGAAACGACCGATCCGTCCTTCGGGGCGAAACATCTGCCTTTGCTGCGGGCGAAGATGGCTGAGCAGGGCCTGGACGGCCTGCTGGTCCCGCACGAGGACGAGCATCAGAACGAATACCTGCCCGACGCCAGCGAGCGTCTGGCCTGGGTCAGCGGCTTCACCGGCTCGGCCGGAGCGGGCGTGGTGCTGACGGACAAGGCCGCGGTCTTCGTCGATGGCCGCTATACGGTTCAGGCCAAGGCCCAGACCGACCCGGTCCTGTTCGAGCGTGTAGAGCTGAACAAGCTGGCCGCCTGGCTGGAGACCCTGACCGCTGGTTCGGTCATCGGCTATGATCCGCGCCTGCACAGCCCCGACGCCCTGGCGACCCTGCGTGCCGCCGTCGAGAAGGCCGGCGCGACGCTGAAGGCCGTCGAGCCCAACCCCATTGATCTGGCTTGGGGCGATGCTCGCCCGGCCCAGCCGCAGGCGCCGGTGGTCCCGCACGAGGACCGCTATACCGGCGAGAACGCCGCCTCCAAGCGCGCCCGCATCGGTCAGGCCATCGCCGCCAAGGGCGCGGAGGTGGCGGTGCTGACCTCGCCGTCGTCGCTGGCCTGGCTGTTCAATATTCGCGGCGGCGACGTGATCCGCACGCCTCTGCCGCTGGGGCAGGCGGTGGTGAAGGCCGACGGGACGGCCAAGGTCTTCCTCGACCCGGCCAAGGTCACCAACGAACTGCCGGGATGGCTGGGCGACGCCGTGACGCTGGAGGCGCCTGAGGCGCTGCCCGCCGCCCTGGACGCCCTGTCGGGGCGCAAGGTGCTGATCGACCCGGCGGTTTCCTCGGCCTGGTATTTCGACCGTCTGGAACAGGCGGGCGCCAGCATCGTGCGCGGCATGGACCCCTGCGCCCTGCCGCGCGCGCAGAAGAACGAGGTCGAGATCGAGGGCAGCCGTCAGGCGCACATCCGCGACGGCGCGGCCCTGACCCGCTTCCTGCATTGGGTCGATACGGTCGCTCAGGCTGAACTGCCGGACGAGCGGGCGGTGGTCGAGGCGCTGGAGGGCTTCCGCGAGGCGACCGGGATGCTGAAGGACCTGTCCTTCGACACCATCGCCGGGGTCGGCCCGAACGGCGCCCTGCCGCACTACAAGCCGGTCGGCGCCAAGATCCGTCCGATGGAGCAGGGCAGTCTGCTACTGGTGGACGGCGGCGGTCAGTATCTGGACGGGACCACGGACGTGACCCGCACCATGGCCATCGGCAAAGGCACGGCGGATCAGCGCCGCATGTTCACCCTGGTGCTCAAGGGGCACATCGCCATGGCGGTGATCCGCTTCCCCGCCGGGACCACGGGGCATCAGTTGGACGCGGTGGCGCGTCAGCCGCTGTGGAACGCGGGCTTCGACTTCGACCACGGCACCGGCCACGGCGTCGGCTCCTATCTGGGCGTTCACGAGGGGCCGCAGCGCATCGCCCCCTACGTCAACACCCAGCCGCTGCTGACCGGCATGATCCTGTCGAACGAGCCGGGTTATTACCGCGAAGGCGAGTGGGGCATCCGCATCGAGACGCTGCAGGTCGTGACCGCTCCGGCCCAGGTTCCGGGCGGCGAGCGGCCGATGCACGGCTTCGAGCAGCTGACGCTGGCTCCGCTGGATCGCAAGCTGATCGACACAGCCCTGCTGACCGCCGATGAGCGCGCCTATGTCGACGCCTATCACGCCGAGGTCCTGGCCAAGGTCGGGCCGCTGCTGGCCGACGGCGTGCAGAAGGACGAGGCGGCGCTGGCGTGGCTGAAGGCGCAGACTTCGCCCTTGAACTAAGGCCGAACGGCGCCATCTGGTGAAGGTCGGCGGCAACGTCGCCGGCCCTCTCACATCAGAAGGAAGGCGCTCATGAAGACGCGCAAGCTGGGCCCGAACGGACCCGAAGTCTCAGCCATCGGTCTGGGCTGCATGGGCATGAGCGCCTTTTACGGCCGTTCTGACGAGGCCCAGTCCATCGACGTGGTGCATCGCGCGCTCGACCTGGGCGTGACCCTGTTCGACACGGCCGAGGTGTACGGGCCGCACACCAACGAGCTGCTGCTCGGCAAGGCGCTGAAGGACCGGCGCGACCGGGCCTTCATCGCCACCAAGTTCGGCATCGGCTACAATGCCGATCGCACGGCGTTGGCCGTCGACGGGTCGCCCGCCAACGTGCGGCGCGCCATCGAGGGCAGCCTGAGCCGGCTCGGCGTCGACCACGTCGACCTCTATTATCTGCACCGCGTCGATCCCGATACGCCGATCGAGGAGACGGTCGGGGCGATGGGCGAGCTGGTGACCGAGGGCAAGGTCCGCTTCCTCGGCCTGTCCGAAGCCGCGCCCGCGACCCTGCGCAAGGCCCATGCGGTCCACCCCATCACCGCCCTGCAGACCGAATATTCGCTGTGGAGCCGCGAGCCGGAGGACGAGATCTTCGCCACGGTGCGGGAACTGGGCATCGGCTTCGTGCCCTACAGCCCGCTGGGGCGTGGCTTCCTGTCGGGCGAGATCAGGTCGGTCGACGATCTGGCCGCCGATGACTTCCGCCGCTCGAACCCGCGCTTCATGGGCGAGAATTTCCAGAAGAACCTGGATCTGGTGGCGGCGGTGGGCGCCATCGCCGCCGACAAGGGCGTGACGGCGGCGCAACTGGCCCTGGCCTGGGTGCTGGCCCAGGGCGAGGATCTGGTTCCCATCCCCGGCACGCGCCGGATTGCAACGCTGGAGCAGAATGTCGCCGCGACCGAGATCGTGCTGACGCCGGAAGACCTGGCGCGGATCGAGGCGGTCTTTCCCAAGGGGGCGGCGTCCGGCGAACGCTACGCCGCAGCGGGGCGGTCGGCGCTGAACCGCTGAAGCATCCGATCCTCCCCTATGTAGCGTAGCGAAATGGGGGAGGGGGACCGCCGCAGGCGGTGGAGGGGGCGGCTTCAAGCGTAGGCGGCTAGGTTTCGCCCCCTCCACCATGCTGCGCATGGTCCCCCTCCCCCGCAAGCAGGGGAGGATTGCCAGAGGCCTACTGGATGCGGGTCCAGGTCTGGGTCTTGCACAGGGGGACGACGATGCAGCCGCGCAGGCGCAGACTATTGTCGCCGGTCATGGTGATCGTGCCGTGATAGGTGCCGCCGTCATCGGGATTATAGACCGAGCCGCCGCGCCATTCGGCTGCCCCGCCGGTGAAGCCTGAAAGCAGCGGCAGGTTGCGCAGGGTGCGGCCGCGAAGCTCGGGGTTCTTGTTGCGCACGTCGCGGGCGTTGGGATCCTGACGGATGCGGTCGGAGGTCTCCAGCGTGCCGCACAGTGCCTGGCCGCAGCGGGCGATGCGCACCTGACCGCCGTTGGTCGGCGTCTGCCACAGGCCGGTCGGGTCAGACGCCAGAGCGGGCGAGGCCAGGGCAACCACGCTTGCCGCCAGGGCAAGAACGAGCGGAGCTTTCATCTTGTTTCCTCGCGTTATGGTCCGAAGCTGATCCTGGTTCGCGATAGAATCAAGGCCCTTGGCGAGACCGTTAGCGCGGCTTCCTGGGCTTGGCCGAGGAGCAGGGGCTGTAGCCGCCGGCGTGCAGCCGTCCGAGACTGATGCCCGTCGCCCGCGCGAGCGAACTGGCGCAGGCCGCTTCGTGCATCCGCAGGGTCTCCAGAGCGACAGAGGCGCAGGCGAAGGCGTCTTCGGCGGCGTCGTGGTGTTTGAACTGGATGCCCAGTTCGGCGCAGACGTTGTTCAGCTTGTGCGAGGCGAATTCCGGCCAGGTGATCTGGGCCAGCTTGACGGTGCAGAGGTAGTCGAACTCGGGGTAGGCGAGGCCGTAGTGGTCGCAGGTCCCGCGAATGACGCTGACGTCGAAGGCGGCGTTGTGGGCCAGCACGGTCCGGCCCTGCAGGCGCGGGGCGATGGCGGCGAGGACGGCGGGGAATTCCTCGGCGTCCTCGACCTGATCCGGGCCGATGCCGTGGAAGGCGATGTTGAAGCTGGCGAACCGCATCCCCGGCGGGCGGATGTAGTGATGCTCGACGGACTCGATCTGGCCGTCGTTGATCCAGGCCAGGCCGATGGAGCAGGGGCTGGCGCGCTGCTCGTTGGCGGTTTCGAAGTCGATGGCGACGGCTTGCATCAGGCGATCAGCGCCAGCCATTCGTCCTCGGACAGGACGGCGACGCCGTGCTTTTCGGCGTCCTTCAGCTTGGAGCCGGCGCCGGGACCAGCGACGACATAGTCGGTCTTCTTGGACACCGAGCCCGAGACCTTAGCCCCCAGGCTTTCGGCGCGGGCCTTGGCCTCGTCGCGGGTGAAGCGTTCCAGCGAGCCGGTGAAGACCACGGTCTTGCCCGCCACGGGGCTGTCGGTCGTCGGCGCGGCCACGTCCTCGACCTGCGTCAGTTCGGCCAGCAGGGCGTCGACGACCTCGCGGTTATGCGGCTCGTGGAAGAAGTGGGCCAGGGCTTCGGCGGCGACGGGGCCGACGCCCGAGACGCCCGCGATCTGGTTCAGCATGTCGGAGGGACCTTCGCTGCGGGCGACGGCCGCCCAGCGGGTCAGGTCGGTCCAGCCGCCGGAAATCTCGGCCAGCGAGCGGCGGGCGGGCGCGGCCATGCCGGGGAAGGCGAGGGCGATCTTCTGATCCATCGGCGCCGCGGGCCAGGGATCGTCGGCGGGCGGACGCGCCTCGGCCATCAGCGTCAGGACGCGCGGCGAGATGGCGTGGGTCGCGGCCAGGGCCTTCCAGTCGTCGCTGGCCAGACCCTGCGACGCGGCCATGCAGGCGTCGCGGAAGGCGGTCCAGCTGCCGAAGGCGCGCGACAGGACCAGCGAGGTCTGTTCGCCGATCTCGGGCACGCCCAGGCCGAAGATCAGGCGGTCCAGGCTGATGGTCCGCCGCGCCTGGATCCCGGCGACCAGATTGCCGACGCTGGTCTCGCCATAGCCGTCTTCCCGACGCAGCAGGGCCAGTTTTTCCTCGTCGCGGGCCAGGCGGAAGATGTCCGCCGGCTCCTTGATCCAGCCGCGCGCGTGGAAGGCGGTCAGGTGCTTTTCGCCAAGCCCTTCAATGTCGAAGGCGCGGCGGCTGACGAAGTGCTTCAAGCGTTCGACGATCTGGGCGTCGCAGATCAGGCCGCCGGTGCAGCGGCGTTTGACCTCGTCGCCCTCGCGCACGGCCTCCGAGCCGCAGACGGGGCAGACGTGGGGGAAGGCGAAGGGTTCGGCCCCTTCGGGACGCAGGCCTTCGACCACGCCGACGATCTGGGGGATGACGTCGCCGGCGCGTTGCAGGATGACGGTGTCGCCGATGCGCACGTCCTTGCGGGCGATCTCGTCTTCGTTGTGCAGGGTGGCGTTGCGCACGACGACGCCGCCGACGGTGACGGGGTGCAGCCGGGCGACAGGGGTCAGGGAGCCGGTGCGGCCGACCTGGATGTCGATGCCCTCCAGCACGGTGGTCGCCTGTTGCGCCGGGAACTTGTGGGCGATGGCCCATCTAGGGCTTCTGGCGATGAAGCCCAGGCGATGCTGCCAGTCCAGGCGGTCGACCTTATAGACCACGCCGTCGATGTCGTAGCCGAGGCCGCTGCGGTCGGTCTCGAGCCCGCGATAGACGCCGACTAGCCCTTCGGCCCCCTCGACGCGGCGGGACCGTTCGTTGACCTGGAACCCCCAACTGCGGAAGGCTTCCAGAGCGCCGTGCTGGGTTTCAGCGAACGAGGCCGAGGTCTCGCCCCAGGCGTAGGCGAAGAAGGTCAGGGGGCGCTTGGCCGTGATCTTCGGGTCCTTCTGGCGCAGCGAGCCGGCGGCGAAGTTGCGCGGGTTGGCGTAGGTGCGGCGGCCCTCGGCTTCGGCGGCGGCGTTGAAGGCGTCGAAGGCGTCATTGGGGGCATAGACTTCGCCCCGGATCTCGATGACGTCGGGCCAGCCGGAGCCGATCAGGCGCTGCGGGATCGCTGCGATGGTCTTCAGGTTGGCGGTTACGTCCTCGCCGGTCTTGCCGTCGCCGCGCGTGGCGCCCTGGATCAGGACGCCCTTTTCATAGCGCAGGCTGGCCGAGAGGCCGTCGATCTTGGGCTCGGCCACGAAGGCGATGGGCTCGTCGCCGGGCAGCTTGAGGAAGCGGCCGATGCGGGCGACGAAATCGCGCACCTCGCCTTCATCAAAGGCGTTGTCCAGCGACAGCATGGGCACGCCGTGGCGGACCTCGGCGAACTGGGTCGAGACCGGCGCGCCGACGCGCTGCGACGGCGAGACGGGGCTGGTCAGGGCCGGGAAGCGGGCCTCGATGGCCAGGGCGCGGCGCTTCAGCTCGTCGTAGTCGGCGTCGGAAATCTCGGGCGCGGCGTCGGCGTAGTAGAGGGCGTCGTGGCGGGCCAGTTCGGCCGACAGATGCGCCAGCTCCTCGCGGGCCTGGTCTTCGGTCAGGATGTCGACGGGAGTTTCGGACATGGGAATCGCGCGGTCAGCCTCGTTGGTCCGGCTGTTTAGCACTGGCGGGGGCTGCGTCGCACAGTCCATGACAGAAACGTAATCTGACGCGGGCTCCGACGCCCGCTAGCGTCCGCCGACCCACCTGCCCGGAGCCTTCCATGCGTCCTGTTCTCGCCAGCCTGTCCGCCGTCGCCGCCGCCCTGACGCTGGCCGCGTGCGAGACGACGACGCCTGTCGAAACGCTGCCGGCGGCGGCTCCGATCGAGGCTTCGACGGCGGACTACGCCCAGTTGATGGACGACCTGCGCATTCTGTCGGCCGACGACATGCAGGGGCGCGACACGGGATCAGAGGGCGGGGCTAAGGCGCGCGACTACATCGTCGGCCGGCTGGAGGCGCTGGGCGTACAGCCGTCGCCGATGGGGCGGCTGCAGCCGTGGGAGATGCAGGGCCGCACGCGCGAGGGGCCCAAGTGGTTCAACGGGACCAATATCCTGGGCGTCATTCCCGGCACGCGCGTCGGGGACAAGTACATCGTCGTCACCGCCCATTACGACCACGTCGGGGTGCATGGCGATCAGATCTACAACGGCGCCGACGACAACGCCTCGGGCGTGGCGACCATGCTGGAGCTGGCCAAGCGGCTGAAGGCCAATCCGCCGGAACACACCGTCCTGATCGTCGCCCTGGACGGGGAGGAGCGGGGGCTTCTGGGGGCCAAGCGTTTCGTCGAGGCGCCGCCCATGCCGCTGTCGTCGATCTCGATGAACATCAACTATGACATGACCGCCCGCGCCGAGACGGACGGCAAGCTGTGGGTCACGGGCACTTATCAACATCCATATTTCCGTCCGCTGCTGGAGCGGATCGCCGCGCGCGGCGCCGTGGCGCTGGCCTTCGGCAAGGACACGCCCGAGGACAAGGGCGAGGACAACTGGGTCAATGCCTCGGACCACGGCGCCTTCAACGCCGTCGGCCTGCCGTTCCTGTATTTCGGCGTGAACTACCACCCCGACTATCACCGCCCCAGCGACGACTATGAGCGGGTCACGCCGGGGGTGTTCCAGGCCTCGACCGAACTGGCCATCGAGAGCTTCCGCGCCCTGGACGGCTGGCTGGACCAGTAGGTTCGCGGTGCGGGCGAAAATCGCTCGCAAATAAAGGGCTTGCGCGGGACGCTGAACGGGCGTTTGGCTCCCTCCGAAATGGGGGGAAGTAGGCGTCATGTCAGCAGTGCAAGGGTTCGATATTCAAAAGGTCCAGAAGGTTCGCAAGATTGCTCTTGCGATCGGCCTGGCGGCCGTGGTGGGCCTAGCCTTCTTCACGCGGTCCAGCTGGGGCGAGGGCGGGCTTCACGAGGTGCTTGAAGCCGTCGGCCTGGGCCTGATCGTCATCTGCATTGTCGGACGCGCCTGGTGCTCGCTCTATATCGGCGGGCGCAAGAAGGCCGAGATCGTCAACCGCGGCCCTTACTCGATTAGCCGCAACCCGTTGTATATCTTCAGCTTTATGGGCGCGTTCGGCGTCGGCGCCCAGACGGGCAGCCTGATCCTGGCCGCCTTGTTCCTGATCCTGACGGTCGGCGTCTTCTACGCCACGGTGCGGCGCGAAGAGGCCTGGCTGTCGGAAGCGTTCGGCCAGACCTATGCCGATTATTGCGGCCGCACGCCGCGCTTCTGGCCGAACTTTTCCAAATGGCATGACGAGGGGATGCTGGAGATCAAGCCCAGCTTCTTCCTGGCTACGCTGCGCGATGGGCTGGTCTTCCTGCTGGCCGTGCCGCTGTTCGAGTCGGTCGAGAAGCTGCAGGATATCGGCTGGCTGGCCTCGCTGATCCATCTGCCGTGAACCCATCTGCGATGAGGCGGGGGCGTTTCGCGGCTGTCGCGGCTCTGACCGGCCTCATGGCGTTGGCGGCCTGCGACCAGGCGCCCAAGGCGCCTGAAACCGTGACGGCGTCGAAAGCCGCGGCCTTTGCTCATGATTTGCCGGAAGACGTGTCCGGCTATTACATCCCGACCGCCGAGGTTCGGGTGGACAACTGGCGTCTGCACCACGTCTTCATGGGACAGGTCCCGGACTTCATCGCCTGGGAGGGGGGCGAGCGACCGGCGGGCTTTGCGCCGGTGATGATCGAGTTCGAGGACATGACGGGGCCGCCGGTCGAGACCGTCAACGGCAAGAACCGGCGTCGGCTGCGCCTGATCCCGGCGACCTACGATGTGACCGAGAACCGGGTGCGCGTTCAGGCCCTGTCGGGCGGATTGGGCGCGGTGTCGTTCGATGGAAAGCTCGACCAGGGCGCGCTGGCGACGGCGCGGCGCAATCTGGGAGACAAGGGCGTCGTCCTGAAGGGGACGCTCAAGGTCGGAAACCGGACCTTCAACAACGTGTCGATGCGATGGTGGGCGGGGGACTGATCCCCCGCCGCTAGTACCGTTCGTTAGGCGACGGTCGCCTTGACGATCTTGCCCGGAGCGCGGGGCGGCTCGCCCTTGGGCAGGGCGTCGACGTGTTCCATGCCTTCGATCACTTCGCCCCAGACGGTGTACTGGCCGTCGAGGAAGCGGGCGTCGTCGAAGCAGATGAAGAACTGCGAGTTGGCGCTGTTGGGATCCGAGGTGCGGGCCATCGAGCAGACGCCGCGGACGTGCGGCTCCTTCGAGAACTCGGCCTTCAGGTTCGGCTTCTTGGAGCCCGAGGTGCCGGTGCCGGTCGGGTCGCCGCCCTGGGCCATGAAGCCCGGGATGACGCGGTGGAAGACCACGCCGTCATAGAAGCCTTCCGAGGCCAGTTCGGTGATGCGGGCGACGTGGCCGGGGGCCAGATCGTCGCGCAGCTTGATCACGACGTTGCGTTCTTCGCCGTCGCCGGTGTCCAGGGTGAAGGTCAGGGTTTGGTCGGCCATCAGGCTCTCCTTGGTGTGTGCGGGCCAGAATTGTGCGCGGGTCATAGCGGCTGAACGCTGTCACCGCTATGTGGGAAGCATGACTGACGACGAAAAGCCCACCGAGAAGCCGCCGGAACGCCGCCGGATGGTTCGCCCGCCCACGGGCGGCACCGCCGCAGGGCGCGGCCTGGGCCAGAAAATGAAGACGGCCGACACTAAATCCATGTCGAGCCAGCAGTGGATCAAGCGCCAACTGTCGGACAAGTGGTCCGAGCGGGCGCGCGCCGAGGGCTGGCGCAGCCGGGCGGCCTTCAAGCTGCTGGAGATCGATGACCGTTTCCGCCTGATCAAGAAGGGCTCGCGGGTCATCGACCTGGGCGCGGCCCCGGGCGGCTGGATCCAGGTGGCGCTGAATCGCGGGGCGACGGCGGTGGCGGGCGTGGACCTGCTGATGATCGAGCCGATTCCCGGCGCGACCCTGATCCAGGCCGACTTCACCCATCCGGGCGTGGACCAGCAGATGATCGACGCCATCGGCGGCCGACCGGACTTGGTGCTGTCGGACATGGCGCACAACACCGTGGGCCACCGCCAGACCGACCACCTGAAGATCATCGCCCTGATCGAGATCGCCGCCGACTTCGCCATCCGCACGCTGAAGCCGGGCGGGAATTTCGTCTCCAAGAACTTCCAGGGCGGCGACGCCGGCGGAGTTCTGGCGCGGCTGCGCGAGGAGTTCGAGACGGTGAAGTACGTGAAGCCGGAATCGAGCCGCAAGGGCAGTGCCGAGGTCTTCCTGGTGGCGCTGAACAAGCGGTAGGGACCCCTCTATTCCGCTCATCCCGGCGGACGCCGGGATCCAGTCCTTTGGCCACGCACACGCCGACTTACGGCCAGAACGACTCTTTCAGTCGCTGCGTCTGAGGTTCTCACTGGATCCCGGCGTCCGCCGGGATGAGCGGCGGTGGGGTACGGGTGCACTCTAAGCCGAGGCGGCCAGTTCCTCGGCCCGACGGGCCTTCTTGGCTTCGATCCGCGTCCAGATACGGTCGTGCAGGGTGAAGAAGACCGTCTGCACCAGGGGCTCGACTGCGCCGATGGCCAGGGCGATGCGCCAGTCGCGGGTCAGGGCGAAAGCCACGAGCACCGCCACGGCGAAGTGCATGACGCCATAGGTCACGGTCTTCAGCGCCACCTGCTTCAGGCTGCGGGGCAGGGCGTGGCTTTGGCTGTGATGGTTGTGCACGCGGTTCTGCTCGTGGGCGTTCATCAGCTCCAGACGGGCGGTGACGGCCTCGGCGGTTTCCTCGAAGCCTGACAGCATCCGGCGTTGCTCGACCCGGCGCCAGACCCGGTCGTGGATGGAATAGGCGAGGGTCTGGAAGATCGGTTCGACCACCCCGACCGCCAGGGCGATGCGCCAGTCGCGGGTCAGGGCGAAGGCCACGAGGATGGCCACGATCAGGTGCATGAGGCCGTAGCTCGCGATCTTGAGCGCGAGGCGTCGGGCGGTGCTGATCAATATGCGAACCATTCGCAATATGTGGGTTTGAACGCGCCGGGACGCAAGGCAATTCCTCTTATTCCCGGCATAGGTCCGTCTTGGGGTTGCGGTGGCCCGCCCTCGGGCGCTATACGCGGCCCGCAAAACGGAGACTCCTCATGGAGATACGCGAAGGCCTAACCTTCGACGATGTTTTGCTCGAACCCGGCCCGTCCGAGATCATGCCAGCGATGGCGGATGTCTCGACCCAGCTGACGCGCAACATCAAACTGAACATCCCGCTGCTGTCGTCCGCCATGGACACAGTGACCGAAAGCCGTCTGGCGATCGCCATGGCGCAGGCCGGCGGCCTGGGCGTGCTTCATCGCAACATGACCATCGAGGAGCAGGCCGAGCAGGTCCGCACCGTCAAACGCTATGAAAGCGGCATGGTCATCAACCCGGTGACCGTCTCGCCCGACACGACCCTGGGCGAGGTTCGCCAGATCGTCGAACGCAAGAAGATCACCGGCTTCCCGGTGGTCGATCCGGCGACGGGCAAGCTGGTCGGCATGCTGACCAACCGCGACATGCGGTTCGAGAGCGATCCGTCGATCAAGGCCTCGGCCCTGATGACCACGGGCGACCTGATCACCGTGCGCGAAGGCGCCGGTCGTGAAGAGGCGTGGAACCTGCTGCGCACGCGCAAGATCGAACGCGTCATCGTCGTCGACGAGGCTTATCGCGCGGTCGGCCTGATCACGATGAAGGACATCGAGAAGGCCCAGGCCTTCCCGAACGCCGCCAAGGACGAGCAGGGCCGCCTGCTGGTCGGCGCCGCCTCGACCGTCGGCGATGCGGGCTATGAGCGCGCCATGGCCCTGGCCGAAGCGGGCTGCGACGTGGTGGTGATCGACACCGCCCACGGCCACTCGATCTCGGTCGCCCAGGTGGTCGAGCGCATCAAGCGCGAGAACAACCGCCTGCAGATCATCGCCGGCAACGTCGCCACCTATGACGCCACCCGCGCCCTGATCGACGCGGGCGCCGACGCCGTGAAGGTCGGGATCGGTCCGGGCAGCATCTGCACCACCCGCATCGTCGCGGGCGTGGGCGTGCCGCAACTGACCGCCGTGATGGACGCCGCCCGTGCGGCCAAGGACAGCGGTTCGCCGGTCATCGCCGACGGCGGCATCAAGTATTCGGGCGATCTGGCCAAGGCCATCGCAGCCGGCGCCAGCGTGGCCATGATGGGCTCGATGTTCGCCGGCACCGACGAAAGCCCCGGCGAGGTCTTCCTGTACCAGGGCCGGACCTACAAGTCGTATCGGGGCATGGGCTCGGTCGGAGCCATGGGCGCCGGCTCGGCCGACCGCTACTTCCAGAAGGAAGTCTCGACCGAGAAGCTGGTCCCCGAAGGCATCGAGGGTCAGACGGCCTACAAGGGTCCGATCTCTCCGGTGCTGCACCAGATGGTCGGGGGCTTGCGCGCCTCCATGGGCTATGTCGGCGCCGCCACGATCAAGGACTTCCAGGAACGCGCCCGTTTCGTGCGCATCACCAATGCGGGTCTGCGCGAAAGCCATGTCCACGACGTGATGATCACGCGCGAAGCGCCGAACTATCGTCAGGGCTGACCTGATCCGCTCCCGGTTCCAGCCGGGAGCGGTTTCGTTTCGAGCGGATGCGGAGGATAGGGCGTGACGACTGAACTGACCTATCTGGCGGCCGTGTTGATCCTGGCCCTGGTGCAGATCCTTCTGCCGGCGGGCGCTCGCCTGCTCGAGTTCGGCGTCGCCTGGAACGCCGGCGCGCGCGATCAGACGCCGGAGCCCAAGCATCCGCTGACCGGCCGCCTCGAAAGAGCCCAGCGGAACCTCTATGAGACCCTGCCGCTCTTCATCGGCGCCGTCCTGATCGCCCATGTCACGGGTCAGGAAAGCGCTCTGACCCTGTGGGGCGTCGCCCTCTATTTCTGGGCGCGCGTCGCCTATATTCCGCTCTACGCCCTTGGCGTGCCCTATATCCGGTCGTTGGTCTGGCTGGTCTCGTTCGCGGGACTGGCGATGATCCTCACGGCCCTTTTCATTTGAGATCCGATTGACTCCTGCAGCCCGCCTCGCCGCCGCCGCCTCCGTCCTCGACAGCATCGCCCACAGCCGCCAGCCGGCCGAGGTGGTGCTGAAGGCATGGGGCGCCGCCAACCGTTACGCGGGGTCCGGGGATCGTCGCGCCATCGCCGACCGCGTCTATAAGGTCATCCGCGCCCGCGGCCGTCTGGTCTGGGCCATGGGCGGACGTGAAGACGGCCGGGCTCTGGTCATCGGTTCGCTGTCGCTGATCGACGGTCTGCCGCTGGACGAGATCGAATTGCTGCACTCGGGCGAGGGCTATGGCCCGCGTCCGCTGTCGAAGCAGGAGCGCGGCCGTATCACCTCGGCGCCGGGCGAACTGCCCGGCTGGGTCGCCGCCGGCCTGCCCGAGTTCGTGGTCGAGGACTTCAAGATCACGTTCGGCGACCGCTGGACCGAAGAAGCCCACGAACTGATGGCGCCGCGCGCGCCCATCGACCTGCGCGTCAACGTCGCGAAAACCACGGTCGCGGCCGTCGAGGCGGAACTGGTCGCAGCCGGTCTGTCGCCCGTGCGCACGCCCTGGTCGGCCGTGGGCCTGCGCCTGTCGGCCGAGCCCCCGCCCAACGTCCAGGCTCTGGACGCCTTCAAGCAGGGCCATATCGAAATTCAGGACGAAGGCAGTCAGGTCGCCTGCTGGCTGACTGGCGTCGAGCCCGGCATGACCGTGGTCGACTATTGCGCCGGCGGCGGCGGCAAGACCGTGGGTCTGGCCATGCTGGGCCAGCCGGTCATGACCAAGGCGCCCAAGGTTCAGGCCGAGGCCGCGCCGGTCGCCGCCTGGTCGCCGGTCGGCGGGGACGGGGAGGGCGTTGCGCCTCAATCCAAGCCCAAGGCCAAGCCCGCCGAAGCCCCGGCCAGCAGCATCCGTCTGTTCGCCTATGACGTGGTGCAGAAGCGTCTGGACAACATCCGTCCGCGTCTGGCCCGCGCCGGCGTCACCGCCGACCTACGCCTGCTGGGCCAGAATGGCGGCGGCGTCGAGGACCTGGTGCGTCAGGCCGACGTGGTTCTGGTCGATGCGCCGTGCAGCGGTTCCGGCACCTGGCGTCGTCGTCCCGAGGACGCCTGGCGTCTGAAGCCTTCCGAGGTCGAGCGCCTGCACGCCCTGCAGGTCCAGATTCTGGATCGCGCCTCGGCCCTGGTGAAGCCGGGCGGCCGTCTGGTCTTCGTCACCTGCTCCATGCTGCGCGGCGAGAACGAGGCCACGGCCGACGCCTTCGAGGAAAACCACCCCGAGTTCGCGCCGGTGCCGGTGGCTCAGGCCCTGAACGCCGCGACCCTGACCGACGCTGCGCGCGATCGTCTGGGCGCCCTGGCGGCTGGCGGTCATCGCCTGCGTCTGTCGCCCGCCTCGACCGGCACCGACGGCTTCTTCGCCGCCGTCTATGAGCGGACGGCGTGAGCGAGGGCCGCTCAGAAACCATCTATGGCCTGACGGTCCTGCCCGTCATGGCGGCGCCGGCTGAATACGGCGCCGCCCTTCAGGCGCGCATCGTGCCGCTGATGACCGGGGTCGGGCCGGTCGAGGCGGCGATCGCCCTGACGGCCGCCCTGACGCGGCTGGAGGCGGGCGACGCCATGCCGGACCTGATCGTCTCGCTGGGCTCGTGCGGGTCGCGCGATCTGGATCATGCGGCGGTCTATCAGGCCTCGTCCGTCAGCTATCGCGACATGGACGCCAGCCCGCTGGGGTTCGAGAAGGGGCGCACGCCTCTGCTGGACCTGCCCGCCGTCCTGCCCCTGCCTTGCCCCATCCCCGGCGTGCCGACCGCGACCCTGTCGACCGGCGCCAATGTCGTCTCGGGCGCCGCCTATGACGCCATCGACGCCGAAATGGTGGACATGGAGACCTTCGCCCTGCTGCGCGTCGCCCAGACGTTTGGCGTGCCGCTGGTGGCGCTTCGCGGCGTCAGCGACGGCAAGAGCGAGCTGACCAAGCTTGAGGACTGGACCTCCACCCTGCACCACGTCGACGCCAATCTGGCGCTCGCCTGGGACCGTCTGACCGAGGTGCTGACGACGCAAGGGCTGGCTGCCTTGGTCGATGTTCCCGCCTCGCGACTTGATCCCGACGTCTTCACCCGTCAAGAACCCGCCCCATCAACGCCCGCTTCGGATTCTGAGTCCTCATGACCGCCCCTCATACGCATGAAGCCGTCCTCATCGTCGATTTCGGCAGTCAGGTGACGCAACTGATCGCGCGGCGACTGCGCGAAGCCGGCGTCTATTGCGAGATCCATCCGTTCAACAAGGCGGGCGAGGCGCTGAAGGCGATGGCGCCCAAGGCCATCATCCTGTCGGGCGGCCCCAACTCGACCACGGACGCCGACAGCCCCAAGGCTGACCACGCCCTGTTCGACGCCGGCGTGCCGGTCCTGGGCATCTGCTATGGCGAACAGACCATCTGCGCCGAGCTGGGCGGCAAGGTCGAGAGCGGCCACCATGCCGAGTTCGGCCGCGCCGAGATCGTCATCACCCGCGAGAGCCCGCTGTTCGCCGGCATCGGCGCCGTCGATCACCGCGAGCCGGTGTGGATGAGCCACGGCGACCGCGTCACCGCCATCCCCGAAGGCTTCCACGTCATCGCCACCTCGGAAGGCGCGCCCTTCGCCGCCATCGCTGACGAGGAGCGCAAGATCTACGGCGTGCAGTTCCACCCGGAGGTGATGCACACCCCGCGCGGCGCCGTGATCCTGAAGAACTTCACCCACGGCATCGCCGGCCTGACCGGCGACTGGACCATGGCCGCCTATCGCGACGAGCAGATCGCCAAGATCCGCGAGCAGGTCGGCTCGGCCAAGGTGGTCTGCGGCCTGTCGGGCGGGGTGGACTCGTCTGTCGCCGCCGTCCTGATCCACGAAGCCATCGGCGATCAGCTGACCTGCGTCTTCGTGGACACCGGCCTGCTGCGCAAGGACGAGGCCAAGCAGGTTACGGAACTGTTCCGCGAGCACTACAACATTCCGCTGGTACACGTTGATGCGTCGAAGGAATTCCTCGGCGAACTGGCCGGGATTTCGGACCCGGAGACCAAGCGCAAGACTATCGGCCGCGTCTTCATCGAGATCTTCGACCGCGAGGCCGCCAAGATCGACGGCGCCGAGTTCCTGGCGCAAGGCACCCTCTATCCCGACGTGATCGAGAGCGTCTCGGCCTCGGGCGGTCCCTCGGCGGTGATCAAGAGCCACCACAATGTCGGCGGCCTGCCGGACTTCATGAAGCTGAAGCTGGTCGAGCCGCTGCGCGAACTGTTCAAGGACGAGGTCCGCGCTTTGGGCCGCGAACTGGGCCTGACCGACGCCTTCGTCGGACGCCACCCCTTCCCCGGGCCGGGCCTGGCCATCCGCATCCCCGGCGAGATCACGCCCGAAGCGGTCGCCACGCTTCAGGATGCAGACGCCATCTACCTGGAAGAAATCCGCAAGGCCGGTCTCTACGACGATATCTGGCAGGCCTTCGCCGTCCTGCTGCCGGTCAAGACGGTCGGCGTCATGGGCGACGCCCGGACCTATGAAAAGGTCCTGGCCCTGCGCGCCGTCACCTCGACCGACGGCATGACCGCCGACTTCTACCAGTTCCCCTGGGACATCCTGGCCAAGACCGCCACGCGCATCATCAACGAAGTCCGCGGCGTCAACCGCGTCGTCTATGATGTCACCTCCAAGCCCCCCGGCACCATCGAGTGGGAATGAGGGGTTAGGGTAAAGTCAGTAAAAACAATATGTTATGCGATGTTCCAGATAGTTTATATCACATGGTCAATGAGCCTTGGCTAAGTGTTTGAAAAGTCGGGCTCCAGAAAGTCTGGCTCCTAGCCCGCGGAATAACTGGTCTTGATCTGGGTGTAGAACTCCACCGCGGCGAAGCCTTGTTCGCGGGGGCCGTAGGAGGACTTCTTCGAGCCGCCGAAGGGCACGTGGTAGTCCACCCCGGCGGTGGCCAGGTTGACCATGGTCATGCCGGCGCGGGCGTTCCTCTGGAAGTCGCGGGCGTGTTTCAGCGACTGGGTGACGATGCCCGCCGACAGGCCGAATTCGACGCCGTTGGCGACGGCCAGGGCTTCTTCGTAGCTGGCGACGCGGATGGTTGAGGCGACGGGGCCGAAGACTTCCTCGGTGTTGATGCGCGCATCCGGCAGGGTGTCGGCGATCAGGGTCGGCTGGACGTACCAGCCCGGTTTGTCGAGGCTGAGGCGCTCGCCGCCGACGACAATGCGGCCGCCGCCGGCGCGGGCGATGTCGATGTAGTTGTAGGACACCTCGCGCTGGGCCTCGGTCACCGCCGGGCCCATCTGGGTGTTGGGGTCCAGGGCGTCGCCGACCCGCAGCGCCGCGACCTTCTCGGCCAGCAGCGCCACAAAGCGGTCGTGGATTCCGTCCTGCACGATCAGGCGGCTGGAGGCGGTGCAGCGCTGGCCGGTGGCGAAGAAGCTGCCGTCCAGGGCGATGGCGACCGCCCGCTCCAGATCGGCGTCGTTCAGCACGATCAGCGGGTTCTTGCCGCCCATCTCCAATTGCACGCGGGCCTGACGCTTCATCGCGCCCTCGGCCACGCCGGCGCCGACGGCCTGCGAGCCGGTGAAGCTGATGCCGTCCACGCCCGGATGGGCGACGATGGCGCGGCCCACGTCGCCGTCGCCGATGACCATGTTGACCACGCCCTTGGGCAGGCCCGCCTCATGCAGGACAGCGATCAGGGCCTCGGCCGTGGCCGGCGTCGGACCGGCCGGCTTGATCACGACCGTGTTGCCGAAGGCGATGGCGGGGGCGATCTTCCAGGCCGGAATGGCGATGGGGAAGTTCCACGGTGTGATCAGGCCGAAGACGCCGACCGGCTGGCGATAGGTCTGAATCTCCACCCCCGGACGGGTCGAAGTCAGGTTCTGGCCGTGAACGCGCAGCGCCTCGCCGGCGAAATACTTCAGGATGCGGCCAGCGCGGACGGTCTCGCCGATGCCCTCGGCCAGGGTCTTGCCCTCTTCGCGCGACAGCAGGCGGCCGATCTGTTCGCGCCGCTCCATGATCATCGAGCCCGCCCGGTCCAGCACGTCGAAGCGGACCTCGGGCGAGGCGTCGGCCCAGCCGGGGAAGGCTGCCCGCGCCGCCTGTACCGCCTGATCCACCTCGGCCGCCCCGCCCTTGGGCGTGCGGGCCACGACGTCGCGCGTATCGGACGGGTTCAGGCTCTCGCCCGCCAGCGCCCCGCCGACCTTCTCGCCGCCGATCCAGTGGGAGAGTTCGAGCGTGTCCGTCATGGGAAGCGTCCTTTGCCTTGGCCTTTGGCGATATGGTCTAGCGGCCCGCCGACCGGATGCGAACCTTCAAGACGGCATAGATCAAGAGCATTCGGGTATTGATCCAGCATCGTCGGATCAAGCCAAAAGCAGCATCGGTCGATAGTCCCTTTGGCTTAGACCGGAATGGTCACCCTCGATACGGTCCTTCCCAGACGCGAATGAGAGCGCCGTTGGGGCTGCTTTTCCGCGAGAAGACAGGGAATTCCATGTCCAGAATGACCCCGGCGGAGATGGCCGGAACGATTGGCGGCGGCCTGCTGTCCTTCCCCGTCACCCACTTCGACGCCCAGGGCCGTTTTGTCGAAGCGGCCTATCGCGAGCACTGCGACTGGATGCTGCAGAACGATCTCGCCGGTCTGTTCGCGGCGGGCGGCACGGGCGAGTTCTTTTCGTTGAAGCCGTCGGAAGTCGAGGCAGTCGTCAGGGCCGCCGTCGCCGAGACGAACGGGCGCACGCCGGTCATCGCCGGGGCCGGTCATGGGACCGCCATCGCGGTCGAGATGGCGCAGTCGGCCGAGGCCGCTGGCGCGGATGGCGTCCTGCTGCTTCCTCCCTATCTGATGTTCCCGGGGCAGGAGGGCCTGGCCGCCCACGTCGAGGCCGTGTGCAAGTCCACCAAGCTGGGCGTCATCGTCTATAATCGCGACAACGCCATCCTGAACGCCGACACGCTGGAGAAGCTGTGCGCGCGCAACCCGAACCTAGTCGGGTTCAAGGACGGCGTCGGCGAAATCGAGCTGATGATGCAGGTTTATGCCCGCCTGGGCGACCGGCTGACCTATATCGGCGGCCTGCCGACGGCCGAGACCTTTGCGCCGGCCTATCTGGAGATGGGCGTGACGACCTATTCCTCGGCCATCTTCAACTTCGTGCCGGACTTCGCGCTGAACTTCTACAAGGCGGTGCGGGCGCGGGATCACGAGACGATCATGGCGGGCCTGCGCGATTTCGTGCTGCCCTACATCGCCCTGCGCAACAAGGGCAAGGGCTATGCCGTGTCCATCGTCAAGGCGGGCATGACTGCCGTCGGCCGCACCGCCGGCCCGGTGCGCACGCCCCTGGTCGACCTGAAGGACAGCGAGTTCGCCGAGCTTCAAGCCCTGATCGCCCGCATCCAGCCGACGTCGGCCAAGCTCGCGGCGAACGGCTAGGGCATGACCTGTTCCCATCGGATCGAAGCGCCTAGGCTCATCGATCCGATGGAGGGGGGACCATGTTCGAACTGAGCCAACTGCGCTGCTTCGTGGCCGTGGCCGAAGAACTTCACTTCGGTCGGGCGGCGATGCGCCTGAACATGACCCAGCCCCCGCTGAGCCGACAGGTGCAACTGCTGGAGCGCATTCTCGGCGTGGTGCTGCTGGATCGGACCAGCCGGTCGGTGCGGCTGACGCCGGCCGGTCGGTCCTTCCTGATCGAGGCGCGCCGCATCCTGCGTCTGGCCGAGTCGGCGTCGCTGGCGACGCGGCGGATCGCCAGCGGCGAGGCGGGCCGGGTGGCGATCGGCTTCACCGCCGCCTCGGGCTACAGTTTCCTGCCCAAGCTGGTCGAACTGGCACGCGAGCGTCTCCCCAGCGTCGACCTGGCGTTGCGGGAAATGGTGACTGGCGAACAGATCGAGGCCCTGCTGACGGGGCGGATTGATCTGGGGCTAATCCGGCCGCCGCTGAACCGGCCCGAGTTCGACAAACTGCGGGTCATGACCGAGTCTCTGGTGGCCGCCCTGCCGTCCGGCGATCCCAGGCTGGAGAAGCCAGTCCTGTCGCTGAGCGATTTCGACGCCCTGCCGATGATCATGTATGCGCCCGAGGGGGCCGGCTATTTCCATGGCATGCTCAGCGGCCTGTTCGATGCGGCGGGGGTCTCGCCGCAACAGGTCCAGCACATGAGCCAGATCCATTCCATCCTGGCCTTGGTCCACGCCCGCATCGGCGCGGCGGTGGTGCCAGAGGCGGCGATGCGCCTGCATTTCGACGGGGTCGAGTTCCGCCCGCTGGACATCACGCCCGCGCGGCCGGTCGAGCTGTTCGTGGCCTGGCGACGCGATAATGACAATCCGAGCCTGAAACCGCTGCTCGACCTGTTCAGAGCTCAGGTTGAGGACGAGGCTCCCTGAAGGACGTTTCATGACCCTGAACCCGACGCGTCGAACCCTTGGCACGCTTGGCGGGGGACTGGTTCTGGCCGTGATGGCCGGCGGCGTTCACGCCGAGGGCGCGTCGCCCGTCGCCGAGACCCGCCACGGCAAGGTGCGCGGCTATGTCGATCGCGACATCAAGGTCTTCAAGGGCGTACGTTACGGCGCGGACACCAGCGCCCGTCGCTTTCGTCCGGCGGAGAAGCCCGCGGCCTGGAACGGGGTCGCGGACGCCACAGCCTATGGCCACGCCTCGCCGCAGAAGAGCAGCGAGCCGGATCAGGCCGAGGACTGCCTGTTCCTCAATGTCTGGACTCCGGCCCTGGCCGACGGCGGGGCGCGGCCGGTCATGGTCTATGTGCACGGCGGAGCGCACGCCAACGGCTCGGGCTCCAGCCCGCTTTATGACGGCGTGGCCCTGTGCCGCCGCGGCGACGTGGTGGTGATGACGGTCAATCACCGGCTGAACGTCTTCGGCTACAACGGTCTGGGGCAACTGCTGGGCGGCGAGTTCGCGGCCTCGGGCAGCGTCGGCAATCTGGACCTGATCCTGGCGCTGGAATGGGTGCGCGACAACATCGCCGGCTTCGGCGGCGATCCGTCGAACGTCACCGTGTTCGGCCAGTCGGGCGGGGGCGCCAAGCTGGTGACCCTGATGGCCATGCCCCGCGCGGCGGGCCTCTATCACCGCGTCATCACCATGAGCGGCCAGCATGTGACGGCCATGGGGCCGCAGCACGCCGAACTGCGGATGCGGCGCTTCCTTGAACACCTGGGGCTGACGCCCGATCGAGCCGGCGAGTTGGCGACCTTGCCGGCGGGACGGCTGGTCGAGGCCCTGTCGATGGCTGATCCGCTCGAGAAGGGTGGGATCTATTTTCACTCGGTGATGGATCACGAGACCCTGCCGCGGCATCCCTTCGTGCCGGATGCGCCGCGCGAGAGCGGCCACATCCCCATGATCATCGGCAACACCCACGACGAAGCGCGCGCCTTCACGGCGGGGGACGAGCGGAACTTCCACCTGACCTGGGACACGGTGGCGGCCAAGCTGGCGCCCGAGTTCGTGGTCGATCTGAACGCCCAGTATGTCGTCGACTGGTACCGCCAGCGCTTTCCGCAGATGTCGCCCAGCGACGTCTTCTTCGCGGCGGCGACGTGCGGACGCTCGCGGCCGGGTCATCTGATCCAGGCCGAGGAAAGGGCGAAGCTGAAGGGGCCGACCTGGATGTATCAGCTGGACTTCGGCTCGCCGGTCGAGCCGCGTCTGGGCGCCTACCACAGCTTCGACATCGCCCTAGCCTTCGATAACTGCGACAAGCCGGGGTCGAAGACGGGAACGGGGCCAGAGGCGCTGAAGGTCGTCGAGACGATGAGCGAGACCTTCATCGCCTTCGCGCGGACGGGCGATCCGAACAATGCGGCGGTCCCCGGTTGGAGGCGCTACACCTTGCCTGAACGGGCGACGATGATCTTCGACGTCGATAGCCGAAGTGAGAACGATCCGCGCGCTGACGAACGTCGCCTGTTCCAGACCGCGCCCTTCCTGAAGCAGGGAACCTAGTCGCAGGCGTCAAGGGGGATGGCCTCGGCCATGGCTTGATAGCCGGCGTCGGACGGGTGCAGCCAGTCGCCGCTGTGGAAGGCGGTCCGCAAGCGCGCAGGTGCGGTTGGATCGCGGAGGATGGCGTCGAAATCGACGACGCCGTCGGCCTCGGCCTGATCGCGCAGCCAGGCATTGACGGCCTGCCGGATCGCTTCGCCTTCGGGGGTGAAGTAGTTAGCGCCCTCGAAGGGCGGAAGGGTTGCCAGGACGACCTTTAGCCCGGCCGCCTGGGCGCGGCGGATCACCTGACGATAGGCGGCGATCAGGTCATCGGGGCTGACGACCTGATGCTCATACTGCGGCCGGGCGGGGCGGCCGATGTCGTTAATGCCTTCCAACAGGATCAGGCAGCGCGCGCCGGAGGGAACCAGGGCGTCGGCGTCCAGCCGCTCCAGACCCGACGGCCCCGAGCCCCGATGCAGCAGACGGTTGCCGCCGATCCCGGCGTTGATGATCGCCCACGGACGCCCGGTCTCGACCAGACGCGCCGCCAGCCGTTCCGGCCATCCTCCCGCGCCGCCGGGCAGGGCACCGGTGCCTTCGGTGATGGAGTCGCCGAAGGCCACGATGACGCCAGTCGGCGTGGCGCTCTCGACCTCGATCCCGGCCAGCAGGGCGCCCAGCCGCAGGGGCGCGCTTTCGGCGCCGTCCGCGCTGCGCAGGGTCTGACGCAACCGGTGCGTCGGCAGGCGCGTGGGGCGGGGCAGGGCGATGCTGACCGTCACCCGATCCATGGCGGCGACCGGCAGGTCGATCGGGTCCGAAACCAGCGGCGCGCCCGCGGGAAGGACCGGCGCGTGGCCGCCGCCGAAGCGGACCTCGCGCGTCAGGTCGTCCAGATGCACGGTCACGGCGCCGAGGGCCACGGGGTCGGCGCCGTAGGCGTTCGACAGGCGCAGCCGGATGCGCCCGCCCGACGCCGTCACCCGCGCGGTCTGGGTCAGGATCACGCCCTCGACGACCGCCGGCCCCAGCGGACCGCGCACGTCCCTGGGGTTGGGGGCGGAGGCGGGGCCGACGGGGCCGGCCTCCGACGAGGGCGGAAAGGCGTAGGCGGCGACCCAGCGTTCCTGAGCGACGGCTGGGCTGACGGCTAGGCCCAGCAGTCCCAGACCGACAACGAGGGGGCGACGCCCTATCGACGCCACGGAAATTTCAGCGTCGGCGGATTGACGTAGCGGTCCATGGTCAGGACCAGGCGCGCGCCCGCGCCCGGCTCCAGCCGTAGGTTGAAGTCGGGCCCGTTCACGGCGCGGCGACTGTCGCCGATCTGCACGTCGCGGATGCGGTGCTCGCCATAGCCGCCGCCCTGGATGACGACGGTGCGGGCCTCGGTCTGGCTGAGGTTGACCAGGGTGACGCAGGTCTCGGTCGCGGTCATCCGATCGATCAGGGCGGCCGTGTCCGGCGGCAGGCCGGCGCGGCGCGCGTCGGCGTCGAAGTAGCGCAGACGGGCGTAGAGCGGCGACCCGCCGGCGTTGGCGCTGCTGGGCGCCCAGGACGGCCGGGCGATGTGCAGGGCGCCCATGGTCTGATGCATCAGGGCGGTGATGCTGCACGGATTGATGTCCAGCACGCCGTCGGCCAGACGGGTGTCGGGCGTGGTGGTGTCCTCGCGCTGGGCCTTGGCGCGTTCAGCGACCTGGGCCAGATCGGCGCGCAGGGCGGTCTCGACCCAGCCCGGGTTGCGTCCCTCCAGATAGGCGACCCAGGGATGGTCCGGCGCGCGGCGGCGGTCGCTGTCCTTCATCGACAGCCACCAGATATCCAGGGTGTTGGCCTGATGCAGGCCGTCCTTGAAGCCGTACCAGCCGTCGGCGCCGTACATGGTCGGCGTCTGCACCTTGCCGTTGACGGTGCGTTTCTGGGCGTTGATGCGGTCGGCCTGGGCGCGCCAGGTCTGCAGATACTTGTCGTCGCCGGTCAGCAGATAGGCGTTGAAGAAGCCCATGGCGGTGCGCGGCACCCGGTTGCGGTCCTCGCGCTTGCCGGTGACCGGGTTCACGGGACTGAAACCCCAGCCGTAGGCGCCGCCCCACCACTTGCCGTCGGCGGCCGAGCCGATCACCCCGTCCAGGCCGATGTTGGAGGGCAGGATGTCGTCGTTGGCCCTGGCCCGCTCGGCCCAGGCGTCGATATAGCCCAGCAGCCAGTCGCGGTACTTGGGTTCCTGCTCCAGCATGAAGGCGTTCAGCGCCAGGGTGGTCGAGAACATGTTCAGCGGGTGGTCGCCGACGACGTCGGTGTATTCCTCGTAGTGCTGAAGCGTCTGTTCGTAGGTGTCCTCGCCGTGCTCCATGAAGAAGTGCGTCGGATCGAAGGGATCGCCGGCCCAGTCCAGCGCCGTCGCCTTGCGCAGCATCGGACCCTTGGAGCCGTTCATCAGGCTTCGGATGATCTTGTGCTGCGGATCGTAGTTCGGGGCGCTGGGGTCTTCGCCCATGTAAAGGCCGGCGAAGCGGCGGGCGCGGTCGCGGAAGCGGGGATTGTCCGGGTCAGACAGGCCCTGGACGTTGAACAGCGTCATCTCTTCGGCGTGATGCTGCCAGTCCAGCTGGACGTTGAATTCCTTATGGAACATGCCCTCGCGAGCGATCTCAACCTCGGTGGTCCTGGCTTCGGTGAACTGGCGCAGATGGCCTTCCCAGGCCTGGGTGTACATGGCCTTGACCCGGTCGGGCGCGCCGATGGCGTGCAGCAGCGGCCAGCCGTTGACGTTCTCGATAGCGTCGTCGGGGCCGTCGTTGGCGCCCCAGCGCTCGAAGCAGAGGAAGTAGCCGCGTTCGTCGAAGTAGCGGGCGTAGAAGGCTTCGCACGCCTCGGTGTTGGCCCGGATCAGCTCGCGTTGCAGCAGGGACCAGGTCGGCGCGGCCATGGGGGCGCCGACCTGGATCGCAGCGGCGTGCGCGGCCGAGGGCTTCCACGCCGTTCCCAGCGCAGCGACCGAGGCGCCGGCCAGGATCTGTCTGCGATCCAGCCGCATCAGGCCTTGGCCTCGGTCGAGGACAGTGTCAGGCGCTCGATCTTGCCGGTGATCAGGAAGTAGGCGGCGATGACCAGCAGGCAGTGCAGGCCCACGAACCATAGGGCGCCGTCGAACGAACCGGTCGCGGCGACGATGTAGCCGATGACGATCGGCGTCACGATGCCCGCCGTATTGCCGAAGGTGTTGAAGATGCCGCCGGTGACGCCGACGAACTCGCGCGGCGAGGTGTCGGACACCACGGCCCAGCCCAGGGAGGCTATGCCCTTGCCGAAGAAGGCCACGGCCATGACGGCCACGATCAGGGCCGAGCTTTCGATATAGGCGCAGGCGATGATCAGGGCCGACAGCAGCATGCCGATCAGCAGCGGCGTCTTGCGCGCGATGGTCAGCGAGCCGGTCTTCTTCAGCAGGGCGTCCGAGATGACCCCGCCCAGCACGCCGCCGGCAAAGCCGCACAGGGCCGGAGCGGCGGCCGCGAAGCCGGCCTCCAGAATGTTCAGACCGCGTTCCTTGACCAGATAGATCGGGAACCAGGTCACGAAGAAATAGGTCAGGACGTTGATGCCGTACTGGCCGATGAAGACGCCGATGAGCATGCGGCTTTTCAGCACCTGCTTGACGTTGGGCCAGGAGAAGGCGACCGCCTTGGTGACGGTACGGTCTTCCATGCGGATCAGGCCGCCGCCGGCCTCGATGTAGTCGAGTTCGGCCTGATTGACGCCGGGGTGGTCGACGGGGTTGCGCACCACCTTCCAGAAGACGAAGGCGGCGAGAATTCCCAGGCCGCCCATGACGAAGAAGACCGAGTGCCAGTCATAGGTATGCACCAGCCAGCCCATGAGGGGGGCGAAGACGACCAGCGAGAAGTACTGGGCCGAGTTGAAGATGGCCGAGGCTGTGCCGCGCTCCGAGCCCGGGAACCAGGCGGCGACCAGCCGGGCGTTGCCGGGGAAGGAGGGGCTTTCGGCCAGCCCGACCATGAAGCGCATGGCGAACAGACCGGCGAAGATCGCGCCGCCCGTCAGGAAGCCGGAGAAGCCCTGAACGAGGGTGAAGAAGGACCAGGCGGCGATGGCCAGGGTGTAGATCAGCTTGGTGCCGAAACGATCCAGCAGAGCGCCGCCCGGGATCTGGCCGATCACATAGGCCCAAGCGAAGGCGGACATGATGTAGCCCATCTGGATGGGGTCGAGACCCAGATCTTTCGACGCCGCATCGCCCGCGATCGAAAAGGTCGACCGGTCGGCGTAGTTGATCGTCGTCAGGAGGAAGATCAGCAAAAGGATGCCGTACCGCACCTTGGTGCGGGGCGGGTTCGCGGCGAGTGCGGCCGCAACTGTCCCGTCGATCATCTATGCGTTTCCTCGATCTGCGAGACCAGACCGGGGGCGTCGATCACCGCTGGCCGTCTCTCCCTCACAGCGCCTCTGCGGGCGCCTTTAGACCGACGATAGGCAGGAAGTCCGCCGGGCGTCTAAGCTAAAATCCCTATAGATCGATCCAGATTTGGTATCGATAGGAAACCGGTATCAGTTCATATCCTGCATCGGTTCATGCCTTCTTCGGATTGGCGTGCATCGATCTCGTGAACCTATCGTCATTATGCGAGATCGGGTGACCGGCGCGCGGCGCGAGGCTCCTCGGATCACGCGCCCCATAGAGAGATCCGCGAAACGCGGGCGATTAGGGAGGGAGAGGCGATGCGTTCCAAGCATGGATTCCAATTTGCGTTGAAGGCCGGGGTGTCTGCGGTCGCCGTACTGGTGGCGAGCGCTGGCGGCGCTCATGCGCAGTCGGCCGGCGCGGCGGGCCAAGACGACCCCACGACCCAGGTCGATGAAGTCGTCGTCACCGGCTTCCGAGCCAGCCTGCAGGGCGCCATCAGCGCCAAGCGCCGCGAAAGCGGCGTCGTGGATGTCATCAAGGCCGAGGACATCGCCGACTTCCCCGACCTGAACCTCGCGGAATCGCTGCAGCGCGTTCCGGGCGTCACGATCACCCGCGCCAACGGCGAAGGTCGCCAGATTTCGGTGCGCGGCCTGGGTTCCGAATACACCCGCGTCCGCGTCAACGGCATGGAGGCCATCGCCACCACCGGCGGCACGGTCAACTCGGGCGGCACCAACCGCTCGCGCGGGTTCGACTTCAACATGTTCGCGTCCGAGCTGTTCAACAGCCTGACGGTGCGCAAGTCGGCCTCGGCGGACGTCGAGGAAGGCTCGCTGGGCGCCACGGTGGACCTGCAGACTGCGCGTCCGTTCGACTATCGCGAGCCGACGCTCGTGGTCGGGGTCCAGGGCAGCTACAACGACCTGGCGCGCGACGTGAAGCCTCGCTTCACCCTGCTGGCCTCGGACACCTGGATGGACGGCAAGTTCGGCGCCCTGTTCTCGGCCGCCTACGAGCAGCGTCACATCCTGGAAGAAGGCGCCAACATCACGCGCTGGACCTACGGCGGCGCGAACGGGGGGTTCAATGCGGCCTCTACGATTGATGGTTATACGATCGGTCAGATCAACAGCACCAACTATCAGGGCGCTTCGCCGACCGCGCTCTATCACCCGCGAATCCCCGCCTACGTCCAGTACGACCACAACACCGAGCGTCTGGGTCTGACCGGTTCGCTGCAGTTCAAGCCCGACGACCAGACGACCCTGACGCTGGACGTGCTATATTCCGACGTGAAGAGCACGCGCGACGAGGCGCAACTTCAGGCCATCGGCTTCAGCCGCGCCGGCACCGGCAAGCCGCAGACGATCATTCGCTCGGGTACCGTCGAGGGACGTAACATCGTCAAGGGCGTGTTCGACAAGGTCGACGTGCGCACCCAGTCGGCCCACGACGAACTGCAAACCCAGTTCCAGCAATATACCTTCACCGCGACGCGTAACTGGACCGACCGGTTCCGCTCAGGCTTCATCGGCGGCTATTCGCGGTCGGAGTTCACCAACCCGGTCTCGACCATCGTCACCTTCGATCGGGCCGACACCAACGGCTTCTCCTACGACTTCACGTCGCGGATGCCCAAGTTCGACTTCGGCTTCGACCTGACCAACCCGGCCAACTGGTCGATGATCAACGGCACGTCGGAAGTCCGCATCCGTCCCAACGCCGTGACCAACACCTTCACCACCGCCAAGGCCTATGGCGAGTGGGACGCCAACGAGCACATCACTCTGAAGGCCGGTCTGGACTATCGTCGTTTCGGCTTTGACTCGTCCGGCCAGACACGCGCCACGGAAACCGTTGTCCAGACTCTGACTGCGGCGCAACTGGCCGACGTGTCGCGGGTCTTCTCTGGCTTCGGACGCAACCTCGGCCTGCCGGGCGGGGTCGCTACCAGCTGGCTGGCGCCCGACCTGAACAAGTTCATCTCGACCTATAACATCTATTCCAACACCGGCATCTACGCGATCAGCGATCAGACTAACCAGGCGCGGGGTCAGAACGTCACGGTCCATGAGAACGATATCGGCGCCTACTTCCAGGCTGATTTCCGCTTCGACGCCTTTGGCTTGCCGTGGCGTGGCGACGCGGGCGTGCGTTATGTCCTGACCGAGCAGTACTCGGACGGCTATGCGCTGGTCGGCAACGCCATCCAACTCGCCCGGGCGCGCCGCGACTACGACATGTGGCTGCCTTCGGCCAATCTGGCGGTGGACCTGACGGATAACGTGGTGGCTCGCCTGTCGGCGGCCCAGACCATCTCGCGTCCGTCGATCAGCAGCCTGACCCCTGGCAGCGACATCAGCATCCAGGGCTCCAACCTGAGCGTCTCGTCGGGCAACCCCAACGTCATGCCGACCAAGTCCGACAATGTGGACGTGTCGCTGGAGTGGTATCCGGACGCGGACAGCTTGTTCTCGGTGGGACTCTTCTACAAGAAGATCAACACCTTGGTTCAGACCCTGCCGCAGGACATCCCCTTCAACCAGACGGGCCTGCCTCTGTCGTTGCTGGATGGCACGGGGGTCGCCCCCACCGCAATGTTCCGCACCACCCAGCCGATCAACACGGACGGGGGCAATCTGACCGGCTTTGAGATCAATGCCCAGAAACGCCTGAGCTTCCTGCCCGGCTGGATGGAGAATTTCGGAGTCCAGGCGAACTACACCTTCGTGGACTCCAAGGTCGAGTATCGGACCTCGCCCCTGCCCAATACGCCGGTGATCGAAGACACCTTGCTCGGCCTTTCGAAAAACGCCGCCAACTTCACCCTCTACTACGAGACCGACAAGTTCAGCATCCGGGGCTCGGCCGCCTATCGTCAGGGCTATCTGACCCAGGTGCCGGGCAACGACGGCAACAGCGTCCACGGCACCAACGAGACCCTGAACTTCGACGTCCAGGCCTCCTACAACATCAGCGACAAGCTGAAGGTCAGTGTCGAGGGCATCAATCTGACCGACGAGTTCAACGACCAGTACGTCGACGCCAGCAATCGCCTGAATGTTCGCAGCCACACCGGTCGCCAGGTCTTCGTGGGCCTGCGTTACACTTTTTAAGCGGGCTTCCTTCTCCTGTCCCGCGCTTGACGCCGTCCCTCAATGAGGGGCGGCGTTTTTTTAGTTGCCCGACAGTTCGAGCCCTATGAAGCGGTGCGCGAGTGTGAGGTATCGCTCAAATCCTGCTCCCGCACCCAAAATAACAAGAACCCCAGGGCCAAAATCCTGGGGTTTTTCGAGGATCTACGGCGTGGTGATGCTGAGGTTGTGGGTCGTGCCGTAGAGTGAAGGGCTGATCAGGGTGTTGGAGCCCAAGTTCACACGGAAAGCGAAGAAGAAGGTCGAGTTCGCCGGATAGCCGTTGAGCGCAGGGGTGGTGCCGCTGCGGCTCCTTCGTTGTCAATACGTATAGAAATATGTCGTGTTCACGCGTTTTTACAGCAGTTAAGTTGTTCAACGTTTTAAGAATACTTAAATTTTGTCGGTTTCTGGATCGGTG
This sequence comes from Brevundimonas sp. 2YAF1, assembly GCF_052114745.1. Classification (NCBI taxonomy): domain Bacteria; kingdom Pseudomonadati; phylum Pseudomonadota; class Alphaproteobacteria; order Caulobacterales; family Caulobacteraceae; genus Brevundimonas; species Brevundimonas sp. 2YAF1. The sequence continues at coordinate 54,492 of NZ_JBFRFI010000008.1, read as the reverse complement.
TCGGTTGGCTGGGAGTGAAATTTAATTACGTAAAAACAAATCGCTACATGGATTTTGTGCAATCGAGTGGGAGTGAGGGGCGGCGGGCCCGCTGAGATAGTCTCCATATAGGGGCTTTGTTGACGATAGAGCGACTTTAGGCGCCTGCGGCCGGTTCGACCCGCGACTTCACGGTATTAGATTTGCGGTGTTGGCGTCGGTGTCTGACGCAATGCAGATTCTTGGAGCGTCCGCTCCGGTCATTCGGTCTTCACCGTCATCCGCATGGGGTGATGCAACTTTAGCCGTTTCTTGTCGACTTGGCCCGGTAGGTATTGGCGTCGATATTATGCCGCTTGAGCTTGTCGTAGAGTGTCTTGCGCGCCACCCCGAGCAGGGCCATCGCCTCGGTCATGTTTCCCAAGGTGGACTGGAGGGCTTCGCTGATGATCAGGGCTTCGTAGGCGTCGATGCGGTCTGTCAGCGGCGCGTGCCCAAGAGGGGCGGTTCCACCGTTGGCGGCAGGAAGGTCCAGCACGGCGCTGACGGCGAAGTTGCGCAGTTCGCGCACATTGCCGGGCCAGTCATGCTCCACCAGTCGCCGGCGAACGTCGTCTGACATCGTGTAGTCCTTGACGCCAATTCGCTTGGCCGCCTGCGCGGCGAAGAAGGCGAAAAGGGGGAGGATGTCCGACCGACGTTCCCGCAGCGCCGGCACGCGCAGGCGCACGACGTCCAGTCGGTAGAACAGGTCTTCGCGGAAAGCGCCCTTCTTCACCGCTTCGTGCAGATCGCATTTGGCGGCGGCGACCACATGCAGATCGACCGGCCGCGGTTCGCCTCCACCGAGAGATGTAACCTCGCGTTCCTCAAGCACCCGCAACAGTTTGACCTGCAGAGTGGGGCTCATGCTGTCGACTTCGTCCAGAAACAGCGTGCCTTTGTCGGAGGCTTCGATCCGGCCGACGTGCTGAGGCTGGCGATAGCCGGAGCGATCAGGCGCGTGGCCGAACAGTTCGGCTTCGGCGAAAGCGTCGGGAACGGCGCCGCAGTTGACGGCGATGAAGGGACGACCTCGCCGGCGGCCGAGCCGATGCAGCAGCAGGGCGACCAACTCCTTGCCGGTGCCGGTTTCCCCTTCGATCAGGACGTCCAGATCCGCCTTTGCGACGTGGGAGATCGTTTCCCGCAAGCGAACCATGACGGCGCTGTTGCCGATCAGGGGGCTGTCCGTATTGATGACGGCTGCGGCGGCGACGCGAAGAGCGCGGTGCTCCATCGCGCTGCGTCGGCTCTCCAGGGCCTGGCTGGCGGCACCGACCAGCCGCTCCAGCGGAAAGGGCTTTGTCAAAAAGTCGAAGGCGCCGTCCTGAAGCGCCTGCACAGCCATGGGGATGTCGGCGTCGCCGCTGATCAGGATCACGGGGATTTCGGAATCGATGGTGCGGATGCGCGCGAACAGCTCCAGCCCGTCCATGCCCGCCATGCGAATGTCGGTCACGACCACGCCGGGGAAGTCGGCGTTCAGCATCGCAAGCGCCTGTTCCGCATCGGCGCACGGCCAGACGGTCAGATCGGCCAGTTCCAGGGCCTCGGTGATGGCGCGCCTGAGGGCGGCGTCGTCCTCAACGAATAACACCGGCGCAAGGCGGGGCTGGGGCGGGGGCAGGGGCTCGGTCATGCGCGTCTCAAGGTGATGCAGAATGCGGCCCCGCCCAGCCGCGAGGGGGCGGTTTTCAGGCTGCCGCCGAACTCGCGAGCGATGTCGCGCGCGATGCCCAGGCCGAGGCCCAGACCTTCCGGCTTGCTGGTGATGAAAGGGGTGAACAGCGCACCGGTAACATCGCCGCTGAAGCCGGGTCCGTTGTCGTGAACCATGACGCGGACGGTGTCGGCATCGTCCGCTTCGACATCGATGGCGATGCGAGGGGAGGCCGTTTCGTGAAGCGCTTCCACGGCGTTCTGAACCAGATTTATGAGAATCTGCTCCAGTCGGATGCGGTCGGCCGTGACGAGGATAGCGGCGTCCGGGCTGTCCAGGCAAAGGGTCACGCCAGCCGCGCGGATGCCGTCTGAGATTAGCAACAGGGCGCCTTCGATGGCCTCGTTCAGGTTCACGGCCTGGATGGCGGGCGTGCCGCGTCGGGCAAAGCGACGCAGTTCGGTGGTGATCTTTCCGACGCGGTCCACCAGTTCGACAATGCTGCCCAGATTGCTCTTCGCGCGGCTCAATTCGTTGCGGTCGAGCAGGCGGCCAGTGTTTTCGGCGTGGGCGCGAATGGCGGCGATCGGCTGATTGATTTCGTGGGCGACGCCGGTGGTGACCTGTCCTATCAGGCCGAGACGATTGGCCTGGGCCAGTTCTTCACGCGCCGCGCGCCAGCGACCGTCGGCGGCCATCCGGCGCTGGGATTCCGATTTCAGGCGCTCATTCACCTGACGCAATTCGGCGGTCCTAAGCGAGACTTCATCTTCGAGCATCTGCTGCATGTCGGTCTGGGCCAGCCGTCGCATGTGAACGCGCCAGAAGAGGGCGAAGGCGAGCGCGCCGACGATGATGGCGCTGAGCACCGTCAGGCGCGCGCCGCCAGCGGCGCGGGCGCGAGCGGGCTCCACCGGCTCGAAATGCACGAGGCGGGCGCCCCTAAGCGCCACTGGCGTTTCGGCGGTGCGATAGGGGGCGTCCCTGACGGAGAAGCGCAGATCTCCCCCAGCGTCCGGGCGCAGATTCACACGATCCAGGGGCTGGGATCCGAACTGCATCGTGCGGCGGATCTCATCCTTCTCGGCCGCCGTGGCGAGACGGGTGGCGCGAAAGCGCCAGGGTTCGTGTCCGGTGATGATGACGACGCCGTGGGACTCGATGATCGCCGTGCGGCCGCGTTCGCGCGCCCACTGTGTCTCCAGTTTGGAGAAATCGATCTTAACGACGATGACGCCCAAGGCCTTGCCCTGTTCATCGATGCGGCGCGCGACAAACAGACCGGAGCGGCCGGTGACGGAGCCGACGGCGAACAGTTCCGCCTCTCCATCGGCCATTGCGCCCTGGAAATAGGGACGGAAGCTGAAATTCTCACCGACGAAGCTGCCGGCCTGACGCCAGTTGCTGGCCGCCAATGTGTCGCCTTCGCTTCTGATCACATAGATGGCCGCCGCATCGGTTCTCTGGGCCAGAAGCTCGAGCTTGCCATTGAGGCGATCGATGGCGTCGGGCGCGCCGCTGGCAAGAACGGAATGAACGTCGGGGTATTCGCTCAACACCAGCGGAAGTAGACGGAATTTCTGCAATTCGCCCGCTAGCACGCGCGCGTGCTTCTCCGCCTGATCACGGGCGGCCGCATCCGTTTGCTTGCGGGCGACATCGTCGATCCATTGCGCCGAAAACCAGATAGCGAGAGCCGCCGCCCCCGCCAGCCCAGCGGCGGCGATGGTCAGAGCTCTATGTCTCGGAGTCAGAACGTGTGACAGCATTGTATAGAAACACATACAGTTTGTCACATTGTATGTGCATCATTCCATACGGTCTATGGTCTTATTGTGTCTGGCCGGCGTCTAAAAATGGTCAATGTAAACAACTGTGTTTTCACTATTTCAATCGGTCGTCGGACTTTTGTTTCTAGGTGTAGCTGTCTCCGCCAGAGTGTTTGAGGAAATGCGGCCTCTTGCGCCGTATCACGACAGAAGGCGGCGATTTTTCATATGCTCAGCCATCATAAGTCTTCGGGCTCAAACTTTGCGGCGACGCCGGGCGCCGAATCCGCTCCCCTGCGGGCTGCGCGCAAGGTGGGCGATCCGGTCGAAGTCGGGGGCATGACGCCGGCGCGCCGGCTGCGCAACATTGTCGGCGGATCGGCCGGGAACCTGGTCGAATGGTTCGATTGGTACGCCTATGCAGCGTTCGCGCTCTATTTCGCTCCGGTCTTCTTTCCCAGCGACAACTCGACCGCCCAGCTATTGAGCGCGGCGGGGGTGTTCGCCGTCGGTTTCCTGATGCGTCCCGTGGGCGCCTGGGTGATGGGGGTTTATGCCGATCGAAAGGGAAGAAAGTCAGGGCTGACCTTGTCGGTCAGTCTGATGTGCGCCGGCTCGCTGCTGATCGGCTGCACGCCCGGTTACGCCGATATCGGCATTGCGGCGCCGGCCCTGCTGTTGTTCGCGCGCCTGATTCAGGGGCTCAGCGTCGGCGGCGAGTACGGATCGTCCGCCACCTATCTCTCGGAGATGGCGACGGCCAAGAACCGTGGCTTCTGGTCCAGTTTCCAGTACGTGACCCTGATTTCAGGCCAACTTCTGGCTTTGGTTCTGTTGATCGTCCTGCAGCAGACGATGAGCGCGGAAGCCCTGGCAGGATGGGGATGGCGCATTCCCTTCTTCGTGGGCGCCGGCCTGGCTGTGGTGGTCTTCTGGCTGCGTCGCCGACTGGACGAAACGACCGCGTTCAAGGCTGAAGATACGCGCGCGGCGCCGCGATCCAGCGCCCTGCTGCTGATCCTGAAGCACCCGAAGGAGGCGCTTCTGGTGTTCGGCTTAACGGCCGGCGGCACCTTGGCCTTCTATACCTACACGACCTACCTGCAGAAATTCCTGGTCAACACCTCGGGCTTTTCGAAGGAGGCGGCGACCCAGATCAGCGCCGCCGCCCTGTTGGTGTTCATGCTGTTGCAGCCCGCGGTGGGGGCCTTGTCCGACCGGATCGGTCGGCGGCCGGTGATGATCGCGTTTGGCGTCACGGGAGTGCTGTTCACCGTGCCGATCATGTCGGCGCTGGCGGTTGTCGATAACGGCTTCACAGCCTTCTGGCTGGCTCTGGCGGCCCTGATCATCGTCTCTGGATACACCTCCATCAATGCCGTGGTGAAGGCAGAGTTGTTCCCGGCGCATATCCGCGCCCTGGGCGTCGCGCTGCCCTATGCGCTGGCCAACGCCATCTTCGGCGGTTCCGCAGAGTACGCGGCCCTATGGTTCAAATCGGAAGGAAACGAAAGTGTATACTTCTGGTACGTGACGGTGATGATCGGAATATCTCTAATAATCTTTGTGTGTATGAAGGATACGAAGTTTAACAGCAAGATTATCCATTAGATAGAATCTCTATAAGCGCCTTTAGTCATGAATGTATTTCTTGTTTTGTCTGTGATGTGGATTTGACGCTCGCGGCAAAGGTCTCTTTGTCGGAGCTTTCTGGAGGGGTGGACTATGTCGAGCCGGGGTAACGCCGCGTATCTGAAGATGATGGCTATGGGGTCAGTCAGCGCGCTGAGTCTCATCGGCCCCGCCGCCATAGCCCAGGAGCGGCCTGTCAGGGCCGAGGCCGAGCAGGCGGGAGCGACCGAAGTGGGCGAGGTGATCGTCACTGGCCTGCGCGGCAAGCCCAGGACGGCGATCGAAAGCCCCACACCGATCGATGTGTTCAATTCAGAGCAGTTGACCCAAGGCGCTCAGACTGGCGTTTTCGAATCCATTCGCTATCTCGTGCCGTCGTTCAACCTGCCGTCGCGGGCCGGGGGCGGCAGTTCGACCGTCATCGCCACCGGATCGCTGCGGGGGCTAAACCCCGATCAGACGCTGGTGTTGGTCAATGGCAAGCGTCGTCACAGGACCGCGCTGATCAACTCGGTGTCGACGCTCTACAACGGCTCTGTCGGCGTTGATCTGAACATGATCCCGTCGGGCTCTATTTCCCGGATCGAGGTGCTGCGTGACGGCGCCGCCGCCCAGTATGGTTCGGACGCCGTCGCTGGCGTCATCAATGTCATGTTGAACAACAGCGACAAGGGCGGTCAGATCTCCGTCAGCCACGGTCAGAATTTCGACCGCCAGGACGGAAAATATCTGACGGTAGACGCCAACCTCGGCCTGTCGCTGGCCGACCGCGGCTTCGCCAACCTGTCCTACAGCTACATGGACCGCGGCGCGTCGAACCGCGCCGAGCGGATCGCGGACACCGTGCGCCTCTATCCGCTGGTCGGCGGCCAACCGGACCCGCGAGAGAAGAGCATCGACCGTCTGGTGACGACCAACTACGGCGCCATGCCCCAGGAATCGAATGTCTTCGGTCTCAACGCCGAGTATCGCCTGAACGAGGACGTCGAACTCTATAGCTTCGGCACCTATGGCAACCGCGTCTCGGACCTGAACTGGACCTTCCGTCCGGCGACCAACATCCTGTCGCTGCCGGAGATCGCACCGGACGGATTCCGGGCGCAGACGGTCATCAAGGACGAGGATTACGAACTGGTCGGCGGAGCGCGAGGCGTCGCCGGCGGCTGGGACTGGGATCTGTCGACCAGCTATGGGACCAGCATCTCGGACTGGGAGAACAACAGCTTCAACGCCAGCCTCGGCCCGAGCAGCCCGCGCCACTTCTACATCGGTCAGTTGCGCTCCGCCGAATGGGTCAACGCTCTGGACGTGACGCGCGGCTTTGAGCTTGAAGGCGCGGGCGACCTGCAGGTGTCGTTCGGCCTCCAGCACCGTTGGGAAAGCTACGAGATCGGGCAGGGCGACCAAGCCAGCTGGATTCAAGGCGCCTATGTCCGGCCGGTCGGTCAGCCCGGCGCGGGCCAGATTTTGGCGCCTGGCGCGCAATCCACGCCCGGCTTCCGTCCTGAGGACGAGGCTGATGTCAGCCGCAACAACTATAGCGCTTACGGCGAACTGGGTTGGAACCCGACCGAGCGCTTCTATCTGGGCGGCGCCGTTCGCTACGAAAACTTCGACGACGCGGCGGGCGATACGACGATCTTCAAGGTCAACAGCCGCTACGAGTTTACCGATTGGTTCGCCGTTCGCGGCTCGTACAATACCGGCTTCCGCGCCCCCAGCTTGGCCCAGCAGGCCTATTCGGCGACCACCAGCCAACTGCGTGACATCGCGGGCAACGGCATTCTGGTGCCGCTGCGTCTGAAGAATCTTCAGGTCTCGTCGCCTGAGGCTATCGCCCTGGGCGCCAAGCCGCTGACGCCGGAACTGTCCAAGAATGTCAGCGCCGGCTTCACCCTGACGCCGTGGCGCAACTTCGCCCTGACGCTCGACGCCTATCAGATCGACGTGGATGACCGCATCGCGGTGACGACCACCTTCTCGCCGCTGGATACGCGCCTTTCGGCGGACGGCGTGACCACCATAGGCAAGCAGTTGCAGAAAATCCTTGTGGCCAATGGCCTCTCGCCGGACGTCAGCGGCCAGTACTACACCAACGCCATCGACACTCGGACGCGCGGCGTTGATATCGTCGCCACCTACAAGCTGCCGACGGACGGCTTCGGCGACTTCGACTTCAGCCTCGGCTACAACCACAACAAGACCGAGATCACCGGCATCATCGCCAACCCGCCTGAGTTGTCGGCGCTGGGCAATATCGTCATCTTCGACCGCAGCAAGCAGGCGGCCCTGACGGAATCCCTGCCGAAGTCTAAGATATCGCTGAATACGAACTGGTCTCTGGGGCAGGTCAGCGCCAATCTGCGGGCGACGCGTTTTGACGGCTTCGTCACGCGCAACGCCACCAACCCCGCTCAGGACCGGACCATCGAGGCGGACTGGATCGTGGATGCGCAGGTCAACTACGACCTGACGGAAGCCTTCCGTATCAGCGCCGGGGTCAACAACCTGTTCAACACCTATCCCACGCGCGTCGATGCGCCGTCGGCGGACCTGGGAACTAACATGTACAGCGGTCTGGCCCCGTTCGGCTTCACCGGCGGATCCTGGTTCGTGCGCGGCGTCTACAAGTGGTGATGAAAGGGGGCGTCGCCGGCTCGGCGGCGCCCCTCTTCTTTTGCGTTCGGGGAGAGAAATCATGCTGATTATTCGTCGTCGGTTCATGGGCCTGGCTGCGGCCGTCCTGGTCAGCGTCGCCTCGGGACCAGTGCTGGCCCAGGCGGCCGCTCAGGCTGCGGGCGCCGCAACGACGCCCGCCTTCGCCGCCTTCAAGCCGAAGACCAATGAGATCCTGTGGGACACCTATGGCGTCCCGCATGTCTATGGCGTGGACAAGCCCTCGGTTTTCTACGGCTATGGCTGGGCCCAGGCCCAGAGCCACGCCAGCGCGATCATCCGCCTGTATGGCGAGGCGCGCGGCAAGGGCGCCGAATACTGGGGGCCTGAATACGAGGAGACCTCGGTCTGGCTGCTGACCAACAGCGTCCCGGCCCGCGCCCAGAGCTGGTACGACCAGCAGGAGCCCGAGTTCCGCGCCAACCTCGACGCCTTCGCCGCCGGCATCAACGCCTATGCCGCCGCTCATCCCGAAGCGATCGCCGAGGATGTCCGTCAGGTTCTGCCCGTGTCGGGCGTGGACGTGGTGGCCCACGCCCACCGTCTGATGAATTTTGTCTATGTGGCCTCGCCCGGAAAGACTCTGGGCGAAGGCGATCCGCCGGACCTGTCCGAACAGGGCTCCAACTCCTGGGCCGTCGCGCCGCGGAAGACCGCGGACGGCCATGCCCTGCTGCTCCAGAACCCGCATCTGCCGTGGGCTACGGATTACTTCATCTATTACGAAGCCCATCTGACGGGGCCGGATTTCGAAATCTACGGCGCCACCCAGATCGGTCTGCCGATCGTCCGCTTCGCCTTCAACCAGCAGATGGGCATCACCAACACCGTCAACGGCATGGTTGGGGCGACCAACTACAAGCTGGCGCTCAAGGACGGCGGCTATCTGTTTGACGGTCAGGTGCGTCCGTTCGAGACGACCAGCACCACTTATCGCGTGCGCCAGCCTGACGGATCTGAGCTTGAGAAGCCGCTGGTCATCCGCACCACCATTCATGGTCCGGTGTTTGACCGTGCGGATGGAACCGCCGTCGCCGTGCGCGTGGCGGGTCTCGACCGCCCTTATATGCTGCAGCAGTATTTCGACATGGTGACGTCCAAGGATTTCGGGACCTATGAGACGGCGCTGAAGCGTCTGCAGGTGCCGACCTTCAACATCGTCTATGCCGACCGCGACGGCCATATCGACTATACTTTCAACGGCATCGCGCCGCGCCGCGCCGAAGGCGATCTGGCCTTCTGGTCCGGCCTCGTTCCGGGCGATACGTCGCGCTACCTGTGGACCGAGACCCACCCGCTGGAGGATCTGCCGCGCGTCACCGACCCGGTCGGCGGCTTCGTCCAGAACGCCAATGATCCGCCCTGGGTCGCCAGTTGGCCGGTGACGATGAAGCCCGATGACTACCCGTCCTATCTGGCGCCGCGGACGCCTGAGTCCTTGCGGGCCCAGTACGCCGTGCGCGCCATCGCCGAGACCGACGACATCTCCATGGACAAGTTCGTCCAGCTGAAACTGGGCCAGGACGCCGTCATGGCCGACCGCGTCCTGCCGGACCTGATCCCGGCGGCCTTGGCCGATCCCGACCCCGAGGTTCAGGCGGCGGCCCGTTTGCTGGCCGGATGGAACCGCACTTTCGACGCCGACAACCGCGCGGGTCTGCTGTTCGAGGAATGGGCGCGCCTGTTCGCCGGGCCGACCTTCGCAGGGCAGGGCGGCTACGCCGTCCCCTGGTCTGAACAGCGACCTATCAGCACCCCGACCGGTGTCCGCGACACGGCTGCCGCCGTCGAACAACTGAGGCGCGCCATCGCTGTGACCAAGCAGAAGTACGGCGCGGTCGACCGGCGTTTCGGCGACGTGTCGCGCTTCATCCTCGACGGCGTCGATGTGTCGGGCAGCGGCGGGTTCGGCAACCTGGGCGCCTTCCGCGTCATCACCTGGTCCGACCTGAACGCTCAGGGGGTGCGCACGCCGAACCATGGCGAGACCTGGGTGGCGATGATCGAGTTCTCGACGCCGGTGAAGGCCTACGGCCTGATGAGCTACGGCAATGCGCGCCAGCCCGGCACGACGCACCACAGCGACCAACTGGAAATGCTGTCGAACCAGCAGTTCCGCGAACTGTGGCTGCGTCGCGATCAGGTTGAAGCGAACGTGGAAGAACGGACGGCGTTCGCGCCTTCGACGATCCAAAGAAGGACGAGTCGATGAGAGGTTATCGTATGCGGAACTGGTGCAAGTACGGCGCGACCATACTGACGCCGATGGTGCTGGCGGCGACGGCGGTTCACGCTCAGGAACCGGCCTTCACCTCGATCCAGCCGGAGACGTTCGGTGTCGTCGGCTCGCTTTCGACTGCCTGGGCCGACTTCGACAATGACGGTGATCTGGATTTCGCCGTCTCGCTGAAGAGCGGCGAGGTTCGTCTCTATCGCAATGACGGAGGCGTTTTCGCCAACATTGGGGGTGAACTAGGCCTGCCGACCGGTGGGGACGAAATTCGCGGCCTCAGCTGGGGCGATTTCGAGGGTGACGGCTTTGTCGATCTGCTGGGCGGGTCGAACGTCGTGCCGGTCGTGCCGGGCCAGAACCGCTCCTATGTCTGGAAGAACGACGGGGGCAAAAAGTTCGTCGAGGTCGCGGCTGACATCGGCCTGACCATTCCCGAACGGATCAGCCGTCAGGCCAACTGGATCGACTTCGACAATGACGGCCGGCTGGACCTTTACGCCTCCAACCGTTCCGGCCCGAACCAGCTTTATCGCAATGAGCGCGGCCATTTCGTCAAAGCTGGAGGCGAGGGTGGCGTGAACGATCTGCGGCCCACGGTCGGCAGTTGCTGGTTCGACTATAACCGCGACGGCAGGCTGGACCTGATCCTGGCCAACCAGTCGGGCGCGACGGACGCCCTTTGGCGCAACGACGGCGGCGGCGTCTTCGTCGATGTGGCCCCGGCTCTGGGCATGGATCAGCCCGGCCGCGACCGCAGCGAAGGCGGCGTCGGTTGCGCCATCGGCGACTACAACAATGACGGCTATTTCGATGTCTTCGTCGCGGTCTATGGGGCCAACCTTCTGTATCGCAACAACGGCGACGGCTCCTTCTCCCAGGTCGCGGCCGAAGCCGGCGTCGACAACGACGGGCACGCGGTCAGCGCCGCCTGGGGCGACTATGACAACGACGGCCATCTCGATCTGTTCGTCGCCACCTATGAAGGCGAGCCGGGGTCGCAGACGCCGCTGAATCTGCTGTACCACAATGACGGCAACGGCCATTTCACCCAGGTCCTGACCAAGGACAGTCTGCTGAACGCCGCCGATCACAGCGTCGAATTCGTGGACTACAACGCCGACGGCGCGCTCGATCTGGCGGTGACGCGCGGCTATGGCCCGGTGGGCGGCCATTTCCTGTTCCGCAACGACCTGAACGCCGAGGCCCGTGCGCGCAGCCTCAGCGTCCTGGTTCTGGACGCCTCCGGCCGTGTCGTCGTGCCGGGCGCGGAGGTCCGGCTGTTCGACCAGGCTGGCAAGATCGTCGCCTCGCGTCAGGTTCCGACCGGCGGCGGATACAACGCCCAGAGCGCCATCCCCGTCCACTTTGGCCTCAAGACGCTGGAGCCCCTGACGGTCGAAGTCACCTATATGAGCCCGAGCGGGCCAAGGGTGCAGAGAGTGACGGACGTCGATCCCGGCGCCTATATCGGCAAGTCGCTCAAGGTGGTCAGGACGGACTGAGGATCGTCCCGGTCGGACGTCAGGCCTGACGTAAAGGACACCGACGCGCGGGCCTCGGTGTCCACGCCCAGCGAGAAGACGTCGGGGCGGGAATAATTCGGAGCCTTTCACGGCGCTTCGTAGCTCGACCTAAGTCACTGACTTGTAAGATAAATGTCTTCTATGCCTCTCGATGCCTTTCGAGGGGCAGCGATCCCAGGCGTCGGTCCTTCTGACGGTCTTCCTCCCATTGCCTGCCGAGACTCCGCCTCATACCGTCATAGGCCTGCAGGCGTCCTGACGGCGGCGCTTGAAGGCGGCCCAGCGCTTTGAGCATTTTGCCCAGCGCCGGATGAATCATGCGCCCCATGGCGGACAGCCCGCGCAGCGTTGACCGCAACGGCCCAGGAGCATGTCCGCGCTGCCCTCCCGTGCCGGATTGCGCCGGCGTGCGGCCCTGGGTCGCCGGGAAGTCTGCAAAAAACATTCACACGCGTGAGAGTTAGTATTGACCAATGTTCGCGGACGAGCCAGCTTGGCTGAAGAACGCTGGCGGGAATGATCGGCGTCTGGGGAGAGAGCAAATGAAATCGTACATGATGATGTCCGCCTGCGTGTCGGCCCTGGGTCTGGCGATGTCGGCCATGCCGGCGGCGGTTCTTGCGGAAGAGCAGGCGCGTGCGGCGCCTCAGGATCCGGCCGTGACCGACGTCGGCGAGGTCTTGGTTACGGCGACGCGCCGGGCGACGCGCCTGCAGGACGTGCCGATCAGCGTCACGGCCTTCTCGCAGGAGCAACTGACCGCCAAGGGGATCGTTGGCTACGAAGGGCTGGCGCGCGAGACGCCGGGCGTCGTGCTGAACAAGCCGACCGCCAACTTCAACAACTTCACCGCGCGGGGCGTGGCCACCAACGGCTACAACGCCAACCTGCAGAGCACGGTGGCCATCTACATCGACGAGCTGCCGATCTCGACCATCGGCAACACCACGGTGCTGGATCCGACCCTGTTCGACGTCGAGCGCGTCGAGTTCCTGCGCGGGCCGCAGGGGACGCTGTTTGGTTCGGGATCGCTGGCCGGCGCGCTTCGCATCCTGACCAAGGCGCCGGTGCTGGATGAGTATCAGGCCGCGACCCTGGTCGATTTCGGCATGACCGGCGCGGACTCCTTCCGTCAGCGTTACAACGGCATGATCAACATCCCGCTGATCGAGGACAAGCTGGCGCTGCGCGTCGTCGCCTTCCACCGTGATGAAGAAGGCTACACCGACAACCTCGGCACCGGGATCACCAACTCCAACACCCTGATCAACAGCGGCGTTCGCGGCTCGATGCTGTGGAAGCCCGACGACCGCCTGTCGGTGCGCCTGACGGGATCGTACGAGTATAGCGAGCCCAAGGATTCCGGCCTGATCAACCCCCTGCTGGGGCGCAACAAACGCGTGTCGGATCGGCCGGATCTGTTCGTTGGCGAGATGACCACCGCGAACGCCACGATCGAGTACCAGTTCAACGGCGCCAAGCTGACCAGTTCCTCGACGCTGTCGCAGTTCGACCAGAAATTCTACGTCGACCTAGCCGGCACCTTCGGCGGGGCCATCGCCTTCGCCCTGGACGCGGACGGCTATCAGAAGACCTTCGTCGAAGAGCTGCGGCTGGCGTCGGATGCGGGCGGCAACATCGATTGGGTGGTCGGCGGCTTCTATCTGAAGCGCCGTTTGGACGTGGACTACTTCTATCGGTCGTCGCCCGAGTTCCTGGCCGCGCGCGGCATCACCGGCCTGCCGGACGAATATTACCAGCGCATGGGCGTGAACATCGAGTCGCATGAGTTGGCGGCGTTCGGCGAGCTGACCTACCGCTTCAACGACGACCTGTGGGTCACGGGCGGCATGCGCTATGGCGACATGGCGGCCCAGGGCTTCACCGAGGCGGGCGGCTATAACAGCAACTATCTGATCATGGCGCTGTTTGGCCTGTCGGGCCCAGTCACCATCACCCCCATCGACGCCGCCGAAGGGCTGAAGGCCAAGGGGTCCAAGCCGTCGTTCAAGGTCAGCGCCTCGTGGCGGCCGAGCCCGGCGGTGACGACCTACGCCACGGTTTCGACCGGCTTCCGCACCCCGATCATCAACGGCTACGGCGGCCGACCCAGCCTGGTCGATCCCAACGACCTCATCATCCCGGACGGCGCCACGTCTGACGACCTGACCAACTATGAGTTGGGCGTGAAGGGCCGCTTCCTGGGCGGTCGGCTGTACGCCAACCTGGCCGCCTACTGGATCGACTGGAGCAATATCCAGGTCCAGGCCAACCGCGTGTCCGACTCGGTGCAGTTCGCCACCAATATCGGCGCGGCCGAGAGCAAGGGGCTGGAGTTCGAACTGCGGGCCTTCCCGATGACGGGCCTCAGCCTGGGTCTGAATGGTTCGTTCAACAGCGCCAAGGTGACCAAGCTGACGCCGGAGGAGGCCGCCATTTCCGGCGCTGTTCCCGACGCTCGACTGGCCAGCCCGCGCTTCCAGGGTGCGGCCAGCGCCGACTACACTTTCGACCTGCCCTATGGCGCGGCGGGCAACGCCTCGGTCGTGGTCCAGCACGTGGGCTCGTTCCCGGGCATGTTCCCGAACGTGCCCGGCCGGCCCGGGGTCCAGCAGGCGACCTATGGCTTCACGGAATCCTATTACAACGTGAACGCCAGCTTCGCGGCCTCGCGTGAGAATCTGACGCTGGGCCTCTATGTCGAAAACCTGTTCGACGATCACTCGATCACCTACGTCCACCCTGAGGCCTTTCTGGCCAACCGGTTCGGCACCATGCGCCCGCGTACGTTCGGCGTGCGTCTCGGCTATGAGTTCTGACCATGAGGGACGCGAATGTCTCGCTGATGCACGGGGTCGAACAGACCCCGCGCAAAGGTGCCTGGCTGGTGCTGGGCATTCTGTGCTTCGTCTATGTCCTGAACTTTCTGGATCGGCAGTTGCTGTCGATCCTGGCCAAGCCGATCCAGGATGATCTGGGGGTCACCGACGGCCAACTGGGTCTGATCAGCGGGCTCTATTTCGCGCTCTTCTATTGCATCATCTCGATCCCGGTCGCCTGGCTGGCCGATCGGACCAATCGGGTGAAGGTCCTGTCCATCGCCTGCGGCCTGTGGAGTCTGGCCACGGTCGCCTGCGGCATGGCTTCCACTTATCCGCAGCTGGTGCTGGCGCGGATGACGGTCGGGGTAGGAGAGGCGGGCGGCGTGCCGCCCTCGTACGCCATCATCACCGACTATTTCCCGCCCAGCCTGCGCGGTCGGGCCCTGGGTCTGTTCAATCTCGGGCCGCCCATCGGTCAAGCCCTGGGCGTCGCCTTCGGGGCGGCGATCGCCGCCGCCTATGACTGGCGACTGGCCTTCATCATCCTGGGCGTCGTCGGCGTCATCGCCGCCTTTGTGGTCTTCTTTGTCGTTCGCGAGCCCGAGCGCGGCGGACTGGACGTCCAGCCGGTCAGGGTCGAGGCGACGGCCGCGGCCGACGAAGCCGCCTTGGGCTTCTGGCCGACCTGCAAGATGTTCTGCACCAATCCGACCCTGATGCTGGCGGCCCTGGGCAGCGGCGCCAACCAGTTCATCACCTATGCGACGCTGAACTTCGCCACCCTGTTCCTGATGCGCGAAAAGGGCATGACCCTGGAACAGATCGCCGTCTTCTACGCCATCCTGATCGGCGTCGCGATCTGCGGCGGCATGTATGTCTCGGGCCGGATGCTCGACGTGATGAAGAAGAAGTCCAAGGCGGCCTACGGTCTGCTGCCGGGCGTGGCGCTGATCCTGGCCATTCCCTGCTTCGTCGGCTTCGTCTGGGCACCGACCTGGCCGGTGGCCCTGGCCTTCATGGCTCCGCCCCTGTTCCTCAACTATTTCTACCTGACGCCCTCGGTGGCCCTGATCCAGGAAGAGGTGAAGCCGCGTCAGCGGGTGCTGTCGGGTGCCATCCTGCTGCTGGTCATGAACCTGCTCGGCCTGGGCCTCGGCCCGACCTATCTGGGTCTGGCCAGCGACTTCTTCGCCCGGACCAATCCCGAGCATTCGCTGCAGATGGCCTTCTACACGCTGACGCCCTTCTACGTGCTGGCGTCGGTCCTGTTCCTGATCCTGGCGCGTCGTCTGGGTCGGGAAAGCAAGGGAGTCGCGGCATGAAGACGACCATGATGCGGGGGCTGAGCCTAGCCGCCCTGCTGGCGGGATCAGCCGGGTCTGCGGCCCTTGCCGGGACGGTGGTTCAGGCGCCGGCCGGTCCGGTGCAGGGCGTCGTCCGCGAGGGCGTGGCCGCCTACAAGGGACTGCCCTACGCCCAGGCCCCGGTCGGCGCCCTGCGCTGGCGCGCGCCTGCGGCCCTGCCGGCCTGGGCCGAGACGCGCGACGCCGGCGAATACGGCGCCGCCTGTCCCCAGCCCACGTCGCGACCCGGCAGCATCTACGCCTCGGTCCTGCCCAAGATCGCCGAGGACTGCCTGTTCCTCAACGTCTGGACGCCGGAAAAGGCCGAGAAGGCGCCGGTCATGGTCTGGATCCATGGCGGCAGTCTGGTCACCGGCGCCGGCAGCGAGGGCATGTATGACGGCGCGGCCCTGGCGGCGCGCGGCATTGTGGTGGTGACGATCAACTATCGTCTCGGCGTGCTGGGCTATATGGCCCATCCCGAACTGAGCGCTGAGAACCCCCAGGGTCTGTCGGGCAATTATGGCCTGCTGGACCAGGTTCAGGCTCTCAAGTGGGTACGCGACAATATCGCGGCCTTCGGCGGCGACCCGGAAGACGTCACCATCGCCGGAGAGTCGGCGGGGGCCCTCAGCGTCATGTACCTGATGGCGTCGCCTCAGGCGCGCGGCCTGTTCCACAAGGCCGTGGCCCAGAGCGCCTATATGATCTCGACGCCCGAACTGCGCGGCTCGACCCACGGCGAGGCTTCGGCTGAAGACGGCGGGCGGCGCCTGTCGCAAGGGTTGAAGCGCGACGTCGCCGGTCTTCGGGACATGGACGTCCTGGAGCTGGTCGCGGCTGCCGCGGCCAACGCCTTTGCGCCGTTTGGCGCGGTCGACGGCAAGGTGTTGCCGCGCCAGTTGGTCGAGACGTTTGATCGCGGCGAGCAGGCGCCGGTGCCTGTGCTGGCCGGCTTTAACGACGGCGAGATTCGCTCCTTGCGCTTCCTGGCCCCGCCGCCGCCCGCGACGGCGGCGGACTATGAGGCGGCGATCCGCGCCCGCTATGGCGATCTGGCCGAGGATTTCCTGCGTCAGCATCCGTCCTCGGACATGGGCGAGAGCGTTCAGACGGCTGTACGGGACTCTCTCTATGGCTGGACCGCCGAACGGCTGGCGCGCAAGCAGACCGACCTGGGACAGCCGGCCTATTTCTATCATTTCGACCACGGCTATCGCACGGCGGACGAGATGGGACTGCACGCCTTCCACGCGGCGGAAATCCCCTATGTCTTTGGAGCCTTCGACCGGACGCCGGTCGCCTGGCCGCGTCCGTCCCTGACGATCGGCGAGGCGCGCCTTAGCGAGGCCATGGCCGAATACTGGGTCTCCTTCATTCGCACCGGCCGACCTATGGCCGAGGGGGAGGCCGAGTGGCGTCCCTATGGCCAGGAGCGGAACTACGTGGCGTTCGAGGACGTCCCGCGGTCCGGCCGCCATCTGGCGCCGGGCATGTATGAGTTGAACGAAGACGTCGTGTGCCGCCGCTTCAAGGCCGGCGGAGTTCCCTGGAACTGGAACGTCGGCCTGTGGGCGCCGGAAGGAATGCCGAGTAAATGCTGATGACCGATGGGGACGTTCAGTCCTTTCCCCTGACGCTCGACAAGTTCCTGGATCACGCCGCCAAGTGGCGTCCGAATTCGGAGGTGGTCACGGCCCGGGACGACGGCTCCGTCGTCCGGATCGGCTACGCGGGGCTGAGGGCGCGCAGCGTGAAGATTTCAGGCCTTCTTCGCCAGTACGGCGTCGAGCAGGGGAGGCGTGTCGCCACCCTGGCCTGGAACACGCAAGGCCATGTCGAGGTCTGGTACGCCATCATGGGCATGGGCGCGGTTTGCCACACGCTGAACCCGCGCCTGACGGCCGAACAACTGTCGTCCATGCTGGAGCAGTCGGGCGCGCGGATCCTGTTCGTTAGTCCTGATCTCGCGCCTTTGGCGTCGCGCATCGCATCGCTGACGCCCCGGCTTGAGCGAATCCTGGTGATGGACCTGGACAAGGGCTTCGACGCGCCGGAAAGCGCGGCGGACATTCGTTTGCTGGAGCCGCTTCTGGCCGATGCGCCGAACGATATGGTCTGGGGGCAGTTCCCTGAAACCGCGCCCAGCGGCCTGTGCTTCACCTCGGGCACCACGGGCGCGCCCAAGGGCGTGACCTACACCCACCGTTCCAGCTTCCTGCACACCTTGCGGCTGCTGCAGGCCGACGGCATGGCCGTCACGGGACGCGACAGCGTGCTGGCGGTCGTGCCGATGTTTCACGCCAACGCCTGGGGGCTGCCGTTTGCGACGTCCGCCGTGGGCGCGAAACTGGTTCTGCCGGGGCGGCGTCTCGACGGCGCCAGTCTTGCGCGCCTTGTAGCGTCGGAACAGGTGACGGTCGGTGTCGGGGTGCCGACCGTCTGGCTGGCGCTGCTGGAGCATGTCGAGGAGACGGGCCTTGAGCTTCCGTCCCTCGAACGGATCATCATGGGCGGCGCCCCTCTGGCTCCGGCCCTGATGGAACGGATCGAGAAGCGCCTGGGCGTCCTCATCCAGACCAGCTGGGGCATGACCGAGTTGTCGCCGTCCGGCACGGTGGCGCCGCCGCACGATCAGCGCCGCTCGGCCCATTTGTCGGGGCGTCCTGGGATCGGGATTGACCTGCTGCTGACGGACGAGGCGGGACAGGCCTTGTCGGAACAACGCGGGGCCGAAGGGCATCTGAAGGTGCGCGGAGCGACCGTAGTCCGCCGGTATTTCGGTCAGGATCAGGACGCTGTAGACGTCGACGGCTGGTTCTCGACCGGCGATCTGGCGCGCATCGATGCGGACGGCAATCTGACCATCACGGGCCGGGCCAAGGATCTGATCAAGTCTGGCGGAGAATGGATCAATCCGGCCGAGATCGAGGCCGTCGTCGGCGCCCTTCCGGGCGTGGCGCTGGCTGCGGTCATCGGGCGGTCTGATCCCAAGTGGGGCGAGCGGCCGATCCTGCTGGTCGAGGTTTCCTCAGAAGCGCCGGCCGATGACGAATCCCTGCTGGAGCCCTTGAAGGGCAGGGTGGCTTCGTGGTGGATTCCCGACGCCGTCTATCGGCTGGAACGAATGCCTCTGGCCGCGACCGGCAAGATTGATAAGCTGAAGTTAAGAGCCGATTACGGCGCGCGTTGACCCAGTATCCTTTTCCTCGCCCTGAACAGGTCACCGAACGAGTTCCCTTGCCCCAGTCTGCCAAACCGACCCGACGCAAGCCGACCAAGGCTGAACAGCGCGCCGAAATGACCGAACAGATCCTCGACGCCGCCGAGGAGCTGTTCTCCAAACACGGCCTCTATGGGGTGACGCTGAAGGACGTGGCGGGCAAGGTCGGGGTGCATCATACGCTGGTGAACTACTACTTCGAGGACAAGCGTCACCTGTTCGACGCCGTCTTCGCTCGTCGCGCCCATGTCACCAGCGAGCGGCGGATGGCGGCGCTGGACGCCTATGAGGGGGCGTCAGACGGCAAGCCGACGGTGGAAGGGGCGCTGCGCGCCTTCCTCGACACCGACCTGGACCTCTATATCGAGGGCGGGGAGGGCTGGAAAAACTACGCCGCCCTGGGCGCCCAGGTGGCCAATACGCCCGAATGGGGCGCCGATCTGATGGATCAGCATTTCGACCCCGTGGTTCTCAGATTGATCAACTTGCTGAAGCTGGCCCTGCCAGGCTGCAGTGAAGAGGATATCTTCTGGGGCTACCACTTCGTCACAGGGGCCCTGATGCTGACGCTGGCGCGGACGGGGCGGATCGACAAGCTCTCGGGCGGGCGGTGCCGGTCTGACGACTTCGTCGCCGTCAAGGAACGCATGGCCGCTTTCATGGCCGCCGGCTTCCGCGAGGTCTGCGCCCGTCGTGGATCGACCTGAAAGCGGCGCGCTAGCCGCCCCCACCATTCGTTTAAAATACTCACTCTCTTGTTAGTTAATGTAATGCGGAGACAAACCATGTTGCAGGGCCGTGTAGCGATCGTCACCGGCGCCGGGGGCGGCCTTGGCCGCCGCCATGCCCTCTATCTCGCCTCGCAAGGCGCGCGGGTCGTGGTCAACGACTTGACCGAGGACGCCGCTCGCGCCGTCGCGGACGATATCATCGCAGGCGGCGGAGAAGCCATCGCCGCCGCCGGGTCGGTGACGGATGTGGACGCGGTTCAGCGCATGGTTGATGCGGCCATGGCCCAGTGGGGCAGGATCGACATCCTGGTGAACAACGCCGGCATCCTCCGCGACAAGAGCTTCGCCAAGATGACGATGGACGACTTCCGCCTGGTGGTGGACGTGCACCTGATGGGGGCCGCCATCTGCTCCAAGGCGGTGTGGGAGATCATGCGCCAGCAGAACCATGGCCGGATCGTCATGACCACCTCGTCGTCGGGTCTCTATGGCAACTTCGGCCAGGCCAACTATGGCGCGGCCAAGCTGGCCCTGGTCGGTCTGATGCAGACCCTGGCCATCGAAGGCGAGAAGTACGGCATCCGCGTCAACGCCCTGGCTCCGACCGCCGCCACACAGATGACCGACGGCGTGCTGTCGAACAAAAGCCTGACGGCGCTCGATCCGGGTCTGGTCAGCCCCGGTCTGCTGGCTCTGGTGCATGACGACGCCCCGACCCGCGCCATCCTGTGCGCCGGGGGCGGCCATTTCGCCCGCGCCAACGTCACCCTGACCCAGGGCGTTCGCATCGGCGGCGGCGCGGACGCGGGCCAGGCCCTGATCGCGGCCTGGGATCATGCGTCCGACCGCACCGGCGAGGCCGTGCCGGCCTACGGCTTCCAGCAGGCGGAACAGGAACTGGCCTCGGCTGGCGTGACCGGTCCCGTGATGGCGAGGGCCTGATGCGCCACGCCGTCATCGTCTCGACCGCCCGCACGCCGATCGGCCGCGCCTATCGCGGGGCCTTTAACGACACCTCGTCGCCGACCCTGGCCGCCCACGTCCTGACGGCGGCGGTCCAGCGCGCGGGCGTTGATCCCGCCGAGATCGAGGACTGTCTGCTGGGCTGTTCCCTGCCGCAGGGCGTGCAGCAGTCCGTCGGCCGCATGGCGGCCCTGGCCGCCGGCTTCCCGGTATCGGTCGCGGGCATGACCCTGGACCGCCAATGCTCATCCGGCCTGATGACCATCGCTACGGCGGCCAAGCAGATCATCGTCGATCACATGCAGATCGCGGTTGCGGGCGGGGTGGAGTCCATCTCCATGGTCCAGACCGAGCAACTGCGCGTCGCGTCCGATCCGCTGGTCCTTCAGCATCAGCCCGACGCCTATATGTCCATGCTGGACACGGCCGAGACGGTGGCTCGCCGCTATGGCGTTTCGCGCGAAGCCTGCGACGCCTACGCCCTGCAATCGCAGCAGAGAACCGCAGCCGCCCAGGCTGCAGGCCGTTTTACCGACGAGATCGTCCCCCTGGCCTCGCGCATGAAGATCATCGACAGGCAGAGCGGCGAAGTCAGTTATCGCGAGATACTGCTGCAACAGGATGAGGGCGCGCGCGCAGAAACCACGGCCGAAGGCCTGGCCTCGCTGCGGACCGTCTTCCCCGAGGGCACAGTGACGGCTGGAAACGCCAGCCAGCTATCGGACGGCGCCTCCGCCTGCCTGCTGATGGAGGCGGGCGAGGCCGAGCGCCGGGGGCTTCAACCCCTGGGCCGCTACATCGGCATGGCGGTGGCCGGCGTCCGCCCGGATGAGATGGGCATTGGTCCTGTCGTCGCCGTGCCGCGCCTGCTCGAGCGGTTCAATCTGAAGATGGACGACATCGGCCTGTGGGAGCTGAACGAGGCCTTCGCGGTTCAGGTTCTTCATTGCCGCGACCAACTGGGCATCCCGGACGAGCGCCTGAACGTCAACGGCGGCGCCATCTCGATCGGCCACCCCTACGGCATGTCCGGCGCCCGCATGGTCAGCCACGCCCTAATCGAGGCGCGGCGTCGCGGCGAACGCTATGTCGTCGTCACCATGTGCGTAGGCGGCGGCATGGGGGCAGCAGGACTGTTCGAGGTGTTGTAGCGGCGTGCTGGGAAAATGAACTGAGGGACCCTTCGACGCCTTTCGGCCTCAGCAGTTCTTGCCTTGCCGCTGTTTTTGTTCACAGCGCCGCTGTTCGCGTTGCCAGTCACGCTGTTCGCGCTCGCGTCTGGCCCTGGTCTCTTCGTCGGAGGTGGTGACGGCGTCGACGCCCGCGCCGAGCACGGCGCCGGTGGCCTTGACCGTGCCGCCGACCACGGCCGCGCCGGTTCCGACCACCGCCCCGACCAGGCAGCCTTGCAGCATCAGCGAACCGCCGACGAGGGCCAGAAGGGCGGTCGCCCGCGCGAAGGGTTTGATCATGAAAATCTCCCGAGGCGCCTATTCTGCGCGACGGAAGTGAACAGAGGCTGACGCGACAGCGAGGCGATCCTCCCCCGCTGCGCAGGGGAGGATTATGAAGCCTACAGGCTGTCGACCATGACCAGTTCGGCGTCTTCGCTGGCCGTGATGGTGATCGTCGGCTCGTCGACGATGCCGGCGCCGTCGCGGGCCTTCAGCGTCGCGCCGTTGACGTCCACCTGACCCACGGCGGGGACCAGATAGGCGCGACGGCCGGCGGCCAGGTCATAGGTCAGGCTCTCGCCCGCCTTCAGCGTGGCGGCCAGGATTTTGGCGTCGGCGTTGATCGTCAGGGCTTCGTCGGCGGGATCGCCCGAGGCCACGACGGTGAAGCGGCCCGAGCGGTCGCTCTTGGGGAACTCGCGCTGGCCCCAGGACGGCGGGGCGCCCGGCTTGTCCGTCTCGATCCAGATCTGAAACAGGGTGGTCAGCTCGTTTTCGAGGTTGAACTCCGAGTGACGGACGCCCGTGCCCGCGCTCATCACCTGAACGTCGCCCGCGACGGTGCGGCCCTTGTTGCCCATCGAGTCCTCGTGGGTGATGGCGCCGGTGCGGACATAGGTGATGATCTCCATGTCGGCGTGCGGGTGAGGCGGGAAGCCCGACTTGGCGCCGATCTCGTCGTCGTTCCAGACGCGCAGACGGCCCCAGCCCATGCGCTTGGGATCATAGTAGTTGGCGAACGAGAAGTGGTGGCGGGCGTTCAACCAGCCGTGGTTCGCGCCGCCCAGGGTTTCAAAACGTCGAACGTCGATCATGGTGTGGTCTCCCTTCCAAGGAATGCTTGAGACCTAGATAGGATCGCGAAATTTTATTTGCAACTGTTGTGGTTCCAGATTGGACTCAGCCCACCTGAGCCCGATGCCGCAGCATGGCGTCGGCCAGGACGATAGCGGCCATGGCCTCGACGACCGGGACGCCACGCAGGGCGACGCAGGGGTCGTGGCGGCCCTTGGTGCGGAGGTCGACCTCGGCGCCGTCGCGATTGATGGTCTGGCGCAGGGTCAGGATGGAGGAGGTGGGCTTGAACGCCACCCGCGCCGTCAGCGGCTGGCCGGTCGAGATGCCGCCCAGGACGCCGCCCGCCTTGTTCGACAGGAAGACCGGCAGGCCGTCGTCGCCCAGGCGCATCTCGTCGGCGTTGTCCTCGCCCGACAACTCGGCGGCGCCGAAGCCCGCGCCGATCTCGACGCCCTTGACAGCGTTGATCGATATGAGGCCGGCGGCCAGTTCGGCGTCCAGCTTGGCGTAGAGCGGCGCGCCCCAGCCGGCGGGAACGCCCGTGACCTCCAGCGCCACGACGGCGCCGATGGAGGAGCCGGCTTTGCGCACGCCGTCCAGATAGTCTTCCCAGGCGGGGACGACGTCAGCCGAGGCGGCGAACAGGGCGTTGTCATAGACGGCGTCGAAGTCGAGGGCTTCGTCGGCGATGCGGTGCGGGCCGAGTTGGACCACGCCGGCGCGGATGCGGATGGTGTCGCCCAGGACCTTGCGGGCCACGGCACCGGCCGCCACGCGGCTGGCCGTCTCGCGGGCCGAGGAACGCCCGCCGCCGCGGTGGTCGCGCACGCCGTATTTAGCCTGATAGGCGTAGTCGGCGTGACCGGGGCGGAAGGCGCGGGCGATCTCGCCATAGTCCTTGGAGCGCTGGTCCGTATTCTCAATAAGCAGACTGATCGGCGTCCCGGTGGTGACAGGGCCGTTCCCGTCGTCGAAGACGCCGGACAGGATGCGGACCTGATCGGCCTCCTGCCGCTGAGTGACGAAGCGGCTGCCGCCGGGCTTCCTCAGGTCGAGCAGGGGCTGGATGTCGGCCTCGGTCAGCGGGATCAGCGGCGGGCAGCCATCGACGACGCAGCCGATGGCCGGGCCATGGCTTTCGCCCCAGGTGGTGACGCGGAACAGGTGACCGAAGGTGTTGTGCGACATGGCTTACCGCTTAGGCCGCGATCCGCTCCGGCGTCCAGACCCGCGTGAAGCGAAGCAGCAGGTCTTCGGCCGCCGAGGGCAGGTCGGCCGAGGCCTGCAGCTTGACGAACAGGTCGCCGGCGGCGCGGTTTCCGCGCGCGGGCAGGCCCAGGCCTTTCAACCGCAGACGCACCGGCTCGACCATGTCGGGCACCAGCCAGGACGAGCGCAAACCGGCGTGGGTCTGGATCTCGATGCGGCCGCCGTCGTCCATCATCCGCTGCGGCACGGCCCAGTCCATGAACAGGTCGCCGCCCAGAACCGACAGGCCGTCAGCGGGCCGGATCAGGATGGGCAGCAGGGCGTCGCCGCCATCCGCGCCACCGCGTTTCAGGCGGATCCTGTCGCCGGTGCGCACGCCGGGCGGCGTGTGGACCAGCAGGATGCGGGCGCCCAGGGTCACGCGGACACACCCGCCGCTGATCGCCTGCATCGGCGTCAGGGCCAGCAGCGAGGAGGGGGCGGGAGGCCGGATAAAGGGCGTCGCCTTTAGGTGTGTCTGGGGCGCGGGCAAGGCCAGGGTCTGGGCCTGCAGCAGCCGGTAAGCGGCGATGACGTTGCGGAACCGCTCGGCGTCGCCGCCCGGCAGATCAGGTCGCGCCGTCTTGACCGCCGTGCGGAAGGCCGAGGCCAGACCCTCGCTGCCGACGGGGCCCGTCAGGCCCAGAAGGGTCCAGGCGTTTTCGAGGGTGAGGGCGTCGGCGCACATGGCGGCCAGCCTCGGGCCCATATGGTCAAGACCGGGTTAACCTTGCCCAATTTTGAAAAATCGCGGCCTGATGTCGGCGCAATGTCGGGATGGGCGTCACCCGTTCGACGTAGCGTCATCGCGAGGGCCAGCCTCGCCGTTCAACAAGGGAGAAAACGCCATGCGCGTGATGGTGATGATGAAAGGGACGGACGCCATCGAGGCGGGGGTTCAGCCGTCCGAGGCGCTGATCCGAGATATGATGACCTTCAACGAGGAACTGGCGGCGGCGGGCATGTTGCTGGCCGGCGAGGGACTGCAGCCGTCGTCGAAGGGCAAGCGGGTCGTTTTCGGCGGGCGCGACACGCCGATCGTGATCGACGGGCCCTTTGCCGAGGTCAAGGAACTGATCGCCGGCTTCTGGATCTGGCAGGTCAAGGACATGGACGAGGCCGTCGCCTGGGCGCGCCGCATCCCCGACACTGACAAGCTGCACGGCGAGGTCGAGATCCGACCCATCCTGTCGACGGAGGATTTCGAGGCCATCACGCCCGACATCGTGGCGCGTGAAGAGGCGTTGCGGGACCAAGCGGGGCGTTATGGTGAAGCTTGATGTCGCTGACTAGTCTACGCCTGATGACGTAGGGGAAGCGTGGGTGTAAGGAGTCGGTTCATGACCCAGTCCGTGATCCCGCCCAGCCCGTCCGCCGAGGACTACGCCGCGCAACTGGCGGCCAATGCGGATGAGACCATCTTCGAGCGGGGCGATCCCTTCGCCCTTTTCGTGGAGTGGCTGGAGGCGGCCAAGGCGTCGGAGCCGAACGACGCCAACGCCATGGCCCTGGTCACGGTGGACGCGGACGGCCTGCCCGATGCGCGCATGGTGCTGCTGAAGGACGTGGACGCGCGCGGCTTCACCTTCTTTTCCAATCGGGAAAGCGCCAAGGGCGAGCAGTTGTGGGCCCATCCGTCCGCGGCGCTGCTGTTCCACTGGAAGAGCCTGCGTCGCCAGGTGCGCGTGCGCGGCGCCGTCGAGCCGGTCAGCGCCGCCGAGGCCGACGCCTATTTCGCCAGTCGCGCCCGCGAAAGCCGCATCGGCGCCTGGGTCTCGGATCAGTCACGCCCCTTGGCCAGCCGGGAAGTGCTGGAAGCCGGGGTCGCGGCGGAGACGGCCCGATTTGAAGGCCAGGACGTGCCGCGTCCCGAGCGCTGGAGCGGCTGGCGCGTCGTTCCGCAGCAGATCGAATTCTGGCGCGACCGTCCGTTCCGCCTGCATGATCGGTTGCGGTTTGACCGCAACCGCGACGACTGGAAGCGGACGCGCCTCTGGCCCTGAGGCGTCAGGCGGCGTAGCGCGCCAGGAAGGTCTCCACCGCATCCTCGGCGATCTGTCGCGGGGGCCGCGCCGCCGTCACTTCGTCGCCTGTCACCAGGGGCACGAAGAAGACGGGGTGTTCGACCATCCCCATCAATTGACCGGCCGCCCAGGACGGCTTGGCGATCTTGATCTGTCCCGCGGCGCTCATGTCGGCCAGGGTGGCGATCAGCACGGCGCCGAAGTCATGCTTGCAGCGCTCGAAGAAGCTCCGGGCCACAGCCTCGAAGCGCGGGCGTTCGGCCACGACCAGCCGGAACACCGAATGCACGAACGGGTCGCTCATGAATTCCGTGTAGGCGCTGAGGAAGCCCGTCAGTCGTTCACGCGGCGCGCCTTCGCAGGTTTTGACCGCCGCCATGCGTCGCGAGAAGTCCTCGGACGTGTCTTCGATGACCGCGGCGAACAGGGCCGCCTTGCTCTCGAAAAACGCATAGAGGGTGGCGGTGGATACCCCGGATTCGCGGGAGATCGGCTCCATCCGTGTGGAGGCGTAGCCCTCGGAAATAAAATGCAGTCTGGCCTGGCGCACAATGGCGGCGCGTCGAGGGTCGTCGAGATCATGGACCGCAGCGGTCATCGGAACATTGCCCAGATGTAATGCGACCACGTTGCCTCTTTTTGGTCATGATTGCAAACGCGAACAAGGTTCCGTGAGCAGAAATCAACTAATGATGCCAAGCCCCTAGGAGCGGGTGCGCTAGAACCGGGGCCACAAGGCGAATGACCGCCTGCGGATCTTCCAGGCGTACCGCCGCGGTGGCGTCGGCGACGATGAAGTCGGCGTGGGTCCGTGAGGGTTCGGTCAGGCGTTCATGGCCGGGGCGGACGGTCAGCAGATACTGGTGGATGACGGATTCGGCGGTGCGTCCCCGCTCGGTCTGGTCGCGCAGCAGGCGGCGGATGAAGCGGATGTCTGCGGGGGTGTCGACGAAGACCTTGATGTCGAACAGGGCTGTCAGCGCCGGGGTGCACAGGACGTGGGTGCCCTCGACGATCACGACTTCGGCGGCGTGGATGGCTTCGCCCCCGGGATCGCGGCCGTGGTGGAGGAAGGAATAGAGCGGGGCCATGACCGGCCGCCCGGATTTCAGCTCCGACAGGTGCTCGACCAACAGATCATGGTCGCGCGCGGCCACATCGTCGAAATCGTGGGTGTCGGCGTCGAAGCCGGGAACGCTGGCTGCATCCCGGTAATAGGAGTCTTCGCGCATCAGAACGGCGACGCCTTGGGGCAGGGAGGCGACCAGGGCCTCGGCCAGCGTGCTCTTGCCGGAGCCGGAGCCCCCGGTGATGGCGATCAGGATGGTCATGGGGCTCTCCGTGCGTCTCGCCCGCTTTCTAGGCGGGTCCGCCGCGATTGACCATGTTTCACGTTTGACCTGATCGCGGGTCGAGCCTGCCCTCGCCATCCGCCTTTATGGGCAAGGCTTTGCCGTTCGTTGCGGAATGGGGGCGACGTGTTGTGTTCTGGCGGCGGCGGCCGGCAGGAGAACGGCGATTTGTACGGCTGAGGCGCCGTTGCTTATCGCTGTTCACCTAGATAGCGTCGGCGCAAAGCGCCACGTTTAGAGGGCGCACGACGAGGGAATGCGATGCTGGGTTTGATGCAGGACTGGCCGCTGACGGTCGACAAAATTCTCGATCACGCCAAGAATTGGCACCCCAACCGCGAGGTCGTGACCCGTTCGGTCGAGGGGCCGATCGAGCGCACCACCTATGGCGCGATCCACGGTCGCGCCAAGCGGGTGTCGAACGCGCTGAAGGCCTGGGGCGTGCAGCCCGGCGACCGGGTCGCCACCCTGGCCTGGAACACCGCGGACCATATCGAGACCTGGTACGGCATCATGGGCATCGGGGCGGTCTGCCACACCCTGAACCCGCGCCTGTTCCCGGAACAACTGGTTTACATCATCAACCACGCCGCCGACCGGATCATCTTCGTCGATCTGACCTTCGTGCCGCTGCTGGACGCCATCCTGCCGCACTGCCCGTCGGTCGAGCGGGTCGTGATCCTGACCGACCCCGGCCATATGCCGCAGACCAAGCTGCCGGTGGTCGACTGCTATGAGACGGTGCTGGAGCAGTCGTCGGAAGACGTGACCTGGGGCGGGTTCGAGGAAAACACCGCCTGCGGCCTCTGCTACACCTCGGGCACGACGGGGAACCCCAAGGGCGTCCTCTATTCGCACCGCTCGAATTTCATCCATACGCTGCTGGGGCTGCAGTCGACCGTCCTGGGCGCCACGCCCAAGGAAGTCATCCTGCCCGTGGTGCCGATGTTCCACGCCAACGCCTGGGGCATCGCCTTCGGCGGGCCGGCGGCGGGGTCCAAGCTGGTCATGCCGGGCGCGCGCATGGACGGCCCCTCCATCTACGAACTGCTGGAGATCGAGGGCGTCACCTTCTCGGCCGCCGTGCCGACGGTCTGGCAGGGTCTGCTGAACCACCTGCGCGAGAACAATCTGAAGCTCTCGACCGTCAAGCGTGTGCTGATCGGCGGCGCCGCCGTGCCGGAAAGCATGATCCGCGCCTTCCACGACGAGTTCGGCGTCGAGGTCCTGCAAGGCTGGGGCATGACCGAGACCTCGCCCATCGGCACCCTGTCGAACATGACGCCGGAACTGGCCGCCCTGCCGTTCGAGGAACAGCTGAAGTGGCGCGTCAAACAGGGCACGCCGCCGCTGGGCGTCGAACTGAAGCTCAAGGCCTACGACGGCAAGGAAATGCCGCACGACGGCCAGACCTATGGCCGGCTGATGATCAAGGGGCCGACCATCTCGCGCGCCTATTTCCGCGACGATAGCGAGATCCTGGACGACGAAGGCTTCTTCGACACCGGCGACGTTTCGACCATCGACGACCACGGCTTCATGCAGATCACCGACCGGGCCAAGGACGTCATCAAGTCCGGCGGCGAGTGGATCAGCTCCATCGAGATCGAGAACCTGGCTATCGGCCACCCCAAGGTCGCCCTGGCCGCCGTCATCGGCTCGGCCCACCCGAAATGGGATGAGCGCCCGGTCCTGCTGATCAAGCTCAGGGAGGGAGAGGCTGAGGACAAGCAGGAGCATCTCGACTTCTTGGTCGGCAAGATCGCCAAATGGTGGATGCCGGACGACGTGGTCTTCGTGGCCGATATTCCGCTGGGCGCGACGGGCAAGATCGACAAGAAGCTGCTGCGCGAGCAGATGAAGGACTATCGCCTGCCGACTGCGGGCTGATCCTTCAGGAGGGCCGCATGGCTGAACCATCCCGGACGCAGGCGCGAACGGCTGAAATCCGATTGCGCTGGCTGACGCTGGCGGCGTTTCTGGCGCCGTTTCTGGCGCCGCTTCTGGTGCTGGTCGCGGTGTTCGGCGCCCGGTTGGGCCTGTGGAGCGTCGGTTTCGGGCTGGAAGTCCTGACGCTGAAGATCGGCCGCATCCTGGCCTTCGTCGGACTGGCGGCGGCTCTGGTCGCGACGATCATCGCGCTGAAGGACGTGCGCCGGCGCGGGCTTTATGCGGTCGTCGCCCTGGTGGTCGTCGGCGCGACCATAGCCCTGCTTCTGGTGCAGGAGCGGCGTTTCGCGGTCGAGGCCGCGACCGATGTCACGACCGACGCGGCCGAGCCGCCGGCCTTCTCGCGCACGGTGGTCGCCATGCGGGGCGGGCAGGGGGCGGCGCCCGTCGCCTGTCCCGGCCTGATCGCCGTTGCGCGTCAGGTGGCACCGGAAACCGCAGCGGCGGCGCTGGAGGCGGCGGGCTTCACGGTGCGCGGGGCGGCGCCCTTCCGCGCCGACGGCTCCAAGGAAGGCTTCTGGTTCGGCCTGACCTATGACGCCGCCATCCGTATCCGGCCTGGTCGCACCGACATCCGCGTCGCTGCGCGCGAAGACGTGAAAGTGGGCGATGAAGCCTGCCGTCTGGCCCGCGCCGTCGCGGAGGGTCTGCAGCCTTAGGGCGAGGTCAGGCTATAGCGCGCCGCCAGCGTCGGCTCCGGCGCGGCGGTCGCCCGGCTCTCCTTCACCAGCTTGATCAGGTGCGCCAGCACCGACAGGCTGGCCGCCGGCCACAGGCGCTGATCGACGGCGGCGTAGAGGGCGGGGACCATCTGCGCGATCGTCTCATCGCCCGCCGCCAGCCGCGCCATGATCTGCGCCTCGCGCTCCAGCCGATGGTCGCGATAGGCCTTGAGGAAGGGGGCGGGCTGGGTGATCGCAGGACCGTGCGTCGGCCAGATCGTCGAGAAGCCGCGCGCCAGCACTCGATCCAGACTGTCCATATAGGCCGCCATGTCGCCGTCGGGCGGGGCGACGACCGTTGTGGACCAGCCCATGACGTGGTCCCCGCTGAACAGGGCGTTCTCGTCCCTCAATATATAGGCCATGTGGTTGGAGGCGTGGCCGGGCGTGGCCATGGCTTCCACGGTCCAGCCGTCGCCCTCGATCCTCTGGCCGTCCGTCAGGATGACATCAGGTCTGAAATCGTCGTCGTCGTCCTCGTCCATGGGGGCCTGATCCCTCTGGTCCGAGGCGTGAACCGTCGGCCCGTGCGGTTGCGCCGCCAGGATCGGCGCGCCGCCGAGCGCTTCGGCGAGGGGGCGGGCGAGGGGGGCGTGGTCGCGGTGGGCATGGGTCACCAGGATATGGCTGACCGTCCGTCCCTTCACCGCCCGCAGCAGGGCGTGCAGATGCGCCTCGTCGTCGGGGCCGGGGTCGATCACCGCCACCCTCGCGCCCGGCATGTCGCGCCCGACGATATAGGTGCCTGTCCCGGTGAAGGTGAACGGCCCCGGATTGTCGGCGATGACGCGCTGGATCAGCGCCGACACCTGGTCGCGGCGGCCATAGGTGAAGTCGAACTGTCGGACATAGGGGATCACGGGCGGGCGTCCTCGCTCAACTCATCGGTCTGCAGCGGCGCCGACCTTGCTTTCAACGCACGTAAACTCTTTCAGGAGCCCGCGTCGTGATCCGTTCTGCCGTTTTTCCTGTCCCAAATCGAGCGAAGGCCCTGGTGGCGGCCGTCGTCTGTCTCCTGACGGCGCAGTGGCTCGTCGCATCCTGCACGCCGGAGCCAGCGACGCCCTATGCCGTGCGCGCTGCCGTCGAGCGCTAGAGCGGCACGCGGCTGAGGTCGTAGCCGGCGGCCAGGGCCTGGGCCCTCAGTTCGTCCGCATCCGCCCCCCGGCCGGCCTCCGCCATGGCCCAGGTGGCGGCCGACCGCATGCCCGAACGGCAGAAGAGCAGCGCCGACGCGCCGTCGTCCAGGAACGCGCCGACGCGGCGGATCGTCTCGGGATCGGGTAGGCCGCGCACCGGCGCCTCCAGATAGGCCAGGCCGGCGGCCTCCGCGGCGTTGTGGATTTCGGCGCTGGTGGGCTGGCCGAGCTCTTCATGATCGGGCCGGTTGTTCACCACCTTGCGGAAGCCCAGTCGCGCGGCCGTTTCGGCCAGCGCCTCAGGCGCGATCTGGCCCGAAAGCCAGATGTGGTCGTTTAGGGCGACGGGATCGGTCATCTCTATTGTCTCTTTACGCGCACGGCGCGGCTGCGGCCGGCGGTCAGTTGATAGCTGCCAAGGGAGGCGCGGCGCACTCGAATTTCCATGCCCTCGCGATTCTGGAATCGCACCGGATCGGAATCGATCTGGCGCCATTCAGAGCCGTCCGCCAGTCGGAACAGCCATTTGCCGTCCGCGCCCTGGCCGGCGCTGAGCAAGGTGGTTTCGACGGCGTCGATCTTTTCGTCCGCCTCGTCGCGGCTGAACATCGGCGGCAGCGAGGGAAGTTCGAAGCCGAACAGCTGCCGGCGGGCCTCGCGAATCTGTCCGCGGTCGACCACCACCACCTCGCCCTGACGCTCTGCGGCGTCCAGCGCGCCCGCCGCATTGTCGAAACAGCGCAGGCGCTCGACGTCGGATGTGATCTGCCGACACCGGGCCACCTGCTCCAGAAGGGGTGAGCGGTTTGTGGCGAAATTTTGCGCATAACTCGGCATAGAGAGCAACAAAATGGCGATTGTTGCGAGTCCGAGTGTGGTGATGATGCGCACATTTCTCTCCTTGAGAACTTATGCATTTCAAGATTTGTCTTAATGGCACGCGCCTTCGTTTAAGGCCAGACAAGATCGGGCGTGGCGATTTTGCGACAGCGCAGAGGCGTCTTTGTTACGGATGTGTAATTTCCCTGTCCGATGCAGGTTTCGCG
Organism: Brevundimonas sp. 2YAF1; assembly: GCF_052114745.1. Taxonomy (NCBI): domain Bacteria; kingdom Pseudomonadati; phylum Pseudomonadota; class Alphaproteobacteria; order Caulobacterales; family Caulobacteraceae; genus Brevundimonas; species Brevundimonas sp. 2YAF1. Next base: position 22,163 of record NZ_JBFRFI010000008.1, on the reverse strand, counting down.
TGGCTACCTACTGACCAGCTATCGGTAGGGCGCCGATTTAGGCGTCACCCGAGTCTAGCCGTGGTCGACAGGCGAAGGGCAAGCTTTGCTGTTGCCGTCCACAACTCAGGAGGACGAACCTTGAAATTCCAGATCAAACGCGAGCGTCTGCTGGCGTCGACGATGATCGCGGGCTTTGCGCTCGCCGGGCTGGCGGCTCCCGCCATGGCCCAGACGACGCCGACTCCGGCGCCGGCTCAACCCGAGCAGGCCAGCCAGGTGGGCGACATCGTGGTCACCGGCTCGCGCATTCGCCAGCCCAACCTGACCACCACCAGCCCGGTAACCCAGGTCACGGGCGAGGACATCGACATCCAGGGCGTGACCCGCGTCGAGGATCTGATCACCCAACTGCCGCAGGCCTTCGCCGCGCAGAACTCGACCGTCTCCAACGGGGCTTCGGGCACCGCGACCGTGTCGTTGCGCAACCTGGGTTCGTCGCGCACCCTGGTGCTGATCGACGGCAAGCGCATGGGCTACGGCTCGCCGCAGGACGACGCCGCCGACCTGAACCAGATCCCCGGCCAACTGGTCGAGCGGGTTGAAGTTCTGACGGGCGGCGCCTCGGCCGTCTATGGTTCGGACGCCATCGCCGGCGTCGTGAACTTCATCATGCGCAAGGATTTCGAAGGCATCGAAATCGACGCCCAGTACGGCTTCAACCAGCACAACAACGACTATGACGGCGTCGGCAACCTGCGCAACGTCATCGCTGGCCGCGCCGCGACCAACCCGTCGCAGTTCAAGCTGCCGGACGACAACGTCACCACTGGCTTCAGCCGCGAACTCAACATCCTGATGGGTGTCGGCTCGCCGGACGGCAAGGGCAACATCACGGCCTACGCCGGCTACCGCAAGAACAACAAGGTTCTCGGTCGCGACTACGACTATGCGTCCTGCTCGCTCGGCCCGGCATCTGGAGCCAACTTCACCTGCGGTGGTTCGGGTACTTCATTCCCGGGTCTGTTTACGGACTTCGATACCTACCAATTTACGGTCGATGCCGGCGGGAATTTCATTCCCTATGTCGCTTCTCGCGACCAATACAACTTCGGTCCTCTGAACTACTACCAGCGGCCGGACGAGCGCTACACCCTGGGCGCCTTCGGCCACTACAATGTCAACGACAAGGTCGAGCTCTACACCCAGCTGATGTTCAGCGACTACTCGACCATCGCGCAGATCGCGCCGTCGGGTAACTTCTTCGGCGAGTTCTCCGATGGTTTCCGCACCACGGACGGCAGCGCGACCATTCGATGCAACAACCCCCTGCTGTCGGCGCAGCAGCGCGCCGCGATCCTCTGTTCCGCGGGGGATATCTCCTCGGGTGCCGCCAAGGACATGTTCATTGGTCGTCGTAACGTCGAAGGCGGTGGTCGTCAGTCGGACATCCGCTTCCAGTCGTATCGCGGCGTTGTCGGCGCGCGTGGCGATCTGAACGACGCCTGGAGCTATGACCTGACGGCCCAGTACTCGCGGGCGCAGTTCACCAACATCTACCGCAACGAGTTCTCGAACACCCGCCTGGCTCGGGCGCTGGACGTCGTGACGGACCCGGTCTCCGGTCAACCCGTCTGCTCGGCCGTTCTGGCCGGCATCGATGCGGACTGCGTGCCCTATAATATCTTCAAGTCGGGCGGCGTGACCCAGGCGGCTCTGGATTACCTGCAGGTGCCGCTGGTCGCCACCGGCTGGACCACCCAGCAGGTAGTTTCGGGTTCGCTGACGGCGGACCTGGGAACCTACGGCGTCAAGTCGCCGTGGGCCACGCGCGGGGTCCAGACGGCGTTCGGCGTTGAATATCGCCGCGACGCGCTGGATCTGACCCCGGATGTGTCCTTCACCACTGGCGACGGCGCCGGTCAAGGCGGCGCGACCCTGGGCCTGAACGGCGCGAACCAGGTCTATGACGTGTTCGGCGAAGCCCAGATTCCGATCGCCGAAGGCATGGCCTTCGCCGACCAACTGTCGGTCGATCTCGCCTATCGTCACTCGGAGTATGAGCTGGGCGGCGCCACGGACTCGTGGAAGGTCGGCGGCGATTGGGCTCCGATCTCGTCGGTTCGTTTCCGCGCCAGCGCTCAGCGCGCCGTTCGTGCGCCCAACGTGATCGAACTGTTCACCGCGCAGGGCTTCAATCTGTTCGATATGGACGCCGACCCCTGCGACAAGAACAAGGCGGCCACCTATGCGGGCGATGCAGCCTGTATCGGAAGCAACCCGTGGCAGGTGACGCTCGCCCAGGCGAACAGCGTGGGCCTCTCCAGCCCCGCCGATCAGTACAACTTCCTTCAGGGCGGCAACACCGCGCTGACGCCGGAAAGCTCCGACACCCTGACTCTGGGCGTCGTCTTCACGCCAGAGTTCCTGCCGGGCTTTAACCTGACAATCGACTATTTCGATATCAAGATCGACAATCTGATCTCGTCGATCGGTCCGCAGAACTCTCTGGACGCCTGCTACTCCTCCGGTCTGGCTGCCGCTTGCGCTAACATCAAGCGGAACGCCAACGGCCAACTGTGGGTCGGCACCGGCAACGTCGTTGACCTGAACACCAACATCGGCGGTCTTCGGACGTCCGGTGTGGACGTCGCCGCCAACTACCGGATGGACCTGGCCAATTACGGCTGGGATCGTGCGGGCACGCTGGCCTTCACCATGGTCGGCACCTGGCTGAACTCTCTGGAAACCGACACCGGTTTGGGCTTCGCCAACTCGAAGTATGACTGCGCCGGCTTCTTCGGCAATCAGTGCGGCGTTCCTAATCCGGAATGGCGCCACCGTCTGCGGATCGACTGGGGCACCCCGATCGAAGGGCTGAATCTGGCCGGCACCTGGCGCTACTATGGCGGCTCGGAATTCGCCGTTCTCGGAAATGACGGCAGCCTGAACCACTCGCCGGCCGCCCGTATCGACCGCGAGTTCGACGCCATCAACTACTTCGATCTGGCGGGGACCTGGCAGGCGAGGGACAACGTGCAGGTGCGCGTGGGCGTGAACAACGTCTTCGATACCGATCCGCCGCTGAATTCCAGCGTCGGCACGACCGGCAACAACAACACCTATCCGCAGCTGTACAATGCGATGGGACGTTACGTCTTCTTCGGCGTCACGGCGAACTTCTAAGCCCTTTCAAAGGCTTGGGGGGGGCGGCGGATCTTCGGATCCGCCGCCTTTTCTTTTGAAACCGTTGCCGCAGAAAAACCATCTGGGGCGGCAAGCGTGGCGGGTCGCCGCGTGGCTATCGCCCGTCACAGAGAAAGACACCGCCCATGGCCCTTCGTTCCGTTCTGATGCTCGCCGCCGCGACGCTCGTTCTGTCGTCCGGAGCGGCTCTGGCCCAGGATGCGGACAGGCCTGTGGTCACGGCGACCCGCGCGACCGAAACGGCCGAAGCGTTGAAGATTCGCGAAGCGATGGCCTATGCGGCCGAGTTGCCGCGCGGGGCGCCGCAGGCGGACTATCCGCTGGTCGCCTGGTGCGAGGCCCTGATCAAGGGGCACATCGCCCTGGGCGAAAGCCTGAAGACGAGCGACGCCCTGGACCTCGACATCATCCGCTTGGGCAAGCTGGAGGCGGTCGACTTCGGTTCGGCGCTGGCGGTCGCGGGGACGCGCCAGTCCCCGGCGGTCAAGGCCACGGCCCAGCAGGCGGCGGCCGCCGCCGCCCGCCAGTGGGCGCCGCTTCTGGCGCAGCAGGACGTCAAGGCGCGCAGCGAAGCCTTCGGCCTGTTCTTCGGACTGCCGGGCCGGTGCGAACACGCGGCGCGACGCATCCGCGAGAACATCACCGCCGCGCCGGCCACGCTCAAGGACGTGGGGTTGGACAGCGGAGCGGCCGCCCCCGCCGCCTGACGGATCAGGCGGCGCTGTCGCGCGCGATGGCGTCGGGGTCGTAGTTGAGGATCGGGGACAGCCAGCGTTCGGCGGTCTCGACGTCCCAGCCCTTGCGGCGGGCGTAGTCCTCGATCTGATCGCGGTCGATCTTTCCGACGCCGAAATAGTGGCTGCCCGGATGGCCGAAATAGAGGCCCGAGACCGAGGCCGGGGGCGTCATCGCATAGCTTTCGGTCAGGGCCATCCCCGCGTTCTGCTCGGCCTGCAGCAGGCGGAACAGGGTGGCCTTTTCCGTATGATCGGGCTGGGCCGGATAGCCGGGGGCAGGGCGGATGCCCTGATATTTCTCTTCGATCAGGTCCTGCGTGGTCGTGGCTTCGCCCGAGGCATAGCCCCAGAGCTCGGTCCGCACCTTCTTGTGCAGGGCCTCGGCGAAGGCTTCGGCCAGGCGGTCGGCCAGGGCCGTGGCCATGATCGAGGAATAGTCGTCGCCGGCGTCCTTGAACTTCTTGGCGATTTCCAGCTCGCCATGACCCGCCGTGACGGCGAAGGCGCCGACGTAGTCCTCGCCTTCCTCAGCGATGAAGTCCGACAGGGCGAGGTTGGGCTTGCCGTTCGACTTCTTGATCTGCTGACGCAGGGTGTGGAAGCGGGCGATCTCTTCGTTGCGGGTCTCGTCGGCATAGACGGCGATGTCGTCGCCCACGGCCTGAGCGGGCCAGAAGCCGACCACGCCTTTGGCCGTGAACCACTTCTCGTCGATGATCCGCTTCAGCATGGCTTGGGCGTCTTTGAACAGGTCCTGCGCGGCCTCGCCGACGATCTCGTCTTCGAGGATCAGCGGGTAGCGCCCGATCAGCTCCCAGCTGGCGAAGAAGGGCGTCCAGTCGATGTGGTCGGCCAGATCGGCCAGGTCCCAGGCGTCGAACGCCCGCACGCCGAGGAACGACGGCTTGCCCGGCATGGTCGCGGCCGGATCGGCGTTGAAGCGGTTGTCGCGCGCCTGCTGGAGCGTGGCGCGGGCCTTGACCTCCTGGCCGCGCGCGTACTGCTCGCGGATGCGGACGTATTCGTCGCGGGTGGCGGCCTCGTTCTTCGCCTTGTCGATCGGGGACAGCAGGCCCGCGACCACGCCGACGGCGCGGCTGGCGTCGATGACATAGGTGGTCGACCCCTGGCGATAGCCCGGCTCGATCTTGACCGCCGTATGGGTGCGGCTGGTCGTGGCCCCGCCGATCAGCAGGGGGATGTCAAAGCCGCGCCGTTCCATCTCGCGGGCGACATAGACCATCTCGTCCAGCGACGGGGTGATCAGGCCGGACAGGCCGACGATGTCGACCTTGTGCTCGATGGCGGCGTCCAGGATGCGGTCGGCCGGGACCATGACGCCCAGGTCGATGACCTCGTAGTTGTTACATTGCAGCACGACGCCGACGATGTTCTTGCCGATGTCGTGGACGTCGCCCTTGACGGTGGCCATCAGGATGCGGCCCGCCTGTTCGCGCGGTTTGCCGGCCTTTTCGGCCTCCATGAAGGGGTTCAGCCAGGCGACGGCCTGCTTCATCACGCGGGCGGATTTCACCACCTGCGGCAGGAACATCTTGCCCGAACCGAACAGGTCGCCGACCACGTTCATCCCGTCCATCAGCGGACCTTCGATGACGTGCAAGGGACGCTCGGAGGCCAGGCGGGCCTCCTCGGTGTCGGCCTCGATGAACTCGGTGATGCCGTGGACCAGGGCGTGGGCGATGCGGGCCGCGACGGGCTGCTCGCGCCAGCTCAGGTCGACGACGCGCGCCGCCCCCCTCTCGCCCTTGTAGTTGGGCGCCATGTCCACCAGCCGCTCGGTGTTGGACACATTGGTGCGTTGCGGGCGGTTGAGGATCACATCCTCGACGGCCTCGCGCAGCTTGGGCTCGATATCGTCATAGACGGGCAGGTCGCCCGCATTGACGATGCCCATGTCCATGCCCGCCGCGATGGCGTGGTACAGGAAGACCGAGTGAATGGCCCGGCGCACCGGCTCGTTGCCCCGGAACGAGAACGAGACGTTCGACACCCCGCCCGAGATGCGGGCATAGGGCAGGGTGGCCTTGATCACCTTGACCGCCTCGATGAAGTCGACGGCGTAGTTGTCGTGCTCCTCGATCCCCGTCGCCACGGCGAAGATATTGGGGTCGAAGATGATGTCCTCGGCCGGGAAACCGACCTCGTTGACCAGGATGTTATAGGCGCGGGTGCAGATCTCGATCTTGCGCGCGGCGGTGTCGGCCTGGCCCACCTCGTCAAAGGCCATGACCACGACGGCTGCGCCGTAGCGCAGGCATTTGACGGCGTGCTCGCGGAAGGCCTGCTCGCCCTCCTTCATGCTGATCGAGTTGACGATCGGCTTGCCCTGAACGCACTTCAGCCCCGCCTCGATGACCTCCCACTTGGAGCTGTCGATCATCACCGGCACGCGGGCGATGTCGGGCTCGGCGGCGATCAGGTTGAGGAAGGTGCGCATGGCGACGGCGCCGTCCAGCAGGCCCTCGTCCATGTTGATGTCGATGACCTGAGCGCCCGCCTCGACCTGCTGGCGGGCGACGTCGAGCGCGGCGGCGTAGTCGCCGTCCACGACCAGTTTACGGAATTTAGCCGAGCCGGTGACGTTGGTCCGCTCGCCGACGTTGATGAAGATAGGTCTCAACGCAACTCTCCGCTCATCCCCGCGGAGGCGGGGACCCAGGTTTGAGCCGCGCACAGGCGATCAACGATCTGGATGTAGCCAAAGTACTGGGTCCCCGCCTCCGCGGGGATGAGCGGGTGGGGACGCATCACGCCACCAACTCGAACGGCTCGAGCCCCGACAGGCGCATGGCCACCGGGCGTTCGGGGATTTCGCGCGGCTTCAGCGTGGCGACCTCTTCGGCGACGTGTTTGATGTGGTCGGGGGTGGTGCCGCAGCAGCCGCCGACGATGTTGACCAGGCCCGAGGCAGCCCATTCCTCGATGAAGTGGGCGGTTTCGTGCGGCTGTTCGTCGTACTGGCCCATGGCGTTGGGCAGGCCGGCGTTGGGGTAGGCGGCGACCAGGGTGTCGGCGACGCGGCTCAGTTCGGCGATGAAGGGGCGCATCAGATCGGCGCCGAGGGCGCAGTTGAAGCCCACGGCGAAAGGCTTGGCGTGGCGCACGGAGTTCCAGAAGGCCTCGGCGGTCTGGCCCGATAGCGTCCGGCCCGAACGGTCGGTGATAGTGCCGGAAATCCAGATGGGCAGGGCGGGCAGGCCCTCGTCCTCAAGGTCCTTGATGGCCTTGATACAGGCCTTGCAGTTCAACGTGTCGGTGATGGTTTCGATCAGATAGAGGTCGACGTCGCCTTCGTTCAGCGCCTTCACCTGATGGCGATAGGCGTCATAGACCTGGTCGAAGGTCACGCTGCGCGCGCCGGGATCGTTCACGTCTGATGACATGGACAGCATCTTGGTCAGCGGACCGATGGAGCCGGCGGCGAAGCGCGGCTTGTGCGGCTCCTTGGCCGTCCAGCGGTCGGCGGCGGCGCGGGCCAGCTTGGCGCCTTCCAGATTGATGTCCCAGACGGCCTGGGCGTCCAGGTGATAGTCGTCCTGGGCCAGCACCGTGCCGGAGAAGGTGTTGGTCTCGCTGATGTCCGCGCCCGCGCCGTAATACTGGTCGTGCAGGTCGGAAATGATGTCGGGGCGAGTGATGCAGAGGATGTCGTTGTTCCCCTTCATCTGATGCCTCTCGTCATAGCCGTTGGCCGCGACGAAACGGTCGCCGCGGAAGTCGGCTTCCTCCAGCCCGCGTCGCTGGATCATGACGCCCCAGGAGCCGTCGAGGACCAGGATGCGTTCCTTGGCCGCCGCGTGCAGGGCGGCGATCCGTTCAGGACGTGAAAGCGGGGAAGTCATTACGCAACAGCCTTGGTTTCACGCACGCCCAGCACCCGGCAGATGGCATAGACCAGCTCGGCGCGGTTCAGGGTGTAGAAGTGGAAGTCCGAGAAGCCCTCTTCCTGCAGTCGTGCGCAGGTCTCGGCGGCGATGGAGGCGGCCAGCAGCTTGCGGGTCTCGGGGTCGTCGTCCAGCCCGTCGAAGTGGGCCGCCAGCCAGTCGGGGATGGAGGCACCGCAGGCCGCGCTCATCCGGCTCAGGCCCTTGAAGTTGGACACTGGCATGATCCCGGGGATCAGGGGGATGGTCACGCCCGCCGCGCGCACCCGGTCGCGGAAACGCAGGAAAGCCTCGATGTCGAAGAAGAACTGGCTCACCGCGCGGGTGGCGCCCGCGTCGACCTTGGCCTTCAGCACATTGATGTCGTGGTCGATCGACGGGCTTTCCGGGTGCTTCTCGGGATAGGCGCCGACCGTGATGTCGAAACCGCCGACGCGGCTGATGGCCTGGGACAGTTCGGTGGCGTTGGCGTAGCCGTCGGTGCGCGGGACGTAGGCGCCGCCGATTCCGTCTCCGCCCGGCGGGTCGCCGCGCAGGGCGACGATGTGATCGACGCCGATGGCCTTGTAGCCCTCGATGACCTCATCGACCTCGTCGCGGCTGGCCTCGACGCAGGTCAGGTGGGCGGCGGGACGCAGGGTGGTCTCGCTGATGATCCGCTGCACCGTGCGGTGGGTGCGCTCGCGCGTCGAGCCGCCCGCGCCATAGGTGACCGAGACGAAGGCCGGGTTCAGGGGCTCCAGCCGGCGGATGGCGGACCACAGGTTGGCTTCCGCCTCGTCCGACTTGGGCGGAAAGAACTCGAAGGAGACGTTGACGGCGTTGCGGTTCGAGCCGGCGCGCGCGACGGGGCCGAGCGGGGACAGCAGCAGGGCGCGGGCTTCGGCCAGATTGAGAGTGGCGGGGGAGGCCATCAGGCGGTCTTTCGAACAGAGGCGGCGCGTTCGGCGGCCCAGATGTGAACGGTCAGGCCTTCGGTGTCGGGCGGAAGGGCGATCGGGGCGTCGGCGGTCAGGCCCGCCTTTTCCAGCCATTCCTGGATTTCCTCGTCGGCGAAGCCCAAGCGGCGGTGCTGGTGCGCCTCGCGCAGGTGCTCCAACTGATGCGGCGCGAAATCGACGATCAGCAGCTTGCCGCCCGGCATGACCAGACGCGCGGCCTCGGCCACGGCGGCGGCGGGGTCGGCCAGATAGTGCAGGACCTGATGCACGATCACCAGATCGGCGCTGCCGTGCGGCAGGCGGGTCGAGAAGATGTCGCCGTGGCGCAACTCGACCTTGTCCAACCCGGCCTTGGAGACATTGGCGCGAGCGATGTTCAGCATGTTCTGCGACAGGTCGAGCCCGACCGACATCTTCGCCTTCTTGCCGAACAGGGTCAGCATCCGGCCCGAGCCGGTGCCCAGGTCGACGACCCGTTCGAACGGTCCAGGACCGGCCGCCTGTTCGACGGCGGTTTCGACGGCGCTCTCGCAGACATAGAGGCTGCGCATCTGGTCCCACTGGGGCGCGACCTGTTCGAAATAGCGGGCAGCGTCGACGGCGCGCTCCTTGCGCACCTCGTCCAGACGGCGATGGTCGGCCTCGCCTTCGGCGTCGTCCAGCAGGTCCAGCACCGTGTCGATCAGGCGACGCAACAGGGCGTCATGCGACAGACGGTAGAAGACGCGCGCGCCGTCGGGGAATCGTTCGATCAGGCCCGCATCGGCCATCAGCTTGAGGTGGCGCGACACACGGGGCTGGCTCTGGTCCAGAACCCGCGACAACTCCATCACCGACAGCTCCTCGGCGGCGAGCAACGACAGCACCCGCAAACGGGTGGGTTCGCCAGCAGCGCGCAGAGCCTCGACAGTCTGGTCAGCAGTCAGCGTCATGGGTGCATATAAAGATATCCTTATATGATTATGCAAGCGAAATCTGATCGTAAGCGGAGACTATTGCCCGTCACGCGGCATGGATCGTTCTCGATGGGAGGCGAGCGGCGCTCTGCTTTCCTCCCCATTCCATGGGGAGGTGGATCGGCGGCGAAGCCGACGAGACGGAGGGGGCGACTCCACGGCCGATGTTTGCGCCGCCCCCTCCACCACTGCGTGGTCCCCCTCCCATGGAATGGGGAGGAAAGGGGGGCTTTAGCCCCCGACCGGCGTCTTCAGCGGCTCGCCCGCGAAATGGGCCGACAGATTCTGCATCAGCAGCATCAGCATCCCCTGAACCGCCTCGGTCGTGGCGCCGGCGGTGTGGGGCGTCAGCACGGTGTTGGGCACGGTCGCCCAGCGCGCCGGGTCGGTCGGCTCGGTCTCGAACACGTCCAGGGCGGCGGCGCCCAACCGCCCGTCGCGCAGGGCGGCGATGACGGCGTCCTCGTCCACCAGCTGGCCGCGCGCGACATTGACCAGCAGGCCGGACGCGCCCAGCGCCTCGATCACCTTGGCCGAGATCAGGCCGCGATTGGTCTCGTCCGCGCGGCAGGCGACGACCAGAACGTCCGAGGCGCGGGCCAGGTCGATCAGGCTGTCGGCGCGGGGCCAGGCCGCCGCCTTGGCGCGCGGCGCCCACCACTGGACGGTCATTCGCATGATCTCGGTGCGGCGGGCCACGGCCTCGCCGATGGCGCCCAGGCCTACGATGCCCAGGGTCTGGCCGCCCATCGACGGGGTGATGGTCTTGGACGCCGGGGTCCAGCCGCCGGCGCGGACTTGCCGGTCGCCCGCGGCGATCTGACGGCGGGCGGCGAGGATCAGGCCGACGGCATGGTCGGCCACGTCTTCGTGGTTGATGGCGGGGGCGTGGGTGACGGGCAGGCCGCGCGCGCGGCACCATTCCAGGTCGATGCCGTCATAGCCCGAGGTGAAGCAGGCGATCAGCGACAGGTTGGGCAGACGCTCGATCAGCGCCTTGTCCAGTTCGAACTCGCCCGCCACGACCAGAACGCGGACGTCGGCGGCGGCCTCGACCGGCGGCCCTTCCCAGAAGCGATAGACGTCGTAAGCGCCTTCGAGAAAGACGCTGAGCGGCGCGAGGTGCCGCTGCATGATCAGGATGGCGGGGCGCTGGGTCATGGCCGCCAGACTAACCCGGTCTCACGACGGCACCACCCTTCTCATTCACCCCGTACCGCTCATCCCGGCGGACGCCGGGATCCAGTAAGAGCCCTAGCCACTACAGGTTGACTGTCGAGCTTGTCGCCAAAGCACTGGATCCCGGCGTCCGCCGGGATGAGCGGGAGAGGGGAGGGTGCAAGAAAAACGGCCCCCCGATTGCCCGGAGGGCCGCTCGTCATTCTGGCAGTTCGATCAGCGACCGAACTTCTGGTGCTGGATCCGCTTGGGAATGATGCTGTCCGCACCCAGGCGGCGCATCTTGTCCTGTTCGTAGGCTTCGAAGTTGCCCTCGAACCATTCCACGTGGCCGTCGCCTTCGAAGGCGAGGATGTGAGTGGCCAGACGGTCCAGGAACCAGCGGTCGTGGGAGATGACCACGGCGCAGCCGGCGAACTCCTCCAGAGCCTCTTCGAGGTTCTGCAAGGTTTCGATGTCCAGGTCGTTGGTCGGTTCATCGAGCAGGATCAGGTTGCCGCCCGAGGCCAGGGTCTTGGCCAGGTGCACGCGATTTCGTTCACCCCCAGAGAGCTGCCCCACCTTCTTCTGCTGGTCGCCGCCCTTGAAGTTGAAGCTGCCGACATAGGCGCGGGTGTTGATCTCGCGCTTGCCGACCATCATCACGTCGGTGCCGCCCGAGATGGCCTGCCAGATGGTTTCGTCCGGCTTCAGGTCGTCGCGCGACTGGTCGACATAGGCCAGCTTGACCGTCTCGCCGACTTTGATGGAGCCGCCGTCGGGCGTTTCCTGGCCGGTGATCAGCTTGAACATGGTCGACTTGCCGGCGCCGTTGGGGCCGATGACGCCGACGATGCCGTTGGGCGGCAGCTTGAAGGTCAGGTTGTCGAACAGGGTCTTGTCGCCATAGGACTTCTTCAGGCCCTCGACTTCCAGAACCACGTTGCCCAGACGCGGGCCAGGCGGGATCTGGATGTGGGCGTGCGTCTGCGCGCCGCGCATCGATTCCTGCTCGTCGACCATCCGCTCATAGGCGGCCAGACGGGCCTTGGACTTGGCCTGACGGGCCTTGGCGCCCGAACGGACCCATTCCAGTTCGCGGGTGAGGGCGCGCTGGCGGGCTTCGGATTCCGAGTTCTCCTGAACGACGCGCTTCTGCTTGGCTTCCAGCCACGAGGAGTAGTTGCCCTCGTGCGGGTGGCCCTTGCCGCGGTCCAGTTCCAGCGTCCACTTGGTGACGAGGTCCAGGAAGTAGCGGTCGTGGGTCACCAGGATGACGCAGCCCGGGAAGTTCTCCAGGTGATGCTGCAGCCAGGCGACGGATTCGGCGTCCAGGTGGTTGGTCGGTTCGTCGAGCAGCAGCATGTCGGGCTTGGACAGCAGCAGGCGAGCCAGGGCCACGCGGCGCTTTTCACCCCCCGACAGGTTGGTGACTTCCCAGTCGTCGTCGGGGCAGCGCAGGGCGCCCATGGCCATCTCGATGCGGCTGTCGATATCCCAGACGTCGCCGGCGTCGATCTTCTCCTGAAGGGCGGTCATCTCCTCCATCAGTTCGTCGGAGTAGTTCTCCGCCATCTCCATGGCGATGGCGTTGAAGCGGTTGACCCACTGCTTCTCTTCGCACCATGACTCGACGTTCTGACGAACGTTCAGGCTGTCGTCGAGCTTGGGCTCCTGCTCTAGATAGCCGCGCTTGATGCCGTCGGCGGCGCGCGCCTCGCCGGTGAACTCGGTGTCCAGGCCGGCCATGATCTTCAGCAGGGTGGATTTACCCGAGCCGTTGACCCCGACAACGCCGATCTTGGCGTCGTTGTAGAAGCTCAGCCAGATGTTCTCGAAGATCTTTTTGCCGCCGGGGAAGGTCTTGGTCAGACCCTGCATCTGGAAAATATATTGCTGCGCCATGAGGTGCGGTTACGCCCTTCGGGTTCGGATAGATTGGGAGATTGAAGCGGGATGTAGCGACCGCAACTCGTTTCGGCAAATCATGGCGTATGGCGACGGCGGATTGATGACCGCCGTTTGAGGGGCAGATGCACCCTTCCGAGGCGAGGCGCTGCCTCTAGCCGACGGGCGCCGGCAGGACCGCCATCAGCGCCCGGGTGAAGCCGACGGGGGCGACCGTCAGGTGGTCCTCGTCCGCCAGCACCGTCGATTGCACGCTCAGCCCCGGATAGCGGCGCGACTTCAGCACCCGTTCCATGGTGCGCATGTCGCCGACCATGTCCGCCTCGCTATTGTGCCGGGCGGTGGGACCCGGCCCTTCGAAGCCGCCGACGTACATGAAGACCTCGGCGGGCAGGTCGCGGTGGCGGCGTGCGTAATCCGCCTCCATCGTCATGATGTGGCGCGTGTCGTACCAGAAGGACGGGCTGCCCAGGACGTAGCTTTGGAACAGCGTCGGATCGGTGAATAGGATCTGCGCGCCCAGCAGGCCGCCGTAGGAATGGCCGAGCAGAGTCCGGCGCGTCGGATCCGTGCGGAAACGGGCGTCGATGAAGGGCAGGGCCTGGGTCTTCAGGTAGGTCTGATAGGCTGGGCCGCCGCCGTGTATGGCCGGGGCCGAGTGGCGCGGCCCGTTGGGCGTGGGCGTGTAGTCGCGGCGGCGGCTGTCGGCGCCGCTGTCGCCCTTGGCGTAGGACAGGCCGACCAGGATGAATTCCTCGATCACCGGCTCTTCCAGATTCACCCGTCGCGCGATCTGGCGGATGATGGGGAAGGCGTAGTCGGCATCGGTGACATAGAGGGCCGGATAGCGGCGGTTCGGCTGGGTCTCATAGCTGGCGGGCAGGCTGACGAAGACCTCATAGTCGCGGCCAGAAACCGGATCGGGCACGCTCCAGACCTGGGTGCCCGTCAGCACATAGGGCGCGCCCTCGGCGGCGGTGGTTTGAGCGTCCGCCCGCTCGCCGCAGCCCGCGGCGAGGCTCGCCGCCACTAGAATCGTCGCCAGTCCCAGTGCCCGCATGGACGCCCCCTCAAGCTTCACCTTGAAGGCAGGTTTCAGGGCAAATGCGGCGCTCGGAAGGCGCAGCCGCCTCAGGCGTAGTTGAAGCTGATCGAGATGCGCTGTTCCTCGGCGCGGCTGGCGGGGACTTCATGGCGCAGCCAGCTTTCCCACATCAGGATCGTGCCCGACGCCGGCTTCAGATAGACGAAGGGTCGTTCAGCCTCGGTCGCTTCGGCGGTCAGGCCGGGGCGGGCCATCATCATGACCAGGCGCGGATCCTCGATCTTCAGCGACGAGGCGCTGTCCGGGATGTGGATGTAGATGGTGCCGGAAATGATGGCGTGCGGGTGGATATGGCCCGTGTGGCCGCCGCCGGGCATCAGGACGTTGACCCACAGATTGTCCAGCCGGGGCTTTTTGGCCAGATCGAAGTGCAGCGCCTTGGCGTAGGCGGCGGCGTGCTTGTCCAGCAGCTTCTTCAGTTCGGCGAACTCGGGGAAACGGTGCGGCAGGTCGTTGATCGAGCCGTACGACGTGTAGCCGGGATAGTGGTTGGTCTTGCACCAGTCGATCCCGGCCTCGTCCTCCTCGGCCATGACCAGGCAGAGGTCGAGAATCTCCTCGTGCAGTTCGGGCCAGCCGGGGGCGGCGGCCAGCGAGGCTTCGTAAACCTGGGTCGGGAAGAGGGGGCGCAGGGACATGGCGTTGCCATAGCCCTTCTCCCCTTGCGGGAGAAGGTGGGCGAGCGCAGCGAGGTCGGATGAGGGGTCTCTCGACCGACAGCAAAACCCCTCATCCGTCAGCCTCCAACTGCTACCTTCTCCCGCAAGGGAGAGGAAGGGAAGGGTCAAAAGGGCAGCCCCTCCTCGCCGCGCAGGATCGCCTCGGCCTCGGGGCTATGCTTGGCGTCGGAGCGGTCGTGAAGGATCAGGGGCGGGAGCAGGCGCAGCGGCGCCTTGCCGGTCTTGATGGCCTGCACCAGCACCCGTTTGGCGGGCTGGTCGGCGTAGGGATGGATGGGGCGGATGGCGAAGGAGCCGGCCTTTTCGCCCAGCAGGGCCAGCAGGTCGGCCAGACGGTCGGCGCGGTGGATGACGACGATGCGCCCGGCCTCGCGCACGGATTTCAGCAGAAAGCCGGTCCAGGCCTTTAAGCCGTCGTCGGCCATCCAGGCCCCCATCTTGCCGGGGCCGGGCGCGCGCAGCGCGCCGGGGTCGTCGAAGAAGGGCGGATTGCTGACGGCCCAGTCGAAGGGCGCAAGGTCCAGCGCCCGAAACCGCTGCGCCACATCGCCGCTGAGGATGGTGGTGCGATCATCGACGCCGTTCAGGGCGGCGTTCTCGCGCGCCAGCCCGGCGGCGGTCGGGTCGCGCTCCAACCCGGTCAGCGACACGCCCGGGCGTCGCGCGGCCACCTGCATCAGCACCGCCCCTGCGCCGCAGCCCGCCTCGATCAGCCGTTCGCCCGGCTTGGCCTCGACGGCGGCGGCCAGCAGGGCGGCGTCCATGCCGGCGCGATAGCCCTTGATCGGTTGGCGCAGCCGGACGCGGCCGCCCAGCAGGGCGGATTCCGCAACATCGGCTGCGACAGTAAGGGTTGACCCGGCTTGACCCATCATGACGCCGCCACCATTGTGCGCCGCATCGCGTTCGGGCAAGCGGACGCGTGTGATTTTCGGGCGAATCTCTTCCTTCGCCCCTGTGCTGAAAGAGAATTTCGTGGACGTAGCTCTCGTCGCCGCTCCCCGCCCCAAGGGCGATGTGGACGCCCTTGTTCGTCTGGCGAAGGACGACATGGCGGCGGTCGACGCCATGATCATCGCCCGAATGCAGTCCGACGTGCCGGTGATTCCGCTTCTGGCCGAACATCTGGTGTCGGCGGGCGGCAAGCGTCTGCGTCCGCTGCTGACCGTCGCGGCCGCGCGCGCCGTCGGCGCCTTGGGCGATATCGAAGGGCCCAAGAAGCTGGCCGCCTCGGTCGAGTTTATCCACACCGCGACCCTGCTGCACGACGACATCGTCGACGGCTCGGAAATGCGGCGCGGCAAGGTGGCGGCACATCTGATCTGGGGCGCGGCCTCGTCGGTGCTGGTCGGCGACTTCCTGTTCGCGCGTGCCTTTGAACTGATGGTCGAGACGGATTCCCTGCGCGCCCTGGGCATTCTGGCCACCGCGTCCAGCGTCATCGCCGAGGGCGAGGTGCTGCAACTGACGCGCGCCCATGACCTGAACCTGGATCAGGACACCTATCTGCAGATCATCCGCGCCAAGACCGCAGAACTGTTCGCCGCCGCCGCCGAGTCGGGCGCGGTGGGCGCGGGCGCTTCGGAAGAACAGGTCACGGCCTTGCGCGACTACGGCATGGCCCTGGGGATCGCCTTCCAGTTGGCGGACGACGCCCTGGATTACGGCAGCGACACGGCGACCCTGGGCAAGAACGCGGGCGACGACTTCAACGAGGGCAAGGCGACCCTGCCGCTGCTGCTGGCCGTCCAGCGCACCAAGGGCAAGGAAGACATGTTCTGGGATCGCGTCATCACCAAGGGCGACCGCACGCCCGAGGACTTCAACCGGGCGCGCGAATTGATCCTGGGCGTCGGCGCGGTCGAAGCGACGCTGGATGCTGCGGGGGACTATGCCGACCGGGCCAAGGCGGCGCTGTCGGTCCTGCCGGCCAGCGACTGGCGTTCGGCGCTGGAAGACCTGGCTGACTTCGCGGTCAGCCGCGCGGCCTGATGCTGCTGGCGGTCGTCATCGCGGGGCTGCTGGCGACGGCCCCCCAGGACGCGCCGCGCTTCACCATGACGCCCCAGCCCAGCGACGCGCTCAAGGCCGAGCTGTTCCGGTTGGCGCCGGGCGATCCCGACGCGCAGGCGCGCGCCCTTCTGGGCGAAGGCGAGGCGGAAGCGGTCAGCCTCAACGTCTCTGGCCCCTTGATGTTGGCTTATCGCCGGGAAAGCGGACCGGCCGCCGGCGTGGTGCTCTACGCCGGTCCCGACGGCGGCCACAGGCCTGACGCCGCCTGCGTGCTGACGCGCAATCCGGAGGGCGACCACGACAACTCGCGCCGCGCCACGGAATGGTGCCTGTCCTTCATCCTGAAGACGGCGCCGACGTTGAACATTCCGCCGGCGCCGCTCTAGGCGGGTATTACTTCAGGCTGGCGCAGAACTTCTGGATGCGCGCACAGGCGGCTTCCAGCACGTCTTCCGACGTGGCGTAGCTGACGCGGAAATAGGGGCTCAGGCCGAAGGCGGTGCCCTGGACCACGGCCACGCCTTCCTGGTTCAGCAGTTCGGTGGTGAAAATCTCGTCGTCAGCGATGACCACGCCCGATTCCGTCGTCTTGCCGATCAGGCCCTCGATCGACGGATAGACGTAGAAGGCGCCTTCCGGCGTGGGGCAGCGAACGCCCGTGGCCTGGTTCAGCATGGACACGACCAGATCGCGACGGCGCTCGAAGGCCCCCGCGCGTTCGGCCAGGAAGTCCTGCGGGCCGTTCAGGGCCTCGACGGCGGCCCACTGGCTAATCGACGAGGGGTTCGACGTCGTCTGGCTGGCAACCTTGCGCATTAGGTCGATCAGCGGCTTGGGGCCGCCTGCATAGCCGATGCGCCAGCCGGTCATGGCATAGGCCTTGGACACGCCGTTGACCGTCAGGGTGCGGCCGTAGAGGTCGGGCGCGACCTGGGCGATGGTCAGGTATTCGAACCCGCCATAGACGAGGTGCTCGTACATGTCGTCGGTCAGGATCCAGACCTGCGGATGCTTGCGCAGCACCACGGCCAGGGCTTCCAACTCGGCGCGGGTATAGGCGGCGCCGGTCGGGTTCGACGGCGAGTTCAGGATGATCCACTTGGTCTTGGGCGTAATGGCCGCGTCCAGAACCTCGGGGCGCAGTTTGAAGCCGTCGGCTTCCTGACCGATCACGGTGACGGGCTCGCCGCCGGCCAGCAGCACCATGTCGGGATACGAAACCCAGTAGGGCGCGGGCACGATGACTTCGTCGCCGGGATTCAGCGTGGCCAGGAAGGCGTTGTAGATCACCGGCTTGCCGCCCGAGGCCACGTGGATCTGGTTGGCGGCATAGGTCAGGCCGTTCTCGCGCGCGAACTTGGCGACGATGGCGGCCTTCAGCTCGGGCATGCCGTCGGCGTCGGTGTACTTGGTCTCGCCGCGATTGATGGCGTCGATGGCGGCGGCCTTAATATTGTCCGGGGTGTCGAAGTCCGGCTCGCCGGCGCCCAGGCCGATGACGTCGCGGCCCTCTCGTTTCAGTTCGCGCGCCCGGGCGGTCACCGCCAGGGTGGCCGAAGGCTTGACGCGAGAGAGGGCGGTGGACTGAAGGCTGGACATGTCTATCCCGTCTGGACGATGTGGAGGGAACCGGGGGAGGCGAAGCTTGATACGCAACCCCGCGAGGACGCACAACGTTTGTGCGTCCTGCGGACGATCAAAAGGCGATTTGGACGAAATTTATGCGGCGGGTCGTCGATTTTCTGCTGAACATGGAGGCCCAGCGTTGGCGGACGTTGGCGGTCAGCCTGCTGCTGCTCGCGGGAATCATCGCCATGTTCGCCTTCGGCAAAGCCCATTTCACCCTGGGCGCCGAGGAAAAGCTCGAGGCCTGGCTGGCCGGCTATCGCGTTGGGCCGTGGGGGCTGGTGGCCGCCATCGTGGTCTTCACCCTGTCAGCCTTCGTCGGCGTGCCTCAGTTCATCCTGATCGCCGCCTGCGTGGTGGCGTTCGGGCCGTGGTTCGGCTTCCTCTACAGCTGGATCGCGACGGTGGTGTCGGCGGCCGTCACCTATTGGCTGGGACGCGGCCCCACGGCGCGAGCGCTGGAACGGTTCGGGGGCGGGGCGGCGGAACGCCTGCAGCGGTTCGTGGGCCGCAACGCCTTTTCCGCCAGCTTCATCATCCGCAACGTGCCCTCGGCGCCCTTCATCGTCGTCAACATGGCGTTCGGCGCGGTGCGGGCGTCCTTTCCCGGCTATCTGGCGGGCTGCGCCCTGGGCGTCCTGCCCAAGACCGCGCTGGTCGCCTTCTTTGGCGGGTCCTTCATGGCGGCGGTTTCAGGCGACGGCGTATGGACCTCTTTGATCCTCGCCGGCGTTGCAGTCGTCTGGCTGGCGTTGATGCTGGCCGTGCGCGAGATCGTGAAGCGGCGCGAGGCTGCGCGCACGGACTGATCCGATCCAGAGGAGAAGACCGATGCTCAAGCTCTACTATTCGCCCGGCGCCTGCGGGATGGGCTCGCATATCGCGCTGGAGGAGGCCGGGGCCGACTATGTCCTGGAAAAGATCGACCTGGCGAAGCGCGAGCAGAAGACGCCCGCCTATCTGGCTATCAATCCGGCCGGTGTGACGCCCGCACTGGCGACGCCGCAGGGCGTGATCACCCAGAACGTCGCCATCATGGCCTATGTCGCCCAGACCCATCCCCAAGCCGGGTTGGCCGATGTGGACGATCCGTTCGCATTCGCGCAGGTTCAGGCCTTCAACGCCTGGCTGACCTCGGCCCTGCATCCCGCCATCGGCAAGGTGGTGTTCGCGCATCCGCGGCTGGAAGGCGAGGCGAGGGACATGGCGGTCGAGGCCGCTCTGGCGAAATATGATCTAGCCGAACATCATCTGCTGGTCGGGCCTTGGGCCCTGGGCGACGATCGCACGCTCACGGACGGTTATCTGATGGTCTTCACGCGCTGGGCGCGTCAGGCGGATTTGCTGGACAAGGCGCGCTTTCCCCGTCTGAACGCCCATCTGGAGCGGGTGCAATCGCGTCCCGCCGTTCAGCGAGTGCTCGCCGCCGAGGGTCTGACCGCAATCTGACGCTGCAAAGCGCCGAGCGGGGCCGGAAAGCTTGAGCGGACGGGCGTCCAAGCCTTGCCGTGACAAGGCTGTGATCGACGTGTCATCGGCGCTTGCAATCGACGCGGCATGCGGGCAAACGGGCCTATAGTCGGCCAGGCGAGGACGATCAGGATGGTTCTGCGCACCTCGACGCGCGGGGCGGGGGCGTCGCCACAGCGGACTAGCACGAATCACGCCCTTGCAGGCTCGAACAAGCGGTACCCGACGCCCATGCTTTCACCCCTTTTCGGCATGATCTCCAACGACATCGCGATGGACCTGGGGACCGCCAACACCCTGATCTACATGCGCGGCAAGGGCATCGTCCTGAACGAGCCTTCGGTCGTCGCCCTGCGTAACGTCGGCGGTCGCAAAATCGTCCACGCCGTCGGCCTGGAAGCCAAGCAGATGCTGGGCCGTACGCCCGGCCACATGGAAGCCATCCGTCCGATGCGCGACGGGGTCATCGCCGACTTCGAAGTCGCCGAAGAGATGATCAAGCACTTCATCCGCAAGGTTCATAACCGCAAGGGCTTCGTGAATCCCAAGATGATCGTCTGCGTGCCGTCGGGTGCCACGGCCGTCGAGCGCCGCGCCATCAACGACAGCTGCCTGAACGCCTCGGCCCGTCGCGTCGGCCTGATCGACGAGCCGATGGCCGCTGCGATCGGCGCCGGCCTGCCGATCCACGAGCCGACCGGCTCGATGGTCGTCGACATCGGCGGCGGCACGACCGAGGTCGCCGTCCTGTCGCTGTCGGGCATCGTCTATTCGCGTTCGGTCCGCGTCGGCGGCGACATGATGGACGACGCCATCATCAGCTACATGCGCCGCAACCATAATCTGCTGATCGGCGAAACAACCGCCGAGCGCATCAAGAAGGACATCGGCACCGCCCGGACCCCGGCCGACGGCGAAGGCCTGTCGATCGAGGTCAAGGGCCGCGACCTGATGCAGGGCGTGCCGCGCGAAGTGAAGATGAGCGAGCGCCAGGCTGCTGAAGCCTTGGCTGAGCCCGTCAGCCAGATCGTCGAGGCCGTGAAGGTCGCGCTGGAAGCCACGCCGCCGGAACTGGCCGCCGACATCGCCGACAAGGGCATCATGCTGACGGGCGGCGGCGCCCTGTTGCGCGGTCTGGATGTCGAGATCCGCGACCACACGGGCCTACCGGTTCAGGTCGCCGACGATCCGCTGTCCTGCGTCGCCATCGGCTGCGGCAAGGTGCTGGAGCACCCGTCGTGGATGAAGGGCGTCCTCGAGTCCTCGCTCTGAGGCTGATCAGCTTGTCGTGACGGCCGCCTTCTTCGGGAATCGGTTTTTGCGATAGGCTCTCACCGCCGGCGGGGAAGACCTCGCCGGTCCCGAACCTCTAGCAGGAAGGCTGGCCGTGGCGTTTCGCGACGGACCGTTCGAGAATCTGAAGGTGCCGCTGGCCTGGACGGCCGCGGTGATGGTCGTCGTGGGCATCGTCGGCGCCGTCATGCTGCTGCTTGGCGATCGCCGCGAGACCCAGAACGCCGACGGCTATGCGCCCGTGCGCGCCGGTTTTGAAGCCGGCGCCGCGCCGGTGGGCGGAGCCTTGTCCGCGCCCGTGCGCTGGACCGGCAACGCCGTCGATTACGTCAAAGGCTATTTCTTCGCCGTGTCGGAGAACCGGCGGCTGCGTCAGCAGGTCGTCGAATTGAACGCCTGGCGCGACGACGCCCTGGCGCTGAAGAACGTCAATTCCCGCTTCGAACAGATGCTGGGGGTCAAGACCGAGCCGCCGGTGCCCATGGTCACGGGCCTGGCCATCACCGATTCGCGCGGCCCGTTCGCCCGGGCGCGGCTGCTGAACGTCGGCGCCGCCAAGGGCGTGCGCACCGGCAACCCTGTGTTGAGCGAGCATGGACTGGTCGGCCGCATCATGGGCGTGTCGTCAGGCTATAGCCGGATGCTGCTGCTGACCGACGTGGCGTCGCGCACGCCGGTGTTGGTCGAGCGCACCGACGCGCGCGCCATGCTGACGGGCGACGGCAGCGGCAGCCCGCGTCTGGACTATGTACGTGGGGCCGGATCGGTGCAGGAAGGCGACCGCGTCCTGACGTCAGGCGACGGCGGCGGCTTCCCGCGCGGCCTGCCCATCGGCGTCGCCGCCAAGGGCGTTGACGGGACCTGGCGGGTCAAGCTGTTCAGCGACCGGACGGCGATCGACTATGTCCGCATCCTGCTGTTCCAGGACTTCAGCCAGTTGGCCGACCAGAACGCGCTGAACGCGCCGCCGCTGGCCAGTCTGAACACGGCCCCGCCGCCGACCCCGGCCCAGGCCGCCGCCATTCAGGACGTGGCCACGCGCCGCGCCGCAGCCGCCGCCGCGACCGCCGAGCGCGTGCGCGCCGCCAACGTCGCCCCGCCGCCGCTTCCCGCGTCTGGCCCCGTTCCCGCCGCGACGGCGGCGGCCGCCCCCGCCACGTCGCGCCCCGCCGCGCAGCGTCCGGC